>JABGYE010000194.1:0-20012 GCA_018675395.1 Akkermansiaceae bacterium
ACCCTCACACTACGGCCGTGGTCATTCACGGACTCCAACTGGCCCAGGAAAATGACATTGCTCTGGTCCCTGGAACCCTCGAAAAAGGCATTACTTGGCTCCAGAGACAACAGAAAGAACAGGTCCAGCTGATCAAAAACTCAGTCGATAAGGACAAGAACAAGCGATGGAAAAGTCATGCCGATAATCTCGACGCATTCATCTTCATGGTCCTCTGCGATGCGGACAAAGTGAATGCAGAAATGCGCGATTTTCTTTACCGAGACCGGAACAAGCTGACCGTGTACTCAAAGTCCATGCTTGGACTCGCGATGCACAAGATCAATAGGGTCGAGGAGCGGGACATGTTGATTCGTAACGTCGAGCAGTTCCTCGTCATCGATAACGAAAACCAGAGCGCGTACCTCGAGCTAAAAAATGGCGGGTACTGGTGGAGCTGGTACGGTAGCGAGTTCGAATCGCAAGCCTATTACCTGAAACTACTCGCAGCGGTCAAACCTAAATCACCGCAAGCGAGCGGACTGGCAAAATACCTGATCAATAATCGCAAGCACGCGACTTATTGGAATAGCACAAGAGACACTGCGATCTGCATCGAGGCACTGGCTGACTACATACGTGCGACTGGTGAATCCGAACCTGACATGACTGTCGAAATTCTTTTCAACGGAAAGAAACTAAAAGAGGTAAAGATCAATAAGGATAATATCTTTAATTATGACAATAAGCTTGTCCTTGAAGGGGACGCCGTGGACACAGGCGAGCATAAGCTCGAGTTCAGGAAAAAGGGCAAGGGCCCACTCTACTTCAATGCTTACCTGACAAACTTCACTCTTGAGGACTTTATCACCAAGGCCGGCCTAGAAGTGAAGGTCAATCGTGAATATTACAAACTTACCCCCGAGGATAAAAAGATTCAAAACGTCGGCTCTAGGGGTCAGTCCGTGAACCAGAAAGTGGAGAAATACAAAAGATCAAAGCTCAAGAATGGTGACAAAATTAAGAGTGGTGATCTGGTCGAAATTGAACTGACTATCGAAAGCAAGAACGACTACGAATACCTTATGTTCGAAGACATGAAGGCGGCCGGGTTCGAGCCAGTCGATCTGCGAAGCGGTTATTCGCGTAACGGCATGGGCGCCTACATGGAACTGAGGGACCAGAAAGTCACTTTCTTTGTAAGGTCTCTGGCAAGAGGAAAGCACAGCCTTAGTTACCGTATGAGGGCCGAGACTCCTGGAAAGTTCAGCGCTTTACCGAGCCGCGCAGAAGCAATGTACGCCCCTGAACTCAAAGCAAATTCAGACGAAATTAAGATACAAATCACTGACTAGAATGCTTCTCAAAGCGTTCAAAGAAGCGCGAACTTGAACGGGGAAACTGCTGCCTAATGTAATCAGTATGACTCAACGTACCAATCTCTTTCCTGAAATCGAGAGGATTATCTAGAATGTCCGAATACTCACATACTACCAATTGCTTAGGAACGCTCGTACTCCATGGACCAGGAAAAGAAAATTTAACCTTACGCCCTTCACCGATCAGGCAGACCCCTATCCCGGACTCTCCTCGGTGAACAGTTGAAAGTACCGCCTCTCGCGGTGAATCCTGATAATCAAATAAGGACTGCCCGGCAAGGCCCTCATAGTATTTCGGATTCAGACCAATTATATTTAGCAGACTAGGCATCACGTCATAGTGACTCACATTGTCTTGAGACGGCACATCCTTCACCCACTCTGGCCATTTAATTATGATAGGAACTTCTGTCTGGTACTTGTTCAAAGAAGAACAGTGGAACCAGCTACCGTCTTCCTGAAATTCCTCACCATGGTCTCCGGTTATGATAATGACACTATTATCATAACGACCTTTGAATTTAAGAAAATCCACAAATTCCTCTATCGCATAATCCACCCAATGCACTGCATTCTCATATCTTCTCACGACCTGACCAATAATCTCATCACTCGGCGCAAGATTCCCCGGCACATAATTGGCACAGTTCTCGTGGAGTTGCTCAAAGTCGGAAGGCCAGTAATAATTGTAATGAGGAGAATCCAGAGCCGTGAAATGGAACTGTGGTGATTCCGGATCCGAATTAATATATTCTCGCTGATCTCTCATTATGAATTTCTCACGCTCAGGAATCGATCCAAGCAAAGCGTTCTCCGAATCATCTAACGTCATATCCGCCAAATAATGATTGCCGCCGAAATTCAAAGGCCCGAGGTGCCTATAACTCAAATCACATACTGCTCTGACCTGTATTTCATAGCCAATCTTTTTTAGGACTTTGAGTGGATAGGCTCCAGCGAATCCATTTTCACCATCCTTTTGTTTTACGGCCTCTCCCCAGTGAATCGCAACACGACTATGCAGCATTGAGAACCATGAAAGAGGGGTGCAGTTGGAACCTGCAAAAGTCCTTCCCAAGTCCTGAGCCTCTTCTTTACGGAAACGGTGGAGGAACGGAGTCACTTCCGGGGTAATTGAATCGGATCTCCAGCTCTCGATCATGAACACATAAACGTCCGGCTTCTGCAAATGAGGCGCGTCCTCTAGGCCCTCAAGAAGTTCATCCCTAATAGGAGCAGGAGATATTTCACGAAAGGCTACGTCCATCTTTTCAAAGCCCGCTGGCGGCGCAAAAATTCCGATATGCGTTCCAAATAACTTATGATGACGCTGCCACTCCTCACTACGCTTATAAAGATGACTGGACCCGGACTCTACAATAGTAAAAATCCAGCAAAATAAGGCCCCACTTAAAATGAAACGGTTCGATACACGAAATCTAATGAGAGAGGTGCCAAGATAGAACAGAAAGGACCCTACCAGTACCAGTGATCCAATTCCTAAGAATTGATTCACTGTCATATCGACACCAGAAGCCGCGATCTCTTTGCTCAAATCAAAGCTTCCTGAAGCAGTCAAAGAATTAACAAAAGTAAAAAGCGAATGGTTCCAGTACTGCTTCAAAAGAAAGTCAGCGACAACCAAAATCGGCGCCAAAGAAAAGACCAAAACAACGATCGCCCTTAAAGGCTTCGGCGTCATACCAAGAACAAACTGAAAAAGAAATATCAAACAAAGGGCAGACGCTGCGTGAGTACTCAACCGCCCCAATGAGGAACCAACCAATTCCAATGCATTATCAGTGTCCACTGCAAAGAGAGCATAAATATCACTGAGGACAAGGAGCAGAAATACCATCAACCAGAAAAGCCCATTACATTTCCATGCTGATACAAACCAACCCTTGAGCATGGATCCGAAGCCGTCTGACCCTCGCTGTCTGAATCTGATCGTCGCAACTACCAAAATCGCTCCTGCCGCCGCAAGGATCAGAGTAATTAATATATTGGCCGCAAGGAGACCATTCCCCAACTTCCAATACAAGTTGTAAGGAACTGAGAGGCATAAGGCTCCGAATACCCATCCCACCAATAATAAGAATGACTTATTATCGCCATTCTTACTTAGTGGTTCCAGACTATGGTTCTGATTCATCCTAACATGCTAATTATTAGCCATAAATCCGCACTGTGAAAGCACTATTAAGTTGATTCTTAATTGCAGTTGTTTTATTTTCAGAAATGCACGGAGCCTCACCCGGTCAGACATAGAAATCTGAAAAGAACAAGAAAAGTCAATGGGAACAGCGCGTCAAGACATAGCGCAATCAAGTACTGAGGCTAAAAAAGGAACGATTATCTTTCTTTGGGTAGCACTTAGCATCATCTTTTTTCACTTTGTTTTATACATTGTGAGCTGCTCCTTACTATTGACTAAAGCAGCTGAAGTGAACAGTTCTTTTGCAGAAGGCGCTGTAAAGGATCATGGATTATACATGGTAATGAACAGCGTATCGCTGCTCAGAGGCTATCTAATAATTTCAGCGTGTTACGTAATTGTACTCTTCCCAATAGTGAAAATATGGATTGGGAAAAAGCAATTCACTCGCAAATCAATCATCCTAAGGACCTTGTTCCTTATGTTAATTAGCCTCTCAGCACTGATTTTTAGAATGATGGTCTTCAAACCATACTTCGTGGCTCAATGGATACCTGAATGGCAATCACAGATAATGCCTGGCGCTCCTGGAATCCTTAAAAGTATCACTCTGTGGACCCTACTCAATGGGATCCCGATTGTGATTTTATTAGTCGTCTCAGTTTTTTGGATACGATTCCTAGTCTCATTGCCAAGAGCAATGGGCAATATCAGATTCAAGATTGCACCAATCATGGTGACCGCAGGCATCATGATTTCATTGGGCATAAGCATCAAAATTCTTCAATCAAGTCTCACTAAGGATTCAGAAAGTCCCAATATTATTATCATTGCATCAGATTCGTTGCGTCCGGATCACCTATCCTGCAATGGGTACGAACGCAAAACCTCTCCTAATATTGACAAACTTGCCGCTCAATCACAAAACTTTACCAATTGTTTCACTCCGATCGGTTCGACTCTCGAATCCATGATCGGCCTCTTCAGTTCTCAATACCCACACTCTCATGGGGTCCGACAAATGTTCCCTTCGAAGAAAATCGTCGACAGGGTAAATACTGAATCTCCCAAACTTCCTGAAATTTTAGGTGATTCAGGATACGACACTGCGGTAATAGGCGACTGGTGCAGCGCTATATTTAATGAAGTTCCTATGGGATTTGAGGACGTTCAGGTCTCTGAATTTGACTCCTTCCGCATATGGCTGAGCCAGGCACTTTACCTCTCGCATCCAGTCATCCCTTTATATTTTGACAATAAATTTGGTTATTGGCTTTTTCCAAAACTAGAATCCTTCGCCCATTATCTCAGAACAGAAGTCGTAACAGATCGAGCCATTGCAAAAATCAAATACCGAAGAAATAAGGACAGGCCCTTCTTCTATACGATATTCACCGGGTGCAATCATTTCGCATATCATGCCCCGTATCCTTATTACGAAAAATGGACCGACCCTAATTACAAAGGACCCAACAAGTATCAGGTTCACTTCGATCCAAACGAATTCGTTTCAAATCCGTCTTGGAATAAACCTTACACCTCATACAGCGACAAGGAAAAACAACACATCATCGATCTATACGACGGCTGCGTGAGTCGTTTCGATGACTGCGTTGGTCGGATACTAAAAGCTCTGGAACAACAAAAACTGATGGACAATACCATTATCCTAATCACTTCGGATCATGGAGAGGACCTATTTGAACCTAACACCACAATTACCCACGGAGTTAGCTTCAATGGAGGGGACCAAGGAAATCTGGTTCCCTGCATCCTCTACGTCCCAAAGATGGAATCCAAAAAAATAAACCAGATCGTTCGTAATATTGACATCTCACCAACCATTCTTGAACTAACGGGACGAACAAAAGAAAATAGATTCGAGGGAGTGAGCCTCATGCCTAGCATCAGAAATCCACAGCATTCACTTGGCCTCTCCTTCTACGGAGAAACAGGCTTCCCCTTTATTCAACGCACGATACCTGGAGAGAAGGTTCTCAAGATTCCCTCTATGGACCAGTTAACTTACGTAGATAAAGATTTTGATTTTCACATTGTTCTTAAGGATATGCATCGAGCTGCAATCATATCAGGAAAAGAAAGGTGCCTAAGAACAGAAGAATGGAAGCTAGTATTCACTCCGGGGGCACAGAGCCCAATCCACAGGTTATACCACATTCCCAGTGATCCCAATTGCATGAAAAACGTAAGTCATGAAAATCCGGAAACATTAGAGAGAATGAAATATCACCTCTGGCAATGGATTATTTCTGGAAAAGAATCTAATAGCTCTGAAATATTAGAAGGCAAAGTGCCTGAAACATATGAAATCCCCTCGAGATTCCATAACATTGAGTTTCAATTGGATAATGAAGACAATTCAACTTAAAAACCTAAGATAAATTCCAAGAATTACATTCTTCTCAGTGCATCTTTGCTCTTAAAAAACCTTGACTGAGAATCTGACTGATACTACTAGAATTTCAATTACGAAGAAGCCTAAAAGGGGCACTCTACTCAGTCAAACAAAGCACTAATAAAGAACACGCCTCCCCTTCTTTAATAATCATCTGCTTCTCAGATCCTTTAATTCCACTACCACAATAAATAATGGAACTGGCGAACACTCTCACAACAAAGCAAATTGTCCCCGAAATGGTTTCAATGACTAGTACCGAATCCATCGAGGAACTGGTCAACAAACTCCATGAAATAGGAACCATCACTGAATCCTGCAAAACGAATTGCATCCGCTCATTGATCGAAAGAGAAGATAAGACCACGACCGGCATCGGCTCTGGCGTAGCAATTCCTCACACCTTCTCAAGTGAAGTGAAAGAACTAAAGATGATATTTGGCAGATCAATGGAAGGGATCGATTTTGAAGCAATTGATAACAATCCAGTGAACTTTGTTATTCTTTTCATTATGCCAGAGGGCAACAAGAATCATCTTCAAACATTATCAGCCATTGCGAAGTTCTTCACTAAGGGGGGGATCAGGGAAAAACTCTTGGAAGCCAACACTAAAGAGGACATCATTAATGTCTTCAAGGAACAGGACTGAACTGAGAGTCCAATGGCAAAATAAAAGTAAAATAATGCTCACACTCACAAAACAACTGACTGAACGTCTAGGTGAAGCTATTCAAAAAATTCAGGATCCGAATATACCTGAAAAATATGCGACCTCTGTAACGGCTGCTACTGACACCAGGTTCGGAGACTATCAGTCAAATGCAGCGATGGCATTGGCCAAGAATCTTGGCATGCCACCGAGAGAACTGGCAGCAAAGATTATTGAGTCACTTACAGTCGAGGATCTCTGCAAAGAACCGGAAATAGCCGGACCGGGATTCATCAACTTTAGAATCAAGGGAAATGCAATTGAATCTAGAATCAACGAGATAAGAACATGTTCGCGGCTCGGCGTGGAGAACTCACCAACCCCTAAAAAAATCTTAATCGACTTCTCATCTCCAAACATTGCAAAACCCATGCATATAGGCCATATCCGTAGCACCATCATTGGCGATTGCCTCGCCAGAGTGGGCCGGTTCCTAGGTCACGAAGTGATTGCCGATAATCATATCGGCGACTGGGGAACTCCAATCGGGCAAGTGATCTATGGATGGAAAAATCACCTCAATGAGAAAGCATTTGATGCAGACCCCATCAAGGAACTCCTCCGATTATATCAAATAATTAAAGAACAATTCGATTCTGATCCTGAAGTCAATAAAGCATGCCTAGAAGAAACAGTCAGACTCCAGTCAGGAGACAAGGAAAGCCTGGAACTATGGAATCGTTTCAAGGAAATAACAATGTCAGGCTCTCAAAAAATCTACGACCGTCTTGGAATTGTTTTTGATACGACCCTCGGGGAATCCTTTTACGATGATAAGTTAGGGCCTTTAGTCGATGAGTTGCTATCAAAGAAAATTGCTCAAGAAAGTGATGGTGCCGTTTGTGTTTTTTCAAATAACGAATTAGAACCAAAAAATGATCCGCTACTTGTGCAGAGGGACGGTGAATGGATTCCTGTTCCATGTATCATTCGGAAAAAAGACGGAGGTTTTAACTACGCCACCACGGACATCGCAACAATTGATCACAGGGTCAATGAAATAAAAGCCGCAACGATTCTCTATGTAGTCGATGACCGGCAATCACTACACTTCCGACAACTCTTCGAGGTGGCGAGGCAAAGGAATATTAATACTAACCTAAAACATGTTTCGTTCGGAAAAATATTGGGGGATGACAAGAAACCGTTCAAGACCAGAGAAGGGTCCGTCCCTGACCTCAGTACCGTGTTACAGGAGGCCGTTGACAGGGCCCGAACCGTTGTTGAGGAAAAAAGTAATGCACTCTCAGAAGATGAAAAAGAAAACGTTGCAGAAAGGATAGGAATTGGCGCAGTCAAATACGCTGAACTCTCCCAGGCAAGAGTAAGTGATTATGTTTTTTCATGGGATAAGATGTTATCCCTTCAAGGAAACACTGCTCCCTACATGATCAATGCTTACGTCAGAACCAGATCAATTTTTCGAAAGCTTGGGGATGATTCCCCAAAAATTTCAGAAGAATTATCCATATCAGCCGATGCCGAAAGAGCCATCGCTATTAAGCTCTGCCAGTACGGGGAAATTGTACCTGAAATACTCTCAGACCATCGACCCAATATTCTGGCCACTTACCTCTATGAATTAGCACAGACATTCCATTCATTTTATGAGCAGTGTCCGGTACTAACCGCGGAAGGCGCCACTAGAAATACAAGACTCGCCTTGTGCCAAACAACTTCGGCAGTTTTAAAGCATGGTTTAGGCCTATTAGGCATTTTTCCGCCAGAAAAAATGTAACTCTAGCACTTGGCAAATATACAAATTTGGGTTTAAATTAAGATCCATTAACTATTTTTTTAAGTATTAATGTTAAATCTTTTTGGCAGTTCCGATCAGGATCCTACTCATTGCGATGGGTTTTCGAGACGCAACTTTATTAAAGTTGGAGGCATGGCAGCTGGAGGACTAGGCCTCAACCAGCTCCTTTCAATGGAATCAAGAGCCGGCACAGGGTCATCTCACAAATCAATAATCAACATTTATCTTCCCGGTGGCCCTTCTCACCTCGATATGTTTGATTTAAAACCTGACGCTCCATCGGAAATCAGAGGAGAATTTAGACCAATAAGCACAAACGTTCCCGGGATGCAGATCTGCGAACTATTTCCTAGGCTCGCTAAGATTGCCGACAAATTCGCAATCGTTAGATCTCTCAGCGATTCTGATGGAGGCCACGATTGCTACCAATGCATGACCGGACACAAAAAAGGTGGTCCAAAACCGACCGGAGGCTGGCCGTCATTTGGATCATGGGTATCAAAAATTCAAGGCTCTAACCCTGGAGTACCCGCAAACCTCTCACTAATGTACCCTACTGGAAACAGGACATGGGGAGAGGCAGGAACCGGAGGCTTCATCGGCACTCAACACGCGCCCATGGGCATGGTTGGAAAAGATCCAAATGCAAGAGCTCAAAGCATGACACTCAAGGGCATGTCCTTAGAGCGCCTTATGGATCGCGAAAAATTACGCACTTCAGTTGACCAAATGAGGCGTGATGCCGATGCGACCGGCCAAATGTCCGGTCTTGATAATTATAATCAACAAGCTCTGGAAATTCTTTCTGACAGCGGCCTGACCGATGCCTTGGACATTTCCAAAGAAAATCCAAAAGTGGCTGACCTCTACGGGGTCAACGATCCATCCTATCAGCGTGACGGAGCCCCTAAAATGATTAGAAACTTTCTGGTGGCTAGGCGACTCGTTGAAGCAGGCGCAAGGGTAGTATCTCTAAACTATAGCAGATGGGATTGGCACGGCGGCGACGGAATGAATTTCCCTCGATCACGTGAAGAATTTCCACTATTAGACCAGGGTCTAAGCGCACTCATTACAGACCTCCATGAACGAGGACTCTCAAATGATGTTTCTGTTGTGATGTGGGGCGAATTTGGAAGGACTCCTAAAATTAATGCTAAAAATAGTCGCGACCATTGGCCAAAAGCTAACTTCTGTCTACTTGCAGGCGGAGGAATGAATACGGGACAAGTAATCGGATCAACAAATTCAAAAGGCGAAGAACCTGACGAAAGACCAATAAAATTTCAGGAAGTATTCGCGACACTTTATCAAAACATAGGGATCGATTTAAATTCAGCAACAGTCCGCGACTCAAGCGGAAGGCCCCATTATCTGGTCGATCAAGGGATCAGGCCAATCCGAGAATTGACTGGCTAACTAAATCCTATGAATTTAGAAGAACGTTGGACTCTTGTCTGGCGAAATACTTTCTTCTGCGAACCTTAGATTAGTTGTCAGGTTAAAAAACTTCCCTGATTTTCTCTTTGCTAAATCCTTTCCCAATGATCATAAACTCAAATGGATTACCAATGGTAAAAATTAGTTAATAGACCAAATCACTCACTGCATCATAAATAATTATAACTATACACTCATGAAACAATTACGAATTATTGCCACTTTTATGTTTATCATTGCTCCAATATGTGGAGCCGATGAAGAAAACTGGACCTCTCTATTCGACGGTAAATCTTTACAGGGTTGGTCTCAGAAAGGTGGCAAAGCAAAGTATTCAGTTCAAGATAACTGCATCGTGGGACGCACCGCTCCTAACACTCCAAACTCTTTTCTTTGCACAGAAAAAATGTACGGTGATTTCGTTCTGGAATATGAATTTAAAATCGATCCAAGGCTAAATTCTGGAGTGCAGATCAGAAGCCAGGAAAATGCAAAAGGGAGGGTGTATGGATATCAGGTAGAAATTGATCCAGACACTGATCGTAATCGGATGTGGACAGCGGGCATTTACGATGAAGGACGCCGCGGTTGGTTAAATGACCTTTCAAAAAATGAAGCCGCAAGAAAAGCATTCAAACCAAACGAATGGAACAAAATAAAGGTACGCGCAGTTGGTGATTCAATTAGAACATGGCTGAACGGTGTACCAGCTGCTGATCTAGTCGATTCAATGACTCAGAGCGGATTCATCGGACTCCAAGTCCATGGCATTGGAAAAAAGACTGACGGGCCTTACGAGGTGCGTTGGAAAAACATACGGATTCAGAACCTTGGGATCCATCATTGGAAACCAATATTTAACGGCAAAAACCTGGACGGATGGCGCGCATTACCCGGAGGAACATGGACAGTTGAAAATGAAACGATTTACGGTAAAAGCCCCAAAGAAGAAAGGCGCCATGGAATTCTATTAACAGAGAAACAATTTCAAGACTTTACAGTGAAAGCAAAGTTCAAAGTTAACAGCGGTGATTCAGGATTTTACTTTAGATGTGAACAGGTCAAGGGAGGCGTATCAGTTCATGGCTTTCAAGTCGAAGTGGACCATTCTCAGGAAACTGGTGGACTCTATGAAACTGGCGGTAGGGCCTGGGTTGTTAAACCTACTGAAGCCGATATACCCAAAAAGAAATATAAACCAGGCGAATGGACAGACCTTAGCCTCAGCGCTCATGAAGGGAGAGTCGTTGTGCATATTAATGGGCAGAAAACTGCCGAACTCATTAATGATAAGGGCCGAAGCTCAGGACACATCGGACTTCAATTGCACGGCGGGGACACAATGGATGTCGAGTTCAAAAACATTCATATACTTTCACCGAAATAGAGGTTTTTTAGTTAAATTAACGGGTTCAACTAAGTGAACTCAACTGCCTTGATTCATATGACTATAATAATAATAATCAGTATGTTATAATTACCATAGTTTCTATTGCTATTATACTTCACTTGTTTATAATTAAATCGTGTTTTTAGGATTAAATACGGTTCGAACAAGGCTACTGATTACTTTTTTAATCACGACCTACTCAGCAAATGCTGGACTTCCTGTAGACACTTCAAACCGGAGCGATGTTATCCGGCATTTCTTTTCCCATTATCTTCCTTCGGAAAATTTCGAAGAACATCATGAATGGACTGGAGATATGAGCATTGCCGACCCTGGGCAAGTATCCGAAAAACTCCATGATGACGTAATTAGAAGGGTCAACTATTTCAGAGCAATGTCAGGTCTCAGCTCAGACATTGTTTTATCAGAAGAACTGAATGCAAAATGTCAGCAAGCTGCATTCATGATGGCTTACAATAATGAACTTGATCATTACCCTACAGTTGATTGGGATCATTACTCAGAAAGTGGAGCGGAGGCAGCGAGAAATTCCAACTTATCCCTAGGGCTCAATACTCCTTACTATGGGCCAACCGCAGTTGACGGACAAATTGAAGATAGCGGACCAAATAATTATAGTGTCGGACATCGTCGCTGGATCCTTTATTCTCACGCACCAAAAGAAATGGGGCATGGATCCATTCCATTAACTTTTATTATACCCAAACCTGAACCAATCCCTGAACCAATCCCTGAACCACCTCCTACTCCAAAGAATAAAAATTCAGCGATGGTCCTTTGGGTCATTGGCAAATCATCCAATCAACCAAAAAATATACCTGAATTCATTGCCTGGCCGCCAAAGGGATTTGTCCCACGCCAAGTCGTTTATGAACGGTGGTCATTCGCTATACCAACCAAAATAAACACATCCACTGATTTCTCAAAATCAAAGGTATCAGTGATGCAGGCAGGCATCGAATTACCAACTGAAATTATTTATAGAGGAAACAGCCGTCAAGGAACTGACCCTACATTAGTATTTGAAATAGAGGGCTTCACTAGCTCAGGAAGTACTTTTACCGATCAGAATTATTCAGTCACTGTTTCTGGGATTAATGGCGCGCCTAAAAATACATATCAATACGAAGTTAAGATTATTGACCCTTACAGGCTAGATCCAATCGCTATTAACGGTTTGTCAAAGCTATATGAAGATTCAGACCGCAACTATACATTCACTCCCATTAAAGCTGCAGAAGAATATGAACTATTGATAGGGAAGCCTCATCAAAGTTTATGGACAGAAGATGCAGAAGGTAAAAACATCAAAACAATCATCGATAACACAAAAAAATCATATCCTCTCCTCACCGAAGGCATCGCAAAGTCAGGAACATCTTCATTCCACTTATCCAGTCATGACGAATCTTTTGAGATTAACAGGGAAATCATTCCTTCTGAAAACAGCAAGATAGAATTTGATCAACTCTTTAGGTACATGGGTGACGGAACATTTCTTAGCCTAGAAATACGCACTGACACTGGTCCATGGACTCAAGTTTGGAAACGCTATGGGAAACATGGATACCAAGTCTTTGTTGGAGACTGGGACAATTCTTGGTCCTTCACCTCAGTGCCCTTAAATCAATTCATTAATGAAAGGATTCGTATACGTTTTAGATACGAATATGAATCAGGCGCTGACTGGTCACTGGTTGGTGGAGACGATCCCAATGAAATGGGAGCATTCATAGACAATGTCCGGGTAACAAATAGCCGGGAACTGCAACCCTTATCGTCAATCACTCTTGAGTCCGGACAAACCGCTTTTGAAATCGACTCATTGCCTAATGATGAATATTGGTTACAAATCAAAGCCAAGGTCAGTGACAGATGGTTCGGTTATGGAAAAAAGAAAATAATTCAAATATATAAGGGCATTAAACCAGAGCTGAAAATAAACCATCTAAACAGAGTTGCTGCAGAATTATTCGAAATCGACATCACATCCAAAGGCATCAAAAAACTCATGCTCCAATCCTCCATCGATGGTGGAAAAATATGGAATAATGAGCAAATGATCACACCCGAATCTACAAAAGAAGAGGAACTTCTCCTCAAAATCAAACAGAGATCTTCTTCTATGATCTATCGCGTCATTGCACCAAATTAATTAGATTTTAAGATCAATTATAAAATTCGCCGAAGATCACAACGGGAACAGAGGCTCATTGCTCGGAATCCTTAGACGCTATCGCTCCCCTATACTCAGTTACAGATTGGCTGAGCCTGTACCAATTCCTCCCATAAAAGAAAGTACATATACCAGAAGGTATGAGTAGGATCGGGAAAAATATAAGTACGGGAACCAACCCGTCTGGTTTGGTCACCACCCAAGTGATTCCAAGGGCTAATGAAATACTGAATCCGAAGAAATAGCTAACTGCTAATTTGCGATGCTTTCACAATTCCCCCTTTAGGAAAGTATGCTTCTCCTTCATATCCTCTAAAGTCATTTCGTTCAGCGGCATTGATCCTTTATAACAGAAGACACTGGGAGTTATCAATCCATTCTAGTAAACATTAAGAAGGGTCTGGAGTCTCTAGACTTAGCCTTTTTGACCCCGTACTTCTTTAGAGCTTTCTTGACATGAGCAATAGCTGAAGGCAAAATTTAGCCCTACGTTAGAAAATAGAAAAAATACAAACCGTTAATTCCTCATGTCATTTGCGAAAAAAATCTACCCTCTTGCTTTGCTCTTTTCTCTGACCATTACTTGCCAATCTGAATGGGCCAATTGGAGGGGGCCAAACATGGATGGATCAAGTAGCGCTAAGAACGTACCCGTTTCATTCAGCCAAGAAAAAAATGTTCGCTGGTCAATCCCAATGCCAGGAAGCGCAGCTTCAACTCCTATCATTTCGAATGGGAAAGTATTCGTTACATCAACTGACCCCAAAAAAGAAGAACTCCTCGCCCTGGCTTATGACCTTAAGTCTGGAAAGAAACTATGGAGCCATGTCGTCGGCACCGGACTTAATCAAGATGACAGATCCAATTACGCGGGAGCCTCTCCCGTCAGCGATGGAAAGCACGTTCTGTTCTTTTACGGGACAGGTGACATGGCCGTCTATAATCATGACGGCAAACTACAATGGAAAAAGAATATTCAGGACGAATTTGGTAAATTTTATTTCTTATGGACTTTTTCAACCAGTCCAATACTTCACGACGGCAAAGTAATATTACAAGTTTTACAAAGAGACACACCAGTTCACCAATCTCATCGAGGGGGCGGAAAGCATAATTCTTTTATACTTGCCCTATCGTTATCCAACGGCAAAGAAATATACAAAACATCACGAGCTGATGAAGCAAGAGCAGAATCCAAAGAAGCATTCAGCACTCCGGTCCTTTACAATTTTGAAGGAAAAACACAATTATTAGTCACGGGCGGAGATTGCATAACAGGTCATGACCCCGGCACAGGAAAAGAGCTGTGGCGCTGGGGAACCTGGAACCCAGACAAGATAGGACATTGGAGATTAGTCCCCTCGCCTGTCGCAGGAAAAGGCATTGCCTTAGCATGCGCTCCTAAGGGCGCACCAGTATATGCAGTCAAGTTAGGTAAATCAGGCAAGTTAGATAATTCTTCAGTTTCATGGAAAAGTGAAAACGGAAGTAATGTTGCGAGTGATGTTCCTACGCCCCTCTTTTATGAGGGCCTCTTCTATGTCGCTCATAATGGAAAAAAGCGCACACATACCTTGAGCTGCGTTGAGCCGGTATCAGGAAAAGTTCTCTGGAGTGAAGACCTAGGAGTAGATGGTAAAATTGAAGCATCACCGACCGCTGCTGATGGAAAAATATATATTATCACACATCATGGTGAGGTTGTTGTCGTTGCCTCAGGCAAAGAATTCAAAAAACTTCATCATGCCGGCATGGGACCAGGCAGAAATGGTCGGGTCCGCAGCTCAATCGCTCTGGCCAATGGGACAGCTCTGATTAGAACTGACAATAAGTTATTCTGCCTTGGCAAATAAACCAGTCGCCATTACAGATAAAAGCTGAGCTGTTTTCTGCAAATACATTACAGAACCAGCCCCCTTAATAACAGCATGAAAGCCCAAACAGTGATCTTCAGTGCAGCAATAGCTACACTAGCTTGTGTAATATTAATAGCCGGAGAATCAGATTCAAAACAATCGGATGAATCCGCTTTCTTAAGTTCTAGCAGACAGTTAACTTTTGCCGGCAAAAGATCAGGCGAAGGATATTTCAGCTCAGATGGGACTCAGATGATATTCCAAAGCGAGCGCGAAATAGGAAACCCTTTCTATCAAATCTATCTCATGGATCTAGAAACCGGTGATACAAACCGTGTTTCCCCTGGATTCGGAAAAACTACCTGCGCTTGGATCCACCCAGGAGGCGAGCGAATTCTCTTTGCATCTTCACACGCTGACCCAAAAGCAAAAGAAAAGCAGGCAAGTGAAATCGAAGAAAGGAAGAGCCGTCGGATCCGAAAGTATTCATGGGATTACGACGAAAATTATGAAATCTGGCAGACTGCATTAGACGGATCCAAACCAAAAAATCTTACTAACTCTAAAGGATATGATGCTGAAGGATCTTATTCGCCTGACGGCGAATGGATCGCCTTTGCATCAAATCGTCAAGCGTATGATAAGCCATTAAATAAAGAACAAGAAGAAAGGCTAAAGATAGATAAATCCTACTTCATGGAAATCTACCTCATGAAATCTGACGGCACTGGATTAAAGCGCCTCACAAATGTACCCGGCTACGATGGCGGGCCTTTCTTTTCTCCGGACGGAAAAAAAATCTGCTGGCGGCGCTTTTCTGAAAAAGGTGATACTGCCGAAATATTCACAATGGACCTAAAGTCCGGAGAAGAAAAACAACTAACTTCGATTGGAGCCCTTTCGTGGGCCCCTTATTTTCACCCAAGCGGTAAGTATCTGATCTTTGCAACCAACAAACACGGTTTTGCTAACTTTGAGCTATACCTAGTAGATTCAGAAGGAAAAAAAGAACCGGTCCGTGTAACTCATACTGAAGGATTTGATGGTCTTGCCTCTTTCAGGCCAGACGGAAAAGTACTGTCTTGGACAAGCAATCGAACAGCTCAAAAACAATCTCAAATATTTGTATCTAACTGGAACCATGAAGCCGCTCTCAAAGCCTTAGCAGAGAGCGCATCCAAAACCTCATCAGAGATAACTACCAAAACAAATCCTAAGATTACCGCGAAGGATATTAAACAACACATCGAATACCTTGCCTCAGAAAAATTACAAGGAAGGCTCACTGGAACTGAAGGGGAACGACTGGCAACAAAATATGTTGCTGAATACTTCAAGGGCCTCGGACTAGAACCAGGAGGCGATAGAGGATCATTTTTTCAAGAATTTGAATTCACTGCCGGCATTGACCTAGGAGAAGAAAATAAACTCATTTTTTCGCCTAAAAATAAAATAAAATCTGCTCTTAAAATCAATGAGGACTGGCGCCCTCTATCATTCACAAAAATAGGTAAAATAAAAAAATCTGAAATTGTATTTGCGGGATACGGCCTAGAGGTCCCCGAGGGTAAAGCCGAAAACGGTAAAAAACTTGAACTCTACAGTTCGTACTTCCATCTAGATGTCAAAAACAAGTGGGTAATGGTGTTTAGGTACATGCCCGAAAATCTTTCAGAAGAACAGAGAAGACGCTTCTCAAGATACTCCCACCCAAGGTACAAGACCATGATCGCTAGGCAAAAAGGGGCAAGAGGCATAATTATTGTGAGCGGGCCCAATGCTAAAGTGAAGAGCCAGCTCGTACCGCTAGGCACTGACGCCTCAATGTCTGACTCTGACATGGCCTGCGTATCAATCACTGATAAAATTGCACAAGAAATACTTCAATCCGCAAATGTTAAAGAATCCCTTAAGGAAATTCAATCTTCGCTCGACTCGGGGAAAATGAGATCAGGGATCCCGCTGAAAGGAATCCAGATAGATGCAGAACTAAGTATTATTCAGGAAAAGCGAAAGGGCCGTAATGTTATTGGAGTAATCCCAGCAAAAGACCCTCACTCACCAGCCGTATTAATTGGTGCGCATGTTGATCATCTTGGCCCAGAGATAGGTTCAGGGTCAAGAGCCAGTGGAAAAGAGAAATCCACAATTCATTATGGCGCAGATGATAATGCCTCAGGAACGGCCGGACTCATGGAGATTGCTGAATATTTGGCCGATTTAAATAGCAAAGGAAAATTACCAATTAAACGTTCCGCAATCTTTGCCGCATGGTCAGGCGAAGAGCTTGGTCTGCTCGGTTCCTCTCATTACGTGCGAGCAAACGCCAAAATGTTTTTTGCTGATGAGGATGCAAAACTGGACAAGCTCTTTGCTGCTGCCTTAAACATGGACATGATTGGACGCTTTGAAAATAAATTAGTCCTCCAAGGCGTTGGCTCAAGTTCTATATGGCCTGCTGAAATTGAAAAGAGGAATGCCCCACTAGGCCTCCCAATCACGACTCAAACTGACTCCTACTTAGCGACCGATGCAACTAGCTTTTATCTGAGAGGTATACCTATCCTTAATGCTTTCACAGGTGCACATGAAGATTATCATACGCCACTAGATACTGTGGATAAGATTAATTTCGAGGGAGCCTCTAAGGTTACAAAATTCATGGCACTAATTACAAGAGGTCTAATAACGTCTGCTGAGAGGCCAGATTACATAGCAATGGCAAAGCCAGAGGAAAAAGGTACTCGGGGAGGGATGCGAACATATCTCGGCACAATACCTGATTATTCCCAAGGAGACATAGTTGGAGTCAAGTTAAGCGGAGTGACCAAGGGAGCCCCTGCAGACAAAGCCGGGGTTAAAGGAGGTGATATCATCGTGTCACTTTCCGGCAAAGAACTTAAAAATATTTATGACTATACTTATGTCCTGGGCGCATTAAAAGTTGGCGCAGAAACAGAAATAAAAGTTAAGCGTAAAGGAAAAGTCATCTCACTCAAGATCGTGCCAGGTTCTCGAGACTAGTCATTATCTTTCTCAGGTTAGAATCTCGGAAAACTGCCCCACTTGAACCCGTCTAATTCAGAACACAAAGAACACAGCAACAAAGGCGGTTGTCCACTTTCAGGGCAAATTTCTCATAGGTGGGATCTTGCAGTATCAAGCAAAGATCTATGCACTGAACAGCACGATGAAAAAGATCTAACCACTTCAGCTCGTGAAGCATGGAGAAACTCGATAAGGTGCATCGGCCGATTGTACTGGAAATCACTCAAAGTTAATGACGCTCAGTCAGTCGACGAGAATGATGAACTTTTTGACGCTCTATTAAAACACATCGATACGGCAACTAATGAAGGTACCATCAGACCAACCATAACAGTTTTTAAGCCATGGGAAGATAGTACCAACGAAATTAGAATCTGGAACCATCAGTTAATTAGATATGCCGGACACGTGGCAGAAGACGGCACGGTGATAGGAGATCCAATGAGCAAGGAAATCACAAGAGTCGCTAAGTTGCTGGGATGGAAACCAAATTCAAGTCCTGGGCGGTTCGATGTTCTGCCACTCATATTACAGTGCGGGGAGGAGCTAAAATATTATTCCATTCCAGAAAAGTACATTGCTGAGGTTGTGATAAGGCATCCAAGATATGATTGGATAGAGGGGCTCGGACTTAAATGGTACGGTGTACCGATAATATCAGATATGATATTTGCTACAGGCTCAGACATCTACCCATCTGCCCCTTTCAATGGGTGGTATATGGGCACTGAAATCGGAGCAAGGGACCTTGGAGATGAGGACCGTTACAATCAACTCCCAGTAATCGCAAATCGACTCGGTCTGGACATGACAGTCGAAACTAGCCTTTGGAAAGATCATGCACTCCTAATATTAAACGAAGCTGTTTTATGGTCATTCAATGAGGATGGCATTAGAATTGTAGACCATCACACTGCATCTAAAGAATTTTCTACTTTCTGTAATAATGAGGAAAAAAAATCACGTGTTCCAAACGCTGACTGGTCATGGATCGTGCCCCCAATGTCTTCATCTGCAACGTCTGCGTTCCATAGGTATTATGAGCTAAATCTTGAGTTTCCCAATTACCTACTTCAAGAGCCCCCCCTGGCATACAGAACGCGGAAAAGCTTTAATCAGTAAACATACAAACCGTTAACTGGCCGGATCGTTTCATGGCTTCGGAGCAACTTTCCATTTTTTATTTCGCTTCAAACCATAGTAAGGATAATAGTCCCAAGGAGCTGGAAGCCCCAAAGCTCGCGGATCTTTGGTTTGAATTAACTTTTCTCTTAACTGCTTACTAAGTTTTTTCTGGATCGCTTTGTATTCTGGTTGATTGGAAAGATTGACAACTTGTTCTGGATCTTTATCGATTAGGTAGAGTTCCTCCGATGGTCGCTTGGCAAAGGCAAGATCGTAATACCGCTTAAATCCGGACTCGTCTTTATTGTCCATGAGTAAAGTCTTTGTTGGTGATGAATCGACCTCACCAAAGGGTATGTAGCGTGCGCAGAATTCACGGTTGGGGTTACCTGCCGGCCATCGTCCGGGCTCATGATTGAGAATGTAGAGGAATTTATTCGTTCGGATTGCTCGACATGGATAGCCTTTACCTCCCTCGCGACAACCGTCATGTCGTTCCATTGCGATGAAAGCAGCATTATGATTCCCTGAAGGACGATCCTTGATTATGTCCAT
>JABGYE010000377.1:0-4260 GCA_018675395.1 Akkermansiaceae bacterium
CTGAAAAAAAAATCTTGGTGGACTGGATCAATCAGGGTGCAAGGTGGCAAGATCACTGGGCATGGATAAGACCTGTTCGGAAGAACGACATCCCTGCAGAGAAGGCCATTGACTGGTTTCTTTTAAGGGAACTGAAAAAGAGAAATCTTACATTCTCAGAAGCAGCACCTGCTCACACTATCATTCGTCGACTAAGTTTTGATTTGCGGGGCCTACCACCAACAATAGAAGAAGTTAAAGAATTTCAAAAACACGGCATAGAAGAATCCGTAAAGAAAACTGCAAAATCCTTCCTTTCCTCTCCTTCGTTTGGAGAACGCATGGCCGTTCATTGGTTAGACCTGGCCCGTTATGCTGATACCAACGGTTATCATGCTGACACCGAATGGAGTGTTTCTCCTTATAGAGACTATGTCATCAATGCATTCAATGACAATATGCCCTTCGATCAATTTACTTTAGAACAAATTGCAGGGGACCTGATACCAAATGCATCTACAGAGCAAAAAGTTGCTGCCGGATATAACCGGCTCAACATGAAGAGTACAGAATTTGGAATTCAGGACAAAGAGTACCTGACCAAGTATTCTGCTGACCGAGTCAGGACCACGGCGACTACTTGGTTAGGAGCAACTCTGGGGTGCGCAGAATGCCATGATCACAAATTCGATCCATTCTCGATTCGTGATTTTTACAGTTTCGCTGCCTTCTTTGCAGACATTAAGGGTGTCGGATATTATCCAGACGCACAAAAAAAAGGCTGGGGTGAAACGATCGAAGTGATCGATCAGGAAAATACAATAAAGATTGCCAAACTCGAAAATGCACTCCACTCCATGGGCCCAAGCAACATCTTGAAAGATTCAAGGAAAGAAGGGAATACTTGGCAATACATATTCAATAAACCAGACCCAAAATGGAACTTACCCCGTTATGATGCCAGCAAATGGAAAACCGGTGAAGCAGGATTCGGTTCCCCAGGAACCCCTAATGTCAAAATCCGGACCGAATGGAATTCATCAGATATTTGGATCCGGAAATCCTTTAATCTAAAAGAAGTCCCAAAGAAAATTTTTCTACTTATCCAGCATGACGAAGATGCCACCGTCTCGATTAATGGAAACAATGTAGAAAATCTGAAAGGTTATTCTACCGACTCAGAGGCTTACGCTGTTCGCGGCATTGATACCAAACATTTTAAGGTTGGAGAAAATTTCATTGCTATTCATTGCCATCAGACTAGCGGGGGGCAGTTTATTGATGCTGGTCTGAGCTCAGATGCTACGGAAAATATTGAAATCGAAAAACAGATAAAAGAACTGCGTCAAAAAAACCGTAAGATGCTTGCTACTGTCTCGGTGGAACCAAGGACAGTCAGGATACTTCCCAGAGGAGACTGGATGGATAATAGCGGAGAAATTGTAAATCCGGCCATTCCACAATTTCTCAGCAAAAAAGAAACAAAGTCCCGCACTGATCTGGCAAACTGGATAACCTCAAATGAGAATCCACTAACGGCACGAGTCTTTGTGAACAGACTATGGAAGATTTTCTTTGGTACCGGCATTTCCAGAGTCCTTGACGACATTGGGTCTCAGGGAGAATGGCCTTCACATCCTGAACTTCTAGATTGGTTAGCAGTAGAATTCATGGAGTCCGGTTGGGATGTAAAACACATAGTCAATCTGATCGTGAATTCAAAAGCTTACAGGCAATCATCACTGGAAAATGAACAATTAAAAATTATCGATCCTGAGAATCGGATAATTGCCAGACAATCTAGGTTCAGACTCGAAGCTGAATTTATCCGGGACAATGCTCTGGCAGTCAGTGGATTACTGGTCCAAAGAATCGGCGGTCCTAGTGTCAAACCCTATCAACCCAGTGGGTACTGGGAAAATTTGAATTTCCCGAAAAGAACTTACAAAGCAGATTCTGGCGAAGACCAATATCGTAGAGGGGTCTATACTCACTGGCAGAGGCAATTCCTTCATCCGGCCCTCCTCGCATTTGATGCTCCCTCAAGAGAAGAATGCACCGCCAATCGACCCAGATCCAATACACCTTTGGCTGCTCTCGTCTTATTGAATGATCCTACTCAAATTGAAGCGGCTCGAACAATGGCCCAAAAAACAATCACGGACCCTGCCCTAAAGGATGACGAATCAAAGATAAGATCAATGTTCATGCGTGTCCTTTCCCGCCCAGCATTAGGACCTGAAATAGCGGGCCTTAAGCAATTACTCGAAAAGCACCGCAAAGAATTTTCCAAGGATCCCAAAAGTGCCAATGAACTGATAAGTATCGGACAACAGCCTACACCAGAAAATATCAACCAACCTGAATTGGCACCGTGGGTATCGGTTGCCCGTGTTCTGCTTAACCTTCATGAAACAATTACCCGAAATTAAAATGGATCCTTCTATTCTCAGGCGAAGCTTTCTTAAAAGGTCCAGCATCGGGTCAGCGGCCCTAATGTCTCTTCTTAAAGATTCATCAGCCGGGATAATCAAACCTAACAAATCAGCTAAATGCAAGAGAGTCATAGTTCTCTGCATGGCCGGAGGACCCTCGCACTTAGAGACCTTTGATTATAAACCGAAATTAAAAGAGCTGGATGGCAAGCCTATGCCCAAATCGTTCACAGAGGGTCAACAAATTGCACAGCTGCAGGGCCAGGCGAATAATCTAAAGGTCCTAGGCCCTCAACATCAATTCGCCAAATATGGCAAGAGCGGGCAGGAAATTTCTGCAATCCTTCCAAATATTGCCAATAAAATTTCTGATGATATCTGCATCATTAGGTCAATGCAGACTGAGCAAATCAATCATGACCCGGCACATACCTTCATGAATACCGGCTCAATTATCTCGGGTCGCCCATCGATGGGCTCATGGATTAATTATGGACTAGGAAGTGAAGGTAAAAATTTACCAGGATTCGTAGTCCTAACCTCGGTCGGAGGAGGGCAGTCACAGCCAATCGCAGCTCGTCAATGGCATAGCGGATTCCTACCCAGTCAGTACCAAGGAGTACGATTAAGGTCGAAGGGTGACCCTGTCCTTTATATTAACAATCCAAAAGGTGTAACTTCGAACCGACAAAAGGATGTAATCGACACAATTAAAAATCTAAATGTGATCGGCAATCAGACCCTCAAGGATCCTGAAATCGGTGCGAGAATCAGCCAATATGAAATGGCATTCCGTATGCAGATGAGTGTACCCGATCTTATTGATTTTTCTGATGAACCAAAGCACATCACGGATCTTTATGGAACAAAAGGTGCTGACGGAACCTTTGCCTCAAATTGTTTATTGGCTCGGCGCCTAGCCGAACGTGGGGTTCGGTTCATTCAACTTTATCATCGTGGCTGGGACCATCACGGAGGCATTAAGGAAGGTGTAGAACATACTGCCAAGCTAGTCGATCAAGCATCTGCAGCACTAGTGCTAGATTTGAAGGAAAGGGGTCTCCTCGAAGACACCTTAGTCGTTTGGGGCGGAGAATTCGGCCGCACTCCTATGGCTCAGGGAAAAGGTAGAGATCACCATATCAAGGCCTTTTCAATGTGGATGGCTGGAGGAGGTATCAAGCCAGGTATTACATACGGAGCCACTGACGAACTTGGATACAGCGCAGAGAAAGATATTGTCAATGTCCATGACTTTCATGCAACCATGCTCAACCTATTAGGTATCGATCATGAAAAATTTACTTACCGGTATCAGGGACGTGATTTCAGGCTCACCGATGTTCACGGCAAGATATTAAAGGACATTCTAGTATGAAGCTTCTTACCATCATCATCTTGCTGCTAGGAACCTATCTTCTCCATGCAGATAATCCGGATTTCAACAGTGAGGTCAGGCCAATTCTTGCCAGTAATTGTTTCCAGTGCCATGGCCCAGATGTAAAAGCTCGTAAGGCAAAACTCAGACTGGATCAAAAGGAGGGTGCGACTAGGGACCTTGGTGGATACCGCGCGGTATCTCCAGGTCAACCCACTGATAGCGAACTAATGATTCGCATCCTTTCCGATGATCTTGAGGAAATCATGCCTCCACCCAAAACAAAAAAACACCTGACTATCGAACAAAAAGAGATCCTACGTAAATGGATTGCCTCAGGTGCTGATTATCAAGATCATTGGGCCTTTGTCAGACCCGAAAAACCAAAGGTTCCAGGAATCGCCAATGAATCGAGAGTTAAAAATGATATCGACCGTTTCGTTCTGGCTCGTTTAAAGCTGGAAGAAC
>JABGYE010000291.1:0-16454 GCA_018675395.1 Akkermansiaceae bacterium
CCGATCGATGCGCATGGCTGGTACGCTCTCATTGCTCCGCGTCATTGTCTCATTCACACCGCACACAATGATGGTTCTGAGCCGACCTTTGCTGTCGAGAAAGCCTACATTGAGGGGCGTTCCGTTTACCGATTCCTCGGAGCCGCTAATCAACTAAGAGTCGATTATCGTGAAGGAGGGCATTCCTCTGGTCCGCCTCCCGAGTCAATTAGTCGCGATGACCGGCAAAGGAATTTGGACTGGATTGATTTTTCTTTCGGGAGAGGGAAGATCGGCCCTGAACATTTCCCTGAAGAATTAATTCATGACTTTGATTGGAAAGAATGGAGGACCAGACAAAAAGATTCTGATATTCTGGTCCCACTCAAAGGATCGACTCTCGAAAAGATCCGCTGGACCATGGGTCTTGAGCCTGACGAGATCAAAAATGAGAGAAAAGCCTCTTATCTTAGTGATAAAGAGTCCGATCTGATGACGCATGATCGTTGGGCCCCGCCCGGTATTCTGAGGGCTCCGATCAGGTTCGGTCATGGGGTCCGAGGAAATCTATATTATAAGGAGGGATCAAAGGGTCCTCTTCCAGTAGTGGTTTGGTTACATCCTCTCTCATATCATAGTGGCTATAATGAAGGGTACGGGGTCCAGGGAACGACCGTCTATCATCGCCTCGCTCAGAACGGATTTGCAGTAATCGCTTACGATCAGTGCGGCTTTGGCCTCAGGCTTCTCGAGGGACGTGATTTTTACAGTAACTATCCTCAATGGTCTAGGCTTGGACGGATGGTCATGGATGCTAGGGACGCGGTTAGTTTTGCAATTGATCCTAAAGGTGATTCCAAGGTTCCGGTACCGGCCATGGATAAGGAAAGGATTTTTCTTCTTGGTTATTCGACCGGTTCACTCGTTGCGATGCATGCCGGCGCTCAGGATCCTAGAGTGACGGGCGTAGCTTGCTTCAGCGGTTGGAGTCCGTTAAAGGATCCTAGTCAGGACAAGGTGACTGGAGGTAACTGGCGCCTTTGGGGCCTTCATGCTTTACAACCGAAGCTTCGTCTATTTGATGGGCATGAAAAATCGATTCCCTATGATTACGATGCCATTTTCCGGCTCATCATGCCCAGGCCTATGCTGCTGGTCACTCCGAAGAGGAACCGTTTCGCGGATCATGGCGCCATCGCTGATTTACTTCGAAGTTTTCAGTTAAAGGATCCTGATGGATTTAAGGATTCTCTTACCTGGCTGGCTCCGGACGATGTGGACCGTTTTCAGAAAGATCAGCATATGGATTTCATTAATTGGGTCAGGTCCCTGAACTGATTAATTACAGTTCCGGTTTCTTGATCTTTTTGCGAAGCCTGGTCCTTCCTCCTGACCGTGATCTGAAAGGGGAAAACACCTCATCAGAACCGTCTCTCTTAATGTGATAGATTATTTCCAAGAGTTCACCTAAACGTCCACCGGGAAGGCCTCCGTTGTATTGAAACCATTCCAAATATTCCAATGGAAGGTCATATATAGGAACACCAAAAGGAGGATAATCCTTCGGTCCGTACTTGCCAAACGGCATGCAAGTACGGCCAATCTCGGCCATTGTCTCAGCGAACTCTTCTGGATCAAACAAATCTATAATAAAAATTACGTGCAATTTAGCAGGATCCTATTAGTCGCCAAATACCAATTTATCAGTTAAGTTTATTTTGTGGGAGCATTCTTTGAGAACCTTTCCGAGTACTGGCAAATGTATTTGGTATTTGCTGTGCTTGTTTTTGCCGGAATTTCCTTCGTCCGTGAATGGATGCCACCGGACATGGTCGCAATGTTTTCTCTGGGTATCATTTTATTGCCCGGTATTTTTGGTTTCAATATTCTTGAGGCCAGTGAACTGACTGGCGCCTTCAGTAATCCTGCTCCACTCACTATAGCCTGCATGTTTGTGATGAGTGCGGGGCTCGAGAAGAGTGGTTGCATAAGGGCTCTGGGTGCGGGTTTCAAAAGTATTGCAGGAGGCACTGAGCTGAGAGCCCTTATCATTCTGATGGGATTGGGTGCTATCCTTTCAGCTTTCGTTAATAATCCCCCGGTCGTTGTTGTCTTTTTGCCAATTGTTTTGTCACTTGCCAAGTCCACCGAGCTAAAATCATCCAGGCTGCTGATGCCGCTTTCTTTTGCCTGTATCCTTGGGGGAACGTGCACCCTCACCGGTTCATCGACGAACCTGATCATTGACGGCATTTCCCAGAACCAGGGCCTCGAACCTTTTTCAATGTTTGAGCTGACCAAGTTAGGAGTCATCTATGCGGCGATCGGTTTTGTTTATATGTTGACCATTGGAAGGAAATTGTTACCGAAGCATGACTCGATCGCCGTTGACCTTTCTCAGTCAGAGGAACGTGAATTTTTGACGCAAGTTGTTGTGAATGCTGATTCACCAATGATTGGCAAGACCGTACCCGAAACGTTGTCCAAGCTCATTAAGGAGGCCAGAGTCATTGAAGTGAGGAGGCGCGGTGTTCCAGTTCAGGAACCGCTCAATCAGCTTTTAATAGAAGAAAAGGACAGGATTCTTATTTCGGTTCATGGAGATGATTTCCAAGATCTTAAGGACACTGAGGGACTGCGCCTGACCGCTTATCAAAATCTGAAACTGGAAACCTTGGAGCGTCGTCCGGCTATGCTTCTAGAAGGAATCATTGGACCACAGAGTCGCATCATTGGCCGTACACTCAAGGAATTGAAATTCCGCCAACGTTTTGGGGTCCTGATCCTCGGGATTCACCGTCAGAGTGGTGATTTTCGTAAGAACTTTGAAGATGTCCGTATCCATTCTGGAGACACTCTTATCATCGAGGGACCTCCACAGGCCATTGCCAGAGTCCGTAAAGAAAAGGACTTCGTGAGTCTTTCCGAGCCCCCTGAGCCTCCGGTCCGTCGAGGAAAGGCATTGGTCGCGGCTTCAATTACTTGTGGGTTTGTGGTTGCGGCCAGTTTCTCAGGACAGCCAATCTTCATGATCGCTTTACTGGCTTCTCTTGCTATGCTGGCGACTCGTTGTCTCGATCCTGCGGATGCATACAATGCTGTGAGCTGGAATATTATTTTTCTAATCATTGGAATGCTTGGTCTGGGCAAGGCCATGGAGGTGACTGGGGGTGCGGGGCTGATAGCGAACGCTGTCATAAGTGTCTTCGGTGGTTCTTCACCCGTCATTATTTTGGCTGTGGTTTATTTACTCAGCTCTATCCTCACTGAGCTCATCAGTAACAATGCGGTTGCGGTTTTACTGACCCCGATAGTGGTTGGTATTGCCTCTGCTCTTGGGATCGAGCCGAGACCACTCATTGTGGCGATGATGTTTGGGTGCAGTGCGAGTTTCGCAACTCCGATAGGTTACCAGACAAACACATATGTTTATGGGGCCGGTGGGTACAGGTTCTCAGATTTTCTTAGGGTAGGAGTTCCACTCAATCTGATTTTGTGGATCGTGGCGACTCTTCTTATACCTGTTTTCTGGCCCTTCTAAATGGACTCATTTATTCGGGTCTCATCCCTCCGCGAACTCTTCCTGCCCTATAGTCTCCGTAATTGTCCTCAAATAGAGGATCAATGGCTCTATTATTTGGTGGAGAGATCCAGGCCCTGAGAATGTGTCGTTTCTGTTCAGGTTCAGGGGAATCAACAAATTCTGATCGCCGGTGAAGCGTGATCCAGTTATTGAGGAAGAGAATATCTCCCGGGCTTTGTCGGAAACTGAAGTGCATGTCCGGTAAGGATGCTATTTCCTCAATTGCGTCGAGGGCCCTTTTCTGCTCCTCAGACATGCTCGGTAATTCCGGCATGTCGTAGGCCCTGTCTATGAGAACGCGCAGCAGATTGCAGGCAAATTTCTCCTCTGTCACTGAAAATATTGGTTGCCTGCAATATGGGAGCTCATTGCCGGTATCAACATTGTGGCGTTTATAATAAAAGGGCTGATAAAGTAACTCGATTAGCTCAGGTTCATTATTTAGCAGGTAATTATGAATGGCAGCAGAGCTAACGATTTGGTTCTCTCCTCCGGAGAGTGCCTGCTTTAGACAAAGGAATCCTATCACGTCACAACGGTCAGAATGAAAAGATAACTTCTTCCTGGTATTAGGTCCCCTGGACCTCGGGTCATTATCTTTGTATCCCGAATCTTTGACGCTGAAGATTAACTCTCCTTCTGAGCTTTGTGACACGAGGGTCCCGACCTGAGAGGCTATGCTTAAAAATATTTTTTTAGCTGCATGTTCATTAAGATCCTGGATTGGACAATCACGGATCAGGACAACTCCTGGTCCATTTTCAAGTAATTCACGGCTCCCTGAGAGTAGTTGTGTAAGAGATGGGGTCTCTTTGCTGTTTCCGGAAACGAGATTATTGATTTCCTTTATGTGGGTTTCTGTGAGGCTAATTTGCCAATCAGAGTTGCTGGAAATTTCTTCTCTTTTCCATGCACAGGGTGAATTAATTTTCGAAAAAGCAGTCATTTTTCTTCCCTATAAAATATCATCTCAATTAAGGTGTAAGGGAAATTGATTTTTTCTAACGAATCGACAATATTGTCATTATTAATCATGGATATGAAAAAGCTGATCCTACTTAACGTTTTCTGGGTACTAGTCGCAATAGGCGCTTATTTTTCTGGGAACAAGGAGGAAAAAGGGACGGTTAACTTTAACTTGGGCGAAGGGTCTGCTAATCGGTACAGTGATGGAGTCAGTTCAGTTGCCGGGTCTAGCCACTATTCTAAGAGTCCCCGTTCTTCACCTCTCGTCCGTAAGGGTAACGATGGATTACTTGAAAATGGAACGGTTCTATCAGGAGAAGTGAGCCGACGGATCAGTGCTGCTCTCGTTGATCCTGATCCGATCAGGCGCAACGCAAGTGTTTCTCAGATGCTTCTTGAGCTTGATCAATCGAATGTTGCTGAAATGCTCAGTGCATTTGAAAATGCTCCTGGGGGGAGAGACAATGACAGATTCTTTAATGATTTTCTTTTTGCTTGGGCAAGGGTCTCGGGTGAAGAGGCCGTTAAATATGCGATGGACCCCGAGTCACCTAAGAGGACCCGCGGTGACGAGGTGACTGCAGTGACTGGATGGGCTGCCGTTGATCCTGATGCGGCTAGGCAATTTGTGCAAGGGGTAGAGAATGGTGATGTGAGGCAGTGGATGCATTTGGGGGTTCTAAGAGAAATGGTTCAATCCGATTTGGACGGTGCCATTTCCTATTCAGAACAGAACGTGAAGTCCAGAGCCAGAGGGGAGCAGATGGATCGAATCGCTGATGCCCTAGTCTCGCAGAGAGGAGAGCAAGCTCTCATTGAATGGGTTAACGGCATCGATCATACAAAGAAAGAAAATGACATGCTCTCTTACAAGAATTATGCGGTAAGGGTAGCTTTAGATAGAACCTTAAAAAGCAATCCTGATATGGCTCTGCAATTTGTGAGCGATAACGCAAAACAGCCGTTCCTTTCATCGGAAACTCTTGAGCGTGTTTCAAGAGTTGCCGGAGATTCTATACAGGAAGAAATTCAATGGTTAGTGGATTTGCCTGAGGAGGTCGGCGGTCAGCGTCATGCTATCGGAGAAAGATTTGAGGAGTTCATCCGTGATGATTTTGCCGGTGCCGGAGAATGGTTAGCGGGCCAGCCCCTAGGGCCAGCCTATGACGAAGCGATACAGGATTATGCGATGTCAGCGGCCAAGGATAACCCTGAGGCTGCTCTTGCCTGGGTTGATCGGATCTCCGATCAACGTTTAAAAGATTACACCCTAGTTCGTCTCAAACCTAAGGAGCCCAGGGAGAAGAAAAATTAAGGCAGTTCCCTAAGTTGTTCTGAAAAATCGATTATTTGGAAATAAGTTCAAAGTATGAAGTTAACTGACCCTGTGGCCACTAGGCTAACTGCGAGAGGAGTCGTTGCGGTGCTCATGATTGATCGTGTTGATGATGCGGTCCCTGTTGCCGAGGCTTTGTTGCGCGGAGGAGTGGATGCTATGGAATTGACTTTGCGGACAGATGCTGCGTTACCGGCACTAGAATTGATCACTGGATCCGTTCCTGAAATGCTTGCAGGCATTGGAACTATCATTAAAAAAGAACAGGTCAATCAGGCCAAGGATTCGGGAGCCGCCTTTGGTGTTTCTCCAGGTACGAACATTGATGTTATTAAGGCAGCTCAAGATGCTGGGCTTCCTTTTGCGCCTGGCATCATGACTCCTTCGGACATTGAGCTTGCATTGCCTTTTGGTTGTGAGATTTTGAAGTTTTTTCCTGCCGGAAGCAGTGGCGGCATCAAGCATTTGAAAAATATTGCTGCTCCTTATGCCCATCTTGGGCTCAAGTATGTTCCTCTCGGAGGGATCAATCAGGGCAATATGAAGGATTACTTGAAGGAGGATATTATTGCCGCTGTTGGCGGTTCCTGGATAGCGTCCAGAGATCTCATTGATTCGGGTCAGTGGGATCAGATAACCTCGAACGCAAGTTCTGCTGTGCAGGCTTTTGAAAACTTAGGTAAATGAAGGAATCTAATATTGAGCTTCGCAGAATGGGGGAGGATGACAGGAGTCAGGTAATTGATTTAATTTTTAGTTCTACAAATGCTTGGTATCAAGAGCACTTCAAAAAGAATGTTTTCGGTGGGGATCCAAGTGCCTGCGAAATCTTCACTGAAGTCTATGAAGACCTTGACCCAGGATGCTGCGTTATAGCTGAGGACATGGACACTGGTCGCTTGGCCGGTTCTTGTTTCTATCATCCGCGAGAGACTCATTTTTCCTTAGGCATCATGAACGCGAGCCCGGACTATTTTGGTAAGGGAATAGCGACTCGGATACTTGATGAGATTATTTCGCTAGCAGATCATGAGAATCTTCCGGTCCGTCTCGTTTCAAGCGCGATGAATCTGGACTCGTTCTCACTCTATACTCGCCGCGGGTTCGTTCCTAGAATGACATTCCAGGATATGTTTTTGTCAGTTCCCGAGGATGGTCTTGATTTGGAGCCTCCGGAAGCGTTAGGCCGAGTCAGGGACGCGAATCCTGAAGACGCGAAAGCCATGGCTGACCTTGAAATGAAACTGAACGGGATCAGAAGAGAGAAGGACTTTGTTTACTTTATTAATAATGGATCCGGTGTCTGGGGTGTTTCAGTAATTGAGTCACCCGAAGGTCAAATCACTGGATTCCTTTGTTCGATTAATAGCTCCGGAAGTAAGATGCTTGGGCCTGGAATATCATCGAACTGTTCGGATTCAGCTGCTCTAATTTATAATGAACTTAATAAAAGGCACCGCGGCAATGCGCCAGTCTTTCTGATTCCGGTTCAGGAAAGTGAACTGGTTCAAACATTGTATGGATGGGGAGCGAAGAACTGCGAAATGCATCTTTGTCAGGTGAGAGGTGACTGCCCTCCTCTGAACGGAGTGACAATGCCGACCTTCATGCCAGAGACTGGATGAAGGAACATGAAGAATTAAATTATTGGATATTCATTTTCTAGAGACTCAATACGGATCCGAAGATTACACGGACTCCTGTGATTTGCGGAACGAACTCCTCAGAAAACCACTGGGAATGAGTCTATTCGATCAGGACCTCGAAGAAGAAAAAGATTTCATTCATTTGATCGGCAAGAATGAAGAGCAAGAATTAATAGCGTACCTTCAATTTAAGAAAATTGAGGAGGGTACATTAAAAATGCAGCAGGTCGTTGTAGCGGAGCATGCTCAGGGAAAAGGGATCGGCAGAAAGCTTATTCTCTTTTCGGAGAAATTCGCTATTATGGCTGGATTTTCCTCTATAATTTTGCATGCGCGTGAGACTGTGATTGGATTTTATGAGCGACTCGACTATGAACGTGAAGGGGAGAGGTTCCTTGAGGTAACGATTCCTCATTTTAAAGCGCGCAAGGAACTGCAGTAAATGTAATATTAGATCATGCCTATCGTTAAAACGTATTCTGTATTCTTTGGCCTTTTAGTGCTGTGCTCAGCACAGGGTTCTCCGATTGAGTCCCTCAAGGAGTGGCTTTCAGCGGACAGGGATTCGAGAAAATTAATTCAGGATAGTGAATTTTCAAAGTTGAGCCTATCCAAGGATGAGGCGTCGCGTGCGATTGAGCTCTTATGGAAAGATCATGAGGCAATGGTCCGTGAGACCAGATCTGAGGAAATGAAAGCCAAGTCAATTTCATTGAACGGTAAGACCATGAAGTTTGATTTTATTGTCTTTGGTGAGAAGCCAAAGGATGGCCGTAGTCTCTTCATATCGATGCATGGTGGAGGAGGTGCTCCGCCGAAGGTCAATGAAGGACAGTGGCGAAACCAGATGCGGCTTTATAAGCCCAAGGAAGGAATTTATCTCTGCCCGCGTGCACCGACAGATACTTGGAACCTGTGGCACCAATCTCACATTGATCCTCTATTTGATCGACTCATAGAAAATTTGATTGTCTTTGAGGGGGTCAGTCCTGAGAGAGTCTATCTCATGGGCTATTCGGCTGGAGGTGATGGAGTATATCAATTGGCTCCGAGGATGTGTGATCGTTTTGCTGCTGCAGCAATGATGGCCGGTCACCCTAATGAATCGACTCCTTTAGGTTTGCGGAATCTTCCGTTCGCTCTTCAGGTGGGAGCCAATGACGGAAGTTATGGGCGTAACAAAGTGGCAGCGGCTTGGAAAAAAAAGTTGGCTGAACTTCGGGGCAATGATCCTAAAGGTTATGATCATTTTGTTAAAATTCATGAAGGAAAGGGGCACTGGATGAATCTCGAAGATAGTGTCGCTGTTCCCTGGATGGCGAAACGTACGAGGGACCGGTTACCGGAAAAGATTGTATGGAAGCAGGACGATGTGACTCACGGCCGCAGTTATTGGATTGCTTTGCCTTCCGAAGAAATGAAAGCCCGACAACTAATTACGGTTAGTCGTGACGGGCAACAATTTAATGTAGATGAGGCAGATGGAGTTGGATCATTACGCATTTTGCTCAATGATGAAATGATTAATTTTGATGAGCCTGTCACAGTCAATTTTGGGGACAAGAAGGTTTACGAGGGCAAAGTGAATCGTTCCATCTCCGCTATTGCGAAGACAATGATTGATAGGGGAGATCTTGGTTTGATTTTTAGTGCCATTTTAAATGTGAATTTAAAGTAAATGATTCTTGCATGGGTTGATGTTCGTCCGTTCCTCTTTGTTCTGGGGATTCCTGTCATCATGCTGCTTACTTTTCTGGGTTGTGCTTTAGTCAAATCGAAGGTTCGGAGACTGAAGGTATCTATCATCACGCTGACTCTTTATGTTCTTCTCTTTGGTTTTTTCTTTTATGGCCCGTTCATCGGGCAGACAAGGACCCGTGAGTATATGATGAGCTGGGAAATTAAGTCTCCTCATGAAAGAGCTGAAACAAAAGTTCCCGAGGTAATTTTTTATTTCATGGAATTTCCAGAACACTATATTGGTTATCATTCGAGTGATCTTGCTGATCATATCAAGAAAAACGGTACGGAGGAGGTTAAGGTTCTGATTGAAATTACCTCTGATTACGGAAAGGTCCGTGGTTATAGCGTCCTTGAAATAGCAGGAGCAAAGAGCTGGTCTAAGGAATTGAGTTATGGCGGAAACAGTGGATCGCCTCAACGTTCTCCCTGGGACTAGGCTATTTTTCTTTGTTTCTTAATTCTTTTTAAGAATTATCGGAGTCGAACCGTTGCCCGGAAAAGTATTGCCGAGTCATTTGGGTCGATCTTGTACTCGAGGAATTCGGTTCCGTCACCGTTATGAGTTCTTTCAGTTACTTCGATCCCATCATCATCAGTTAGAGGAGTCCATGAGATTCCGTCAGTAGAGTGTTCTAATTCGATCAAGGCATCATCAGAGCCGAGTCTTTGCCGGACAGTGACGACGGGTTTTCCGTTTTTGTTAATTCTGGCGCTAATTTCATTATTTTCCGGAATTGCATAAGAGAGCAAATCTGATGAGTTTTGACCGCTAAATGCGATAGAATCTGAAGTGCCGGGATTGCCACCTGTTTCGATACTGGGTCTCCATTCGCTAGGAAGGTTCGGGTCCCTGTCTCCGGCAGGATCAATGCGTATGAGGCTGAATCCACTCCCGTCCGTGCTCTGGGGCCATTCCCCGTCATCGCTGTAACTAAAATCAATGATGACAGAGCCGGACCCATCACTTAAAAGAATGCGCTCTCCGCTGTTACTGAGCCGTGAACCATTTTCAAATTGGTTCTGACTAATAATTATTCGCTCCCCGGGTCCGATGATGGTCCTGTCCGGGAAAGTGAATTCGATTCCATTTTGGAAATAAACACCACTCAAATCGACGCTCTTTGATGTGTTCAGATTAATGAGTTCGATGAACTCGTTACCATCTTCTTGCTCGGGGTGGTACATGATTTCTGAAATGGTAACATTCGTTGAATTGGCAGAGGCGATGTTACCTGTGCTTTCAATGGCAATTGTGTCATTGCCTACTTCCTTGCCTCTCCGATTAAATGCTGTGAGGTTTATTGTGTTTTTTCCGGGTTGAACGGGCACGCTCACTTCCCAAGAGTCGGCGTCGGTCCAGTTGATAGGTAATGGAAGATCGGCCCCTTCTATAAACACTTTTGAAACATCGACCCAGCCATTACCTGATATGTCTGCTGTCGGGCCATCGACTGTCAGATTATTACCTGCTCCGGAACTGATACTGAAAGGAATCTGTTTTGGTATTCGACTCATGACGTAATTGGAACGTGATCGAATACTGTTGCTGTAACCGGTGTAACTTTCTCTGGCCACTGAACCGTAATGAGACAGCCAATAATTCATGTATTCGGTATTGAACGTACTTTCGATGATGTCGACGAGGTGACCGTGAAATATTCTTCCATACACTGGCCTTGCAGGGACCTTCGCAAAATTGCGGCCGCCCCAGAGGCCGGCAGCAGAGTTTTGTGAGAACAGGAAGTCCCAGTCCCATGGCATGGGTTCTACTTTTCCATCCGATGGACGAACGTAGAAATTAAGATTGTGAGGATTTCCCTGACTATAAGTATCACCGATTCCAAGGAGTGACATGATGGCGAACTGACGCATCCAGATATCCACATTGATGACATTTTTGATTTCATCTTCAAGTTCCTGTCCTCTGAGACTGAAAGCTTTGCACATTGTTATAATTTCATCGTACTTGTCCTCAGGGAGTCGCGAATTAATGCGCATATTGTGCCGGTAAATTTCTTTATCATCTCCCTGATCAGCTAAATCAAAACTACTGACCCAGCCAATTGGAAATGGAAGCTTAGGTGACTCTGGGTTCCCTCCCTGAGTACTTTGAAATACCCTGATCCCTTCCATCTTAAATACTGTTCCTTTAGTTCCTTCTCCGCTAGGAAGCCCCTCAAGGTAAGGCTTGCCAAAACGGGCCATAGATAGTCTAGCAGTGCCTTTTTGGGTAGTATGAATTAGTTGAACTATATCGTTGTAATTGTCATGAATGCCTCCGGCATGATTGACCATGTGTTTTGCGATAATTTCACGTACATTTCGTCTTCGTGTTGTTACGGTCCCATGAATTCCACGATAAGGTTTGTCAGCGGGAAACTTGTAATTGATGCCAGTACTGTCTGATGAGTTTCGGCTAAACATGCTTCCCCTGAGGCGGACCCCGCAGTCATAATGAATTTTGTTTTCGTTTGTGATGATGGTGCATCCATAACGATGATTGCTTAAAATTTCATTAGAGTTGTGCATCGTCGATGAATCGCGATTAGTCATGATGACTCTGAAGTTTTGAATCGTTTCAGAGGATCGATTGTCATCGACCTGAATCATTGCCCGAGAATCGGAGCCGTTTTTCGGATAAAATGAAATACTTTCACCGTCATCGGCTTCAAGATAGAAATGGATCTTGCGTCCCGATTTTTGTCCTGGAATTTGAATGCTCCACGATCCGTCCTCAGATACGATCACTGGAGCAGTTTGAAATGGACTTCCGTCATTGGCATAATGGAGAAGGAGAGAACTGACCCCGTCAGGATCATTGACTAGTCCGCTCAGTGTGATTGTTTTGTCTGGTTTAGGGACTGCAGGATAGTGAGTCACGTCCTGAAACGTTGGTCCAATGTTTGTTAATTTGGTGGAATTTTCTTCTCCTGGGGTTCCGTGCTTAGTTGGTTGTTTCAGGATCACTGTCTTTGCCAAGCGATTATAATACAGTTCAAAACGGAACTGAGGTGAGCCCTTGAGCCATTTGGCTTTGAATGAAATCTGATAATCTGTTCCTGGCTTCACGGCTACTCTGGATCCATTACTTTTGAGGTTGGATTCCAAGAGGTTATTCAGATAATTCATTCTTGCGCTAGCAATGATCTTTAGGGCTGGAGATCTTTCAGTGTCCACGACCTTGGAAAGTTGATGAGTACCAATTCTCCGCCAGTACTCGGCATTTCCTGCATCAAAGCTTCCGTTCTGCATCAGTTCGCGATTCGTTCCTCCAGGATCCTCAATGACTGAGATATCATCGATGAGAATCTCGCCCGCATCGAGGAGGCCAAGACGCAGTTCGTGGAAATTACCAATCGAAGGCGTATAAGTGGGCACTTCTGCGGTCATTGTGTAACTGTAATGCATCCACTCAGATCGGTCTGAGTTTGAGCTCTCTGCCCATGCCTCTGGGACTGAGTTATCAGCTTCTGGGTCACGCAGTTCGAGGCTTGACCCGCCGCCATCAGCGTGACCTGGCCAAGGCTTATCGTCATAATATCTTACCTCGTCCACAGGGTTCCCTTTCTGGTCCAGAAGAACGATCTTCTCTGAATCGTTGGAGAGGTTCCCAGAAAAATCTCCGATCACGTTGGAATTGGGAACTTTCGATTTGAGGGAATCCGCATCATTAGAGATTACGAGATAAGCACCGGATTCAATGGTAGTGTTCTGAGGAAAAGTAAAACTGATGGCTTCATTTAATTTCCATCCGGAAAGATTAATTTTTCCATCTGATTTGTTGTATATCTCTATCCACTGTTCATCGCTTTCAATATAAGGCCGTCCAGGGTCCCCATTGTCAGTGGCTCGACGGGCATCGAGTTTCAGTCCCATGATAAAATCACTGCTCCCAATGCTTTTCTGGTGCAGTTCAACGGAGATGCGATTCTTTCCAGTCAATAAGAGCCCATTAGGGTCGAGAGAAATGTTCCTGAACGTGGCTTCTACGCCACTAGTTGCTGCGGTGTTTGAATTTAGGGTTCCTGCCGGCAAGTTAAACCTGCCGATCTCTGTTCCGTTCAGGTAAAAAATTGCCCCGTCATCTATCATATGTGTCAGGATTAATTCCCTGATCGATTCTTTGTCCTCTGAAGTTATATTGAACTGGGTCTCGAAGTAATGAGTGAAGAATCTGGGGTCATTCTCTCTTGGATTTTTCATCCAAGTGCCTAAAGGGACTGGCAATTTGCTTGCGTTGGATTCAAATCCCAAGGGTCCCTGTCCGGAGAGCCAATTGCCTGCCGGGATCTGGGCTTCCTTTGCCCAATCCTTTCCCTGATCCGTTCCTGTCTCGTTGTATAGCCAGACAGAATTAAAATCGAATATACCAATCGTTTCTAGAGTCGGAGCAGTTCCAGGTGAAGAATATTGCGGACGATGATGATACATGATTTCATTGATAACAATGTCTTTGCTGAAGGATATTGTGTTTGAGGAATCGGGTGTCAGTTTGTCTGGTCGATAAAAGGAATGATCGGATTTTTCGTTCTGTCTCGCACGAGGTTCGTTCTTAATGAGTACAGAATCGACTACGAAGTTTTCCGGCGAGTACAGGAAAAGGCGGTCACCGTTTTGTGGATTGAGATTGCTCTCGGATTTTCCAATTGTCAGAAAATCTCCTGCAGGTAGAGTCTTTTCAGGTAGAGTATATTCATTTTCCTCATTGCCATTTATTGAGGCTATGTACTGATTAATGGAGACTGGGTTTGAGCCGGTGTTTTGTATTTCGAATGACCAATTATCGTCCGTGACCTCAGAAATTTCACTAAATCTAAGAGAAGCTATCGCAGAAGGATCGGGTAAGGTTTGCAGTAAATTAAGCTCAAGTCCCATGACTACATCACTGCTGCCAGAATTGGCTTGATGAACTTCTACTGAGATACGGTTCTGTCCAGCCTTCAGGCTAGCCATTGGTATCCCTAAAGGTTCATTTTTCTTGGCCTCTGAACCGGATGAGGCGAGTGTGCTCGAATTAACTTCGCCAAATGGCATGTTATGACGATAGACTTCGTTCCCGTTAAGATAAACAATTGCTCCGTCGTCTATGAGGTAAGTCATTTGCAGTTCGTATGCATTACTAAATTGTGTTTCGCTCAAATTAAATTCTGTTTCAAAGTAATATGTGATGACGTAAGGCTTGTTGAGTGAGGGTCTTATTAGTTCAGTGCCGATATCGACTTCAAGACGGTTCTCCTTAGCGTGCACTCCGGGTCCAGACTTCCAGTTCTTTGTTGCTGGGTGATTTTCACTTGCCCAACCGAGTCCAAGATCAACTCCACTCTCATTGTAACGCCACTCTTGATCGAAACTGAGAATGGGCACGCTAATGGTCGGGGGGGGCAGGTTACTCTCTTGGAAATTAATTTTCCCTGGTGTGCCTAATGGTTGAAGACTAGATGTCCAGTTCTGAGGAGGAGAACTGGAGGTCATTGGTAATAATTTTGAAAGTGTCGCTCCGGAGCCGTCGGCACTGACAGGCCAAGGGTACTTATCATTGTATGTTATTTCGTCCATTATGCGTTCATTGTTGTTTCGCAGACGAACTGTTTCTCCGGCATTATCTAACCGGCCTTGATAAGGGCCGAGTATATTTTCTAGGTCGGATGCTTCCTTGATTGTCTCCGGTTCAAGAGCGATGACCAAGTAGGACCGACCTTCAATGATTGTGTTTTCAGGGAAAGAATAATCAATGCCACCGGTCAATTTCCATCCCGTGAGGTCAACGTTGACACTGTTCTGATTGTAAAGTTCGATAAATTCAAGGGCATGATTATTTTCTGACGGGTGATAATTGATCTCGTTAAATACAACGATTGAGTCGATCGCCTTTGATTCTATCGATGAGAGAACAATCAATGAGAAAACGAAAATTCCTAATGAGCGGAGCAGGGAACGTTGCGTGATTTTTGTTGAGTGCACGAGATTGTGGGTGAATTGACTGCTTGTTGCGAGGTTCAGATTTTGTACGTAGGGGTCATTAAAAGCAATGAATAACCATGTAAAAGGTCATCATTATAATAAAGAAAGTCCGCTTAAGGATTCCTATGCAAGGATGTCTCGAACGATATTTCCATGCACATCAGTGAGACGGAAGTCCCTTCCCTGATGGCGGTAGGTTAATTTTTCATGATCGAATCCAAGGCAATGCATTACGGTCGCATTCAGGTCATGAATGTGTACTGGGTCCTTAGTCACGTTATAACTGAAGTCGTCCGTTTCGCCATAAACAATTCCTGGCTTAATTCCACCCCCTGCCATCCATTTAGTGAAGCATCGAGGATGATGGTCTCGTCCATAATTCTCTCTAGTTAATTTACCTTGGCAGTAAACGGTTCGACCGAATTCTCCGCCCCAGATTACCAAAGTGTCTTCGAGCATGCCTCGCTGCTTAAGGTCACGGAGCAGTGCGGCGCTGGGTTGATCAATGATGCCGCATTGTCTACTTATGTCTTTTGGTAGGTTCCCGTGTTGGTCCCACTGCCGGATGAATATTTGAGTAAATCTGACTCCTCTCTCGGCTAGGCGACGAGCGAGTAGACAATTTGCGGCGAACGTTCCAGGCTTAGTAGCTTCTGGCCCATACATGTCGAGTATTGATTTTGGTTCATCGGAAATGTCAGTTAGCTCTGGAACTGAGCTTTGCATTCTGTAGGCCATTTCATATTGTGCGATCCTTTCCCTTATTTGCGGATCACCTACTGCCTCGTACCTTTCATTATTGAGTTTTTCCAATTCATTTAACATGCGGCGGCGTAGCTTTGGGCTCACTCCTTTTGGATTGGAAAGATAAAGGACCGGGTCCCCGCTTGACCTCAATGAAACGCCCTGATGACGAGTGGACAGGAAGCCTGCTCCCCATAATCTTTCATAAAGTGCCTGCCCTCCGAAGCCCCCATTCACTGTCGAATGAAGGACGACAAAGGCAGGGAGGTTCTGGTTCTCGTTTCCTAATCCATATGAAACCCAGGCACCTGCGCTCGGGCGTCCAGGTAACTGGCTTCCTGTCTGAATGTAGGTTATTGCTGGGTCGTGATTGATAGCTTCAGTGTTCACGGCCTTTAGTACCGCAATGTCATCAACCATCTTGGCAGTGTGAGGGAGGAGCTCACTGACCCAGGTTCCGGCCTTTCCATGTTGATTGAATTTAAATTTTGAGGGA
>JABGYE010000378.1:0-4359 GCA_018675395.1 Akkermansiaceae bacterium
ATAAAAAATACCTCAACGGATGAACCGTTTTTTATATTCAAAATCGGACCCTCAGGTCCCGCCGGCAACTTTGAACCATCAGCCCCCCCAATACCGTCATTACTTCCTCCCGTAAGACGTATCTCTGAATCATCGACTGTAATCGTGAATCCGCTACCTACCTGAAACCGCTGCTGACCTGTGAGTTGCGGTATTTCAACAGTTGCATTGGCAATAATCACATCATCATCAATAGAAACGTTGGGGTCAATAATATCCACCAGTGAGTTACTCAAGTCCCAGTTCGCCTCATCGAAAATGTCCGCTCCGTTTGCGCCGGTCCAAACAATCTCAGCCATTAATGAGGATGTAAATAAACCAAATGCGAAAATGAATGTGATGATAGGTTTTAAGAATTTCATGTATTCTGTGAGTACTCTCTATTAATGAACAGTATTTTACTGCCGTAAATAAATTCCATGCATTGAAACCTTCGCATGGCTCAATTGGTCATTTGTTCTATCTGCGTCTGCGCAGAACAAATATAATGCAACCGATCGCTCCTAATAATCCAGCTGAGGGTTCAGGGATAGCTGTTATCGTCGATCCACCAGCACCTAAGGCATCAATAGTAAAATTCAAACCTTCCTGTGCAGCGGTACCGTTGATGGTAATCTTGGATAAATGCTCCGTATTAAACTGAGCAATGGTTTCTCTCGTAAAGGAAAGAGTCGCTCCAGTGTCCAAATTAATAGATGATATATTGACCGGATTTCCTCCCCCTCCCAATGTGACAGAGCTGGTCCCATCAACATTGATCTGAACTCCATTAACTATAAAGAAAGCCTCAAGTGAAGACCCGTTGATGATATTCAATGTGGGGCCCGCAGGTCCGGCAGGAAGCTTTGATCCAGGAACACCACCAATGCCATCGTTACTTCCTCCTGACAGACTAAAATTAGAACCATCCACCGTCATAGTAAATCCGCTAGCCACTTGAAAACGCTGCTGAGCAGAGACTTGCGGAATCGTGACCGTCGCATTACTAAAAGTAATATCATCTTCAACAGTCACATTTGGTCCAAGGACAAAGCCATCGGCCAAACCACTGTAATTACCGCCATCAAAAATATCGGTTCCTGCATTACCGGTCCATGTCACTGCCGCATTCGACAAGAAACTAGATAGAAATAAAAGTGCTATGATATATTTAATCATAAAGGCGAGTATATAAGTTAATGATTTTAAACCTATTATCTTCTTATTTCAACATTATTGTTCCATAGCAGAGGCTGATTAAATAATATTCTGGCTTATCGTAATAATTAATAAGTATCAGTTAATGATTCTAAGTGAATTTCGATGGATTTGGTAGTAAAAGGACAGTGATAACATGGAAATCCACCTTTACATCAATGGACAAAAAATTGGACCGTTATCCATTTACGAAGTCAGGGAACGTCTGCGATCCGGCAAGATCAATGCCGATTGCATGGCTTGGATCAAAGGAATGGATGAATGGAAGCCCTTGCGCGATTGTGATCCTTTCAGAGAAAGCATGGAAGTTACACTGGCTGACGCAAGCCATGAAACGATTATTATTACGGAGAGGGAACGTGAAGCAATTGATCAGAGATATAGCACCGAAAAGGTGCATGGACCCAGACCCTGGATACGGCTTTGGGCCAGAATCATCGATTTCCCCATTCTTATTCTCCCAGGTCTAATATTTCTTAGAGCTTATCTCGGAAAGGATGAATTAAATGCCTATATGGGACCCGAGGCACTGCAAAATCTCTTAGAACAAAATCAAACTTCTCAACCTAGTTTTATAACACTAGTTACAATAACCTCAGCCATTTGCATCTCATGGATAATCACTGAGACATTAATTCTAAGTTGCTTTTCCACAACGCTAGGAAAATGGATGCTCAACACAAATATTTCAGATACTGAAGGGAAGAGAATTGGGGTTAAATCAGCACTAGTGAGATCTTTTAATGTCTGCTTCCGGGGATGCGGCCTAATAATATTTCCTTTCGTTTTTATATGTCCCATCGTTTCTTACTTCTCACTAACAAAAAGAAACAAGACTTCATGGGACCATGCACAAGCAATTAAAGTGAATCATGGAGACCTTTCAGTTCTTAGAATCATGGGGGCTCTTTTAATGATTTTAATCACCCAAAATATATTTGGACTAATTTTCTCACCATTAGAAACTCCGGTCAATGCGAGCCCTTAAATAGTGTAAATTCGATGCCTAAGAACTACGTCTACTTTGATCTTGAAACGATTCGTTCCGCTAATGATGTGGGTGGCTGGAATAATAAAGGAGACATGGGAATGTCAGTCGGTGTTACTTACAGTACCAAAACCAATGAATATATCGCTTACCCGGAAAAAAAAGTCGAAGAACTAATAAAGCAATTAGCCGGCGCTGATCTGGTCATAGGCTACAACCATATAAATTTCGATTACCCCGTCCTAGAAGGATATCATCCATTCTCATTAGATGATCAGTGCATTAGTCTCGATCTGATGGTCAGCATTGAAGAAAAAATAGGCCACAGGATTAAACTTGAATCTGTCGCTTCAGCCACGCTCGGAACCGGTAAGACAGCCCAAGGCTTAGATGCTATAAGATGGTGGAGGGAAGGCAAATATAGGGAAGTGGCAGAGTATTGTTGTTACGATGTTAAAGTCACAAAACTAGTGCACGAATTTGGAGCAAAGAATGGTTATATCCAATATGATGACAAGTTTGGTAACATTCAGAAAGCAGAAGTGGACTGGGACCTAGTGCAATAGATCTATTATCTCTAGATTAATACCCAGCACTTAGCTGGCATTTAAAAATGGATTTGCCGTGCGTTCATCACAAAAATAAAGTACGTTAGTGCGTGCATAGATTGCCCTCACTCATGCAGACCATAAGATCCATCTTACAGGTTACAATTCTGCTCATTTCTTCATTCAATTTAGTCAAAGCAGAGAACCTAATCATTTCAGAGATCATGGGTGATAATGAGAGCACATTAGAGGACGGTCATGGCAATTATTCAGATTGGATTGAAATAAAAAATCCGAACTCTATTAATTTTAATCTGACCGGCTATTTCTTAACGGACGATCAATCCAATTTGCGCAAATGGATTTTTCCTGATCAGACCATTATCAGCCCCAATGGATACTTAATAATATTTGCTACTGATCAGGAAGACCCAAATCACACTGACCCCGAAGGTAATCTTCACACAAATTTCTCACTAAAAAGTGAAGGCGAATATCTGGCACTAATTAGCCCTGACGGCGAAGAAATAATACAGCAATTTTCTCCCAATTATCCATCCATCCCAAAAGATATATCTTATGGAAAATCCGGATACTTCCTTGACCCCTCACCTGGAAAAACTAACAAAGAAGAACCCGTTCAAGGTTTTGTAAAAGACACAAAATTTAGTATTGATCGTGGACTATATTACGACCCTTTTGAACTTACGATTATCAGTGAAACCGAAGGTTCCACTATCTATTATACATTGGACGGCAGTGCTCCGGATCCATCCAATGGTATAATCTATAACAGACCTATATCTATAAATAGTACTACACTCATAAGAGCTGCTGCATATAAGGATAATTTTGTAGCAACTAACGTCGATACCCACTCATATATCTTTCCTGAAAGCACATTAAAGCAGCCTAACGATGGCCTAGGACTTCCAAGATCATGGGCAGGAAAACCAGCCGACTATGAAATGGATCCGGAAATTGTTAATGATCCCAATTATTCGAATAAAATCATCCCTGCCCTCCAAGCATTTCCTAGTCTTTCTATCGCCATCAAACAGGAGGACTTCTATGGATCGAAAGGACTTTATCAAAACCCGAAAAGCCAGGGAGACAGCTGGGAAAGACCTGTCTCAGTAGAATTTATACCAAATGATGAAAATGAAGATAAATTTCAAATCAATTCAGGCATGCGCATTCAGGGTGGAAGCAGTCGAAACCAAGACATCCCAAAGCACAGTTTCAGTCTGCGGTTCCGTAAAGAATATGGAAATGCAAAATTAAAATACCCACTCTTTACCGACTCTCCTTATGGAAGCTCAGCCGTTGAAGAATTTGATTATCTGCAACTTCGTGGAGGATTTAATTTTGGATGGACTCACAGACACTACTACCAATCAAAACATGCTCAGTACAATCGAGATCAGTTTGCTAATGATCTTTATCTGGCCATGGGCAATATAGGCGTTCACGGCCGCTGGACCCATCTATATATAAATGGTCTTTACTGGGGAATCTATCATCTACATGAAAGACCCGATGCGGACTATATGGAGGCTTATTTCGGAACTTCATCAAAACCTTACG
>JABGYE010000137.1:0-19849 GCA_018675395.1 Akkermansiaceae bacterium
ATAATCGCCGGCCGAGTCACTAAGACCTCCACCATCTTCCGTGTAGGCAGCGCCTCCATTAAAAGTAAGGTCAGGAGAATTTCCCGTCACATCTGCCGCAGAAGTGGAATCGCCAGGATCATTAAAATCCCAATAACTAAGTAGTTCAAGGGCTTGAGCTTTTTGAGATGAGGCTAAAACAATGAAGGCACTAAGAATGAGACTAGTATAGAAGATAGCTTTTTGGCGTTTTGAGTGTTTCATATAATTTTGGTTTCTGGGGTTTGCCTAGTTTTAAGATTTTTTGTGGTTGGTAATTATTATTCGGTGGCTCTACTGACTCGATATAAAAGATTTCGGAATTCCGTAGTTTCTTCATCTAAAAATTCGGTCACTTCACTATTGTCGCTGGCAGGATATGAGTCATCCATTTCTTCCCAGAAAATAGCGTCTTCGCTCTTTTCGATAAGAAAAGCCTCGCCGGCACGCGAAGGCCAAGAAATTGAAATTCCATTATCAGAATAGGATATATCGATGATTTGAAAAGGTATATTGTTTGTTGGGATATGTATGCCTTCTTTGATGTTGAAGAAGTCAATGTCAACGGCTCCAGACTGTGGTGTTGCTCCAAGACCCATTGCCATGTAGGTAGTTCCCGCATCACTTCCGGTTCCTGCGGTCAGGAAATAACTCGAAGGTGCACTGTTGCCATTCATGTAAATATCTGCTCGGTGAGTTCCAGATCCAGACGTGTCTGCTTCGATGGTGATCCAGAAGTCATTCCAGTTCAGTGGTTCAATTGGTAGTAGATTTGTTTCTCCGCTACCGTCATTTGCATCTACTTCGGCTGAAGGATTTTCTCCATTGAGCCTATTCATTGAGAGACCAATGCCTTCGGAATAATCGCTTCCTGGTCCCGGGTCCGTGGATAATGTAAATGATATTAGTTGCCCGCTCAGGCTGTCACGAATACCGAAAGTACCTTTTCCGCCATCATGAATGGCATAACCGTCCCCACTCGCTGTCCATTCTGATATATTTCCCCCGGCCGGGTGAGCGTCATCAAATGGCAAAATATTATCTGGGACAGGTACTCTGGCTCTGAAATTAAGAGTAATTCCATCAACAAGAGGAGAGTAATTATCACTTAGAATGGTGGTCAGGTCCTTTGTGAAGTATACTTTTCTGTTTGATCCAGGGTCACCGAAGCCGTGATTTGTTGGGTTGCCGGTGTCCTGTAACCGGAGGAAGTTGTCTCCATTCTCATTTAAGATGGCGGCTCCACCAGGAGCTCCTGAGTCTAGGTCTGATGAGTCCCATTGATCAGATCCATTGTCATGGTTCCATTCTACGGATAGCGGATCTACGTCCCCGTTAAATGCATAATCCCAACCCTCTATCGGTTCTGCAAAATTACCGCCATTACTGGGAGGAGCTAAGACATTAATCAGGACTTCTGCACTCTCGATTTTTCCTCCGGCACTTGCCGTTAAAATGTATTTTGTTGTTGTTTCAGGTGAAACTGAAACAGTCCCTTCAGGGTCTGGAGGGACCACCCAATTAATAGGAGGTATACTGATGGAAGCATCTTCCCTGACTAGCCATGAGAGAGTTGTGTCTTCACCTGAATCGATTACTAGGGGCTCTGCGGTGAAGTAACCGATCAACGCAACATCAACCACAACAGAGTCAGTAACCGCTTCTTCTTCGGGGGTATTAACCGTTAAAGTGTATTCAGTTTCTAGCTTTGGATTTAATTCAATTGAACCTTTACCATCTGCTCCTGTCTTGGCCAATATATCAATATTGCCGGGACTAATGTTGGCGAATGTTGATTCAGGACTAATAATCCATTTTAATGTGACGCTTTGCCCGGGGGCAATTTTTTCATCTGTTGCAGTGAATTGCTGGATTGGAATTTCGCTGTCGGCGGGAGGAATAATAACGAGTCCGTCTAATTCCGTTCTGCTTCCCTGTTCATTGGGAATGCCTTTGCCTATACGAACGTTAATGGATCCATCTTCATCTGCATTGAAATAACCAATGGAAATAGCATAGGAATCAGGCCCTGCCCCATTATCTTCTACGATTGGTAAACCTCCTTCTTTAATGCTGTTTACCGTTATCATTTTCCCCTGAGTAACAAGGCTAATCATGTTACTTCCTCCGATCCCTTGTCCATTGACTGTTACGCTGTCACTTGTCAATGAGTAGACTGAATAGAATTGATTTAACCCTTGCCCAGGTCCAAATCCGCCCCCCCCCTCATCAACGCCAGTATAATCGGCTTGACCATTAGGTGATATGTTAGTGTTAACGCGTTGCCAGCCATCATCAATGATCCATTGTAATGTTCCACCCAGAACTGGATCAGTGTTGTTGGGAGAATTTTTATTTCCAGCTGCACCGTCTAACCGATTGTCTACAAGAAGATACCAAGTAGTTATGCCATCTGCCTCTACGAAAGCAGAGTAAGGATTGTTGTCTCTTGCGTTGTTAGCAAAACGAATATAATCGCCACCGACTAGATAGTTTGGCAGATCAATTATTTGAGTTCCGCTCGTTGATAAGTTCCCTTCATTATCAAAAGCTGCTCCATTATGTTGATGAGTGCGGTCCGAAAAGGTGAGTGACTCTTCATTGAATTCTTGTTCAATTATTGCTGGTGCGTCTCCACCAATTCCTTCTTCAGTTATTTCAAGAATCATTGCGCTCTGACCGCGGGCCCATGAAAAATCATAGCTATTTGTTTTGATGACATTGAGTACAAATACTTCAGCAATGCTACCGGGGGTTAAACCTGAAACAGTTGCTGTGAAATCAGATGATGGATTCGATTTGTCATCAAAGATGTTTCCCTCGCCAAATTCATCTGAGGGAACTGAAACTTCATTGTCACTACCATCAGGCCAGCCCCAGTCAACAGCATTAGTTACCATTGAGATATTTGGGTTTGTGGAACTTACGTAAGAGGAATCTTCGCTAACAAAGTCAAGATAGACGGCCCCAGGACTGATCGCTTGTTCTACCTCGTCAGCGGTGATGGCAGCAAAAGAATATGTCGGCAGAAGTATTACGAAAAGTGCAGTACCAATTAATCTTTGGTAGGCGATTGATTTAATTATCGTTAAAATATGCATTTTTATCGTTTCTTATTGGTTTTTTCATTTTGCATTATTTAATTTCTTATGAGCAAGATTAAATAATGCTAAAACAGAGATCTAAAGATCTTTAAATAGCTGGAATTTTTCTGTTCTTCCTTCTGTTTGAGCTGTTATTGAAGGTTTTCTCAGGTATTGCAAAATTGAGACTTAAAATTTGTTAACTTATCAACAGATATTAACAATTTAGAGAAACAAAAAAAAAGTTTTTGCGTAACTCGTTGAATGCCAAAATACCAGTGCTTTTGGGGGGTAATAAAATTATTTTTATTTTGACCTAGGCACAATATATTGTGCATATTAGCGGGCGCTTCATCAAGATATAGTGGTTTATGCAAATGAGTTACTATATGTTTTTGTTGCGAAAAGACGTGCTTTTACGGGGGTTTTAGCTGATCAAAAGGCGGAGCTCCGACCAAGATAAAAACGTTTAAGATAACCAAAATAGTAATAATAATTGATTAATTTTAAGGCAAAAAAGAAAGAGAGAATCTGATCTAATGGAAAAGGCGTTTGAAATAGGCAATAAGAAGTTTGTCTTAGACCAAGACAAAGCAGAAGAAGCTTTTGCTGCTAAGGCAGTTATCAATGGTCGTCCGACTATGGCCTTTAACCTGTTACCTTTGAAGTATCAGTGGGCTTATGAAATTTATCGGAACATGAAAGCAAACCATTGGGAGCCTGAGGATATTCCAATGGGAAAGGACATCGAGCAGTGGCAGTCAGACAAAGAACTTTCGGATAGTGAGCGCTGGATTATTCGTATGGGAATAGGTTACTTTTCTGCAGCGGAAGGAATTGTCGGTGACAATATGCTTCATGTTGTCCGTGAACTGGTAACGGCTCCCGAACTTAAACTTGTTCTGGGTAGGCATGCTCACGAGGAAAATATCCATGCTGATTCACTGCTCTATATGATCAGTTCGTTAGGTATTAATCCGCACGAGTGTGAGGCAATGTTTGAGCAGATACCAACGATTAAGAGAAAAAATGAATTTGTTACCAGTATCTCTGGTGAGTTACGTAGAGATATTGATCTTACTCAGTCAGAGAATAAAAAACTGCTAGCTAAGAATATTTTTGTTTTTGGGCAATGCATGGAGGGCACTCAGTTTTATGGACTGTTTGGAATGATCTTGAGTCTTTACCGGCAAAATAAATTTCCAGGCATTGGGCAAATGTTTAGATATACGCTCCGCGACGAATCTAATCATATAGAACTTTGTCGGAATCTGTTCATGGATCTCATAGAAGAAAATAAAGAAATTTGGACAGATGATTTTAGGGATGAATTGCGAGAAATAATGAGACAGGCGGTCACATTAGAAAAAGAATTCATAGAAGACTGTTTACCGGTGAACTCTGTGGGTTTGAGTTGCGAGGAATTTACCCAATACATTGATTATATTGCTGATCGCAGGCTCGAGGGTGTCGGACTTAAGCCGTTATGCCCTGATGTAGAGAATCCATTTCCTTGGCTTGCGGAAATGATGGACATTAAGAAAGAGCAAAACTTTTTTGAAGGAAGAGTCACTGAGTACCAGAAAGCTTCGTCTCTTGAAACGGTAGACGATGATGAACTTTAATTGATTCTCTATTATTTAATTTTAATACCACAAGACACTAAACTTACCCTGCCAATATTTCCAACTCCACTGTCATATGATCGGAAGAAATGTTTTAGAAGAAGATATTTTACTTAAGCAATTTGCACATGCTTCGGATGAAGAGAAGCCTCGATTTAATTGGTCTGATTTTGCTGATGGAGAGGCGCCGTCTCTCCCTGGTAAGCTTCAGATTAAAATAGAAATTGGAGGCCAAGTAAGAGATTATAACGCGGCAGACGTTGCTGACACTGTTGGTGGAGCGCTCACTGATTTACTGCTTTCTCGGAAAGAGGAGAATATTTTCAATGATGAAAATCAGCGTTTAGTTGCGGGTATTGCTCGTTCAGTTACTGAGGACATTGTTGAGCAGACAGAGGATACAAGTTCTTCTGAGGTTACTTTCAACTCAGTTGAATTGACCAAGATTATTGAGCGTGCACTTGTTAAAAATAATGCGCACGACGTTGCCCGTTCCTTGATCATGCGTTTACGGAATAACGTTGAGCATTCTACGCCTGATGATCAAACAAAGAATCAGACCATTAAGGTTCTTCGTCGTAACGGTAAGTCAGTTAGTTGGAATGCGCGAAAGATCGAGGCTGCTGTGAGTCAGGCTTTTCTGTCATTACAACTTGATCCTAGTCCAGCAGCTGATGTTGCGCAGGGGCTGAGTGACAGGATGAGTGAGAGTGAGGTTGGTTTTATTCACATTGAGGATTTGCAAGACAAGGTCCAAGAAGAACTGATGAGGCAGGGGCACTTTAAGGTGGCGGAGGCTTATATTCTTTACCGTGCCCATCGCGCTTTGTTGCGTGAGGTGGAACGAGTCGAGGAAGAAGAAGTTGCTGCCACTAAAGCTGATCCGAGCCAAGACTCGTTGGTTTTAGTTCGTAATGCAGACGGCTCAACGTTGCTTTGGGATGGAGCTGACTTACGTAAAAGAATTGAGTTTGCATCTCTCGAACTGGACCTTTGCTTGAGTGCAGATGAGGTAGAAAGAGAATTGCGACGATCTGTTTTTCCTGAAATGAATCGGTCTGATTTGGATAAGACGATTGTTCTGAATTCTAAAAGTTTAATCGAGAGAGATGCTGATTTTTCTAAGTTCGCGGCAAGGATTTTATTAACATATATATATGAGGAGGTACTAGATTGGAGTATTGTTGATGATGGAATAGGCGCTTTGCCTGCGGCGCACCGTAAGGGGTTCAAGGCTAGTGTGCAGAGAGGAATTGATATTGGTCGTCTCAATAAACGATTGAGAGAGCATGATATTGACGCGCTCGCCGAGGGAATTGATCCGGCCGCGGATTTAGACTTTGATTATCTTGGAGTTCAAACGTTGTACGACCGGTATTTAATTGTTGATAAGACGTCTGAAGAGCATCGTCGACTAGAAACCCCACAATTGTTTTGGATGCGAGTGGCGATGGGTCTATTCTTAGATGAATCGAATGATCGTTCAGAGAAGGTCATTGACCTGTATCGGTTATACAAGGGTCGCAGATTCTGTTCTTCCACTCCAACACTATTTAATTCTGCTACTAATCATTCCCAATTAAGTTCTTGCTATTTATACAAGGTGGACGATTCGATTGAATCAATCATGCAACGAGGTATTGCTGAGAACGCGTATCTTTCCAAGTGGGCAGGAGGTTTGGGGGGGTCATGGACAGCAGTTCGAGGAACCGGTAGTTACATACAAGGGACGAACGGGGAGAGCCAAGGGGTGATTCCATTTCTTAAATTGCACAATGATCAGTTAGTAGCTGTTAATCAGGGAGGGAAGAGAAGAGGCTCTGGTTGCGCTTATTTGGAGAGTTGGCATTTGGACATTATGGATTTCCTTGATCTGAGGAAGAACACTGGGGATGACCGCCGACGAGCTCATGATATGAATACGGCTAATTGGATCCCTGACCTATTCATGAAACGGATGGAAGCTAGGGAGGATTGGACTCTGTTCCGTTCCAATGAGGCTCCTGACTTACATGAACTCTATGGTAGTGCCTTTGAAAAACGGTATTTGGAATACGAAGAAAAAGTCAAATCTGGTGAGGTTTTCGGGAAAACAATACCAGCTATTGAGCTTTGGAAGCACATGTTAAAAATGCTCTTTGAGACGGGTCATCCGTGGATAACCTTTAAGGATCCATGTAATATTAGAAGTCCCCAGGATCATTGTGGAGTAATACATAGTTCTAACTTGTGTACTGAAATTACTTTAAACACAGGTCCTGATGAAACAGCAGTATGTAACTTGGGGTCTATAGTGCTTGATAATCACCTTGATGAGAATGGTGAAATCGATCATGAAAAATTACAGGAAACTGTCAGTATTGCTGTTCGGGCACTCGATAATGTCATTGATATTAACTTTTATCCTACGGAAGCTGCTCGTAAGGCTAACCAGAGTCACCGACCAATTGGTCTTGGTGTGATGGGGCTGCAGAATGCTTTGTTCCGGAGAAATAATTGTTTTGGATCCCAAGAAGGAGTTGATTTTAATGATGAATTTATGGAGGCCATTGCTTACTATGCATATGAAGCTTCTAGTGATTTAGCGAAGGAGCGTGAATCTTATTCTACTTATGAAGGCTCCAAATGGCACCGAGGTCTATTACCTCCGGACACTGTAGATCTTCTGGAGCAGGAGCGAGGAGAAAAAGTTGATGTGCCTCGTGGAGGTAAAATGGATTGGGATCAGTTGCGCGAAAAGATAAAGAAACAAGGGATGCGTAATTCTAACGTTCTTGCGATTGCCCCGACTGCAACAATTTCGAATATTATGGGAAGTTCACCATGCATTGAGCCGACCTATAAGAATCTCTTTGTGAAGAGTAATCTTTCTGGTGACTTCATAGTGTTAAATTCATATCTGGTGAAAGATCTAAAGAAATTAAATCTTTGGACCAAGGATATGGCTGACCAGCTCAAGTATCATGATGGGGAACTGGATGATATTGATGAGATTCCTGATGATTTGAAAAAGAAATACTCTACAGCTTTTTCCATTGATTACAGTTGGCTGATTAAATCTGCAGCTCGTCGTCAAAAGTGGATTGATCAGTCGCAATCAGTGAATCTCTTTATTGCCACGCCTGACCTTAAGGTTTTATCACATATGTATAGAGAGGCTTGGCGCTCCGGTCTAAAGACTACTTATTACCTTCGTAGTCTCGCAGCTTCAAATATTGAGAAATCTACCGTCAAGGGTAATAAAGAGGTCAGGATTAAATCAGTAGACGCAGGTGAAGAATCCAAGAAAGAGTATACACCTGAAGAGGCTAAGGCTTGTAGTATTGAGGCTATGATGAACGGAGAAGAGTGCGAAGCTTGTCAGTAATATTTTGAAGTAAATTTTACTTAAATGCTATCTATTCATATTAAAATGGATGGGGCTACTATCTATTTTTGATAGGTAATTAAGCGTTCGACGTGCTTTGCAATAAGGTCGAATTCTAAGTTCACTTTGGACCCTTGCTTTGCCTCTATGAGATTTGTGTTTTTATGTGTATGAGGAGTGATGAAGCAAGTGAAGCTGCCTTTCTTATCATTGACTTCAGCAGTCGTTAAACTGATTCCATCTACTGAAATCGACCCTTTTTCAATGACCAGATTTGCTGTGCTTCTAGGAAGAAGAATTTCTAACTTATGGTCTTCACCCATTGGCATGTAGGTGATTATTTCAGACACGGTATCTATGTGGCCTGTGAGAAGATGCCCTCCTATCCGGTGACCTGCAATAAGGGCCCTTTCAAGATTAACAATCAATCCGGGGTTTAGTTCATTGAGGGCAGTTACCTTTAATGTTTGAGCTAGCAAATCGAACGAAGTTTGTCCTTTATCGATTGCCGAAACAGTCAAGCAGCAACCGTTGATAGCTACACTGTCCCCTATGGATAATTCATCTGAGAAAGGAATATCTATAATTATTTTAGCTCCCTTATCGGTAGTTTGCACAGCTGAAATGCTTCCTATTTTTTCGACGAGTCCAGTAAACATCGTTAATTCTTAAGAGCTTGTTTGTTAATAATCATTGATTTGGAAATTCTCTGGGAATTAATTATTTATTCTTTAGTGCAATTGCCATCAGAGTTTCAAAATGTGGTGCCTGCTGTTCTTTATCAACTATTGCAGTTTGAATGGAAATGAATCCAGCATTTTTAAGATATTCTATTAGTTCAATTTCTGTAAATCCTAGCCAAACGTCGGCATAGAGTTCATGTGCTTGCTCAAAGTCATGCCTCAAAAGATCAAGAATAACGACTCTCCCACCGGGAGCTGTGATTCTAAAAGCTTCATCAATGGCTATTTGTGGTTTAGTAGTGTGATGTAGGGCCTGACTCAAAATAGTGAGATTTACCGTGCCATCGTCTATGGGTGGGGATTCGATATCTCCTAGCCTGTATTCGATATTGTTATAACCGTTCTCCTGACTGATCTTGGATGCATAACTAATCATTTTATTTGAACTATCAATCGCAATAACCTTTGTTGCTCTTTGAGCTAGGAGTTGGGTTAATGTGCCTTCACCAGATCCCAAATCAGCGACAATGCCTGGATCCATAATTTGGAGGAGCATTTCAGCTAAACTTTTCCAACTCCTGCCCGGCACGTATTTTTGACCAAAATTGCCAGCCAATTCATCGAAGTATGCCCTTGCTTTATCGGACCGCTTTTCGAGGGCTAATTTCAATGCTTCTGAATCCTCAAAACATTCTGGTATTTCTTTTGATGCGGAATCGATGACGGCAAAGATTCTATTGAGGGCCTCTCTTTCTACCTCATGGGGTTCAATTATTTCATAAAAAATATTTTTGCCGAATCTTTCGTCCTTAAGTAGTCCTGATGATTTTAACTGCGATAAATGGGAAGATATTCGGGATTGCCCCATTCCAAGGACATTTTGAATTTCTGCCACGGAGAGTTTTTCTTTACGCAAAATTCGCAAAATTCGCACTCTTGTGGGATCGGCAAGTAATTTGAGCCATTTCAGTATTGACGCCATAGGTTTTTAGAATGACATATCAACGTATCACGATATTTAGATATATGGCAAATTCCTTAATTTTTTCTTCAGAATCGGTCACCGAAGGGCATCCAGACAAAGTGTGTGATACTATTTCAGATGCTGTACTAGATGCATGTTTTGAGCAGGACACTTCATCCAGAGTTGCATGTGAGACAATGGTTAAAGATAACGCAGTGATTCTTGGTGGTGAAATAACAACTGGCTCAGAATTCGATTATCGCTCAGTTGTCAGGAAGACACTAGAGGACATGAATTATGATTCTGCTTATTCGAACGGTACAGATTTTAGTTATTCTTGTAAGTTTGATGCTCAGAATTTTTTCTTTCTGAATTTACTGGGCCAACAGTCACCTGATATTGCGCAAGGAGTGGATGCGGCAGCGGCTGATGACAAGGAGACTGCAGAGCAGGGAGCAGGCGATCAGGGGATCATGTTTGGTTACGCTTGTAATGACACTTCTGAACTCATGCCTGCGCCGATAGCTTATTCTCATCAACTCGGTGAGGCTATGACCAATCTAAGAAAGAGTCGTGAACATACCTGGTTGAGACCAGACTCCAAGACTCAGGTATCAGTTGAATATATTGAAGGTAAACCGAGTCGAATCACGGCGGTCGTTGTTTCAACTATGCATGCTAAAGAAATTCACACTCAAGAAATACGGGATATTCTCAGGAAGGATCTAATAGAAAAAGTATTACCCTCAGAATTGCTTACTGAAGATACAAAATATCATATCAACCCGACCGGTTTATTTATTGTTGGTGGGCCAGAAGGAGATTGCGGTCTAACTGGTCGTAAAATAATTGTTGATACGTATGGAGGAATGGGCAGACATGGAGGAGGAGCCTTTTCAGGAAAAGATCCATCAAAAGTGGATCGATCAGCCGCATATATGTGCAGATGGGTAGCCAAGAATATTGTTGCTGCTGGTCTCGCTGAGCGATGCGAATTGCAGACAGCATATGCGATTGGTTTTCCGGAACCAGTTTCTCTTAGCGTAGAGACTTTTGGTACTAACTCAGTTGATGAGACTAAGATAGAGAGTGCTGTTCGCGATGTTTTTTCATTCAAACCCGCAGATATTATTTCTCAACTTAATCTTCTTCGTCCTATTTATCGTAAGACGACCAATTACGGTCACTTTGGCAGAGAGCAGGAACAGGAATCCTTAACTTGGGAAAAGGCTAATAAGGTCGAAGATTTGAGATCGGCAGTTGGAGAGTAATTTTAATATTAAATTAATGAGTAATATTTCTACAGAAGCAAAAGACTATAAAGTTGCCGATATTGAATTGGCGGAGTGGGGACGTCGTGAAATTTCAATAGCTGAGCATGAAATGCCTGGTCTAATGGCAACTAGAAGAAAATATGCTGCCGATAAGCCTCTAGAAGGGGTAAGGATAATGGGCTCTTTGCACATGACAATACAGACGGCCGTTCTTATTGAGACTCTTAAGGATCTCGGAGCAGATGTTAGATGGTGTTCATGTAATATATTTTCCACTCAAGACCATGCTGCGGCAGCCATTGCTGTCTCAGGCGTTCCTGTTTTCGCCTGGAAAGGTGAGACATTAGAAGAGTATTGGCAGTGCACTTTGGATGCCCTTACGTGGCCAGATGGTAAGGGGCCTGAACTGATTGTGGATGATGGAGGTGATGCGACTCTTCTAATTCACAAAGGAGCAGATCTTGAAGAAGGTTCAGAGTGGATCGAATCAAAAAGTGATTCTCAGGAGGAACAAGTCATTAAGGATTTATTGAAAAATGTTCATTCTGAAAATTCTGATAAATGGACCAAATATCTTGAGGACTGGAAAGGAGTCTCAGAAGAAACCACGACAGGAGTTCATAGGCTCTATCAAATGTCTGAACAAGAAAAACTGAGGGTTCCAGCCATTAATGTTAATGATTCAGTTACCAAGTCTAAATTTGATAATTTGTATGGATGTCGAGAATCTTTGGTAGATGGAATTAAACGTGCGACGGATGTAATGATTTCGGGGAAAGTTGCCGTGATCTGTGGTTACGGAGATGTGGGGAAAGGATGTGCGCAGGCGCTTCGTGGGCAAGGGGCCCAAGTAATTGTTACCGAAATAGATCCTATATGTGCTTTACAGGCAGCGATGGAAGGGTTCCGAGTGTTGACTGTAGAGGATACACTTGGATGGGCAGACATTTATGTCACCACTACAGGCAATAAAGATATCATTAGGGTCGATCATTTATTGATGATGAAGGATCAGGCAATAGTTTGTAACATTGGGCACTTTGATAATGAGATTCAAGTGGACGCGTTGAATAATTCAGAAGGAGTGAGTAAGGAGACTGTAAAACCTCAAGTGGATCAATATACTTTTTCTGATGGAAGGCAGCTTTATATGCTAGCAGAGGGAAGACTTGTTAATCTTGGATGTGCCACAGGCCATCCAAGTTTTGTAATGTCTAACAGTTTTACTAACCAGACACTTGCGCAAATTGATCTATGGGAAAATAGAGAAATATATGTTCCTGGCGTTTATGTTCTTCCTAAGAAATTAGATGAAGAAGTTGCATTTCTTCATCTAGAAAAAATAGGTGCTAAACTAACGCAATTGACTGAAGAACAGGCGGATTATATTGGAGTCCCGCAAGAAGGGCCATATAAGCCCGAGCATTATAGGTATTAAGATTTTTCTAGATTCCATGGTTCACGCATTTTTCGTGAAAGCATGGATGCTCCCTGTTTACTATTGGTTATCGTTTCTTTCTCGGGGTCCCAATCCAAAGCTGTATTTAACCTCATGGAGATGTTTCCTAAGTGACAAAGAGTTGCACATCGATGTCCGATCTCAGCAGGAAAATAAGGTTCCTTGCGAGACTTTACGCAGTCTAGGAAATTGCGGTGCTCTCCACCTTTACATGTATATAAGTGAAGCCCATTTTCGGGAATGGGTTCTTTTACAATATCGATTTTGTTAGCTTCAAGTCCTGAGTCCCAGCTTTTACTTCCACACCACCCCTCGGATCCATAGAAATGTATGCTTGTTCCTCCGCTGCTTACTGATAATTGAACGCCATTAGCGTACGAATATTTAATTTTATAATCAACAAAAGTATTATACATGCTCCCCTCATGTATGTTTCCTTTCCCTGTAACTTTTGTGGGTCCTGTCTTTTCTGTGTTATTTGCCCACTGAGCTGTATCGAGTTGGTGCATTCCCCAGTCTGTGAATTTACCTCCAGAATAGTCCCACACATGGCGCCAGTGCTGTTGTTTGGTACGGCTTTTGGTGTAAGGAGATTTTGGGGCTGGGCCTAACCAAAGATCATAGTCTAGGTCTTCCGGAATCTCGCTTTCTGTCTCGTTTGGAAATCGTTTCCCTGCAGGTAAGGTTACTTTTATTTCTTTTAGTTTCCCTATCCTTCCGTTACGGACCACTTCTGCTAATCGATGATAAATAAATAAACTTCGATCTTCTGTCGAGGTTTGAAATATACGTCCAGTTTTCTTCACAAGGTCAGCAATGTAGCGGCCTTCAGCAACGGTTAGGGTGGGTTTTTCACAAATCACGTCCTTGCCTCTTCGGATAGCCATTGAGGACATGAGTGCATGCCAATGGTCGGGAGTGGATATCATTACAGCATCAATGTCTTTGCGATCCAGTATTTCACGAAAGTCAGAGTGCATTGAGCAATCATTAGATTTGTAATGCTCATTGGTCATTTTGTGGGCCTTTGCCATTCTGCTCTTAAAGACGTCACTAACTGCAAGCACTTTGGCGTCAGGTTGTCGCAAGAACATGTTCAGATTGCGGTGGATCCCATGATTTCCGGTTCCAATCATACCAATAGTAATTTTATTGCTTGGTGAATTTTTCCCTAGCAGCTGTGAGGGAATAATGTTCGGAAAGCTTATTGCTCCTGATGCGATGGTCGTGCCCTTAATGAAATTACGACGATTCATAGTAGTTTAAAGATAAGCAGTGATAATGCCTTTCGGCAAGGCGCACTGATAATTGTTTATCCTTCCATTTTGGGACAAAGCGTCCAAGAAGTAATTAAAATGCAAGTCATCAATGATAGTGGGGTCATGGGTGATACCCATTGATTATTGCTCTGAAATAGGACCATGTTTACTGCCAAATAAATAATTATTGCAAGCAAAGATCTGGCTACTGCTTTTGAACGTTTTAGCCTAATGAGGTATAGACCAAGCAATATAATGCTGACCCAAATAAAATATTCATAAAATGACGAGGATGATTTGATGAATAGATTGCTTTGTATAGTTGCTATCGACAGGGCAATTCGTTCTGCATTGGAAATTTTTACGCCGAACCTGAATGGTATTATTTGTTCCGTCTTGGTATCAATACCCACTAGAATAATACGATTTGATAAGGACCTAAGTTGTGATTCATCGAGCTCTTCTTGTGGTAGGGATAATATATTAATGTCTTCTTTATTAATGTCTGGGCGTGATCCAGTGAAAGCTTCGAAAGACCCTTGAGAATCGATTGGTATTGTGGTGCCATTCGAGAATGCAATTTTATCTCCTAAATGGATGGTGACGTCATTGGAATTCATGTCTTGTTCCATCATTATTGCTCTAAGAGCAAAGGAAGGAACAATGGCTTCTTTAATGCGTGCTAGGAGTGGAACCTTTAGGGGATTATTCATCTTATCCTGTTCAGCCATATCTATAGAAGTGAACCCAAAGGGGATTCCGATTGATGTTAAGCGTCGATCGGGTAATGGATCTATCATTGTAAATTCAGGGATACGTTTTATGTCGCCGCTGATATTTGATATGGGATTGAGTAAATTAATTAATTTATCATTAGATTCGAACACGGATTGGTCCATTTGAAATACGGCACCCATTAGCAGTTCGCCTTTATTATATTTAAGGCTGGCGGTGCGCAAAGTTTCTAGCAAACCTTCCCCTGCATTGTTCCAAGACATTGATGGTTCAATTGCTATTAACTTGGCCTTATACTCTTTAAGGTTTTTAAGAATGATGGCGTAATCTATTGGGCTAGGAGGCCATTCCTGGAATATAGAGCTTTCAGAATCACTGATTCTTAGCAAGGTTACTGAGGGTGGCTTGGCTTTAACCTTTTTAGTATCAATGAGCCAATTAATATATCCACGGTTAAAGTTCGAGAATGCCCCGTTATTTTCTTCGCGTCTGATGAGCGATATTATTACCACACATAGAATTAGGAAAATAGTTGCCTTCTTTTTATAGCTCACTTGGAAGTCTAAATGATTTACTAATTCAGTTCGATTAAGAATTTCTTTTTCAGTTCACCAGCTTTTAAGGTGATTTCGTTATTGCTGCCGTGCCATCGATAAGCTTTGCCATTATCTAGATCTCGTAGGTAATAGAGATTTTGTTCTTTTAGATTATTATTACCTGAATTTTCAATGCGGATTTTGGCTGACCTTTTTATTGAAGGGTCACTATTATTAATTATTAGAAGAAATTTTTTGGCAGCTATTTTTTCTAAAGAAACTTTTAGTTTAGGATCGGAGCTCAGGCAATTTACCGAAGTGTTTTCCTTGGAGAATAAACTTTCATCTGATTCTTCTTTTTGTAGCTCTAAGGAATTATCTTTTTCCGTTGGATTTAATATTTTATTACAATCAGAAAATCCAACGCTCAACATCTTTTGGTGTTCCTCTTCTGCTAATTTTTCTTTAGTGATGAAGCTAATATGAGGAAAGTCTTTGCGTAATGACTGAATTAAATCATCCCAAAATGACAGGGGAAACTCAGTAATTTCTAACAGTTCGAATATTTCTATTCCTTGAACTATCCAGTAGCGGAAAATGGATTCCCATTTGGCTCTTCTTTCTTGCCATCCTTCACTAATTAGATCAGGGATGCCTTTTGCTGAAAATTGGGAAGGTTCTTTAATTCGAAATGGATGAGTTCTTGAGCAATGAATAGGTAAAGTCATTGCCAATGTGATTCCTCTGGATAAAATGTTAGCCGCGAATTTACCAAAGGTTATGGCGTCTCCTATTCCTTTATCAATGCTGTAATGGCCAAGGCCATTATTCCCGATCAAATTATCATTTCCGACTGGGAATATTGGAGGCAATAAGAATACATCTGAAGGCTTGGCTTCAGGGAAAGTGTTTATTTCGGATAGTGATGTTTTTGACAATTGATACCAGTTCGCCTGAATTAGATCCGACCTTTCAGCTCTGAGAGTCCGAATGTTTCCGGTTTTGCTGAGGTTGTGAGTTTCAAATGATTTATTCTCGTTCCATAGTTCTACTCTCCATTCATAGTTTCCGGGGCTCGGTGGAGTCCATGCTCCAGCCCATTTTTGTTTTTCTACCTTGTTTAATGGCTCTTTATTCCAAGAGTTACTATTAGCAGATCTCCATCGAAGAATTCCTTTAATAAGGGCATTTTCAGGGTGGCCATAGGCATGAACAACAACTGAAAATGGTTTTTTGGCTGGACTTACATCAGGATGTAAACTGGAACTTGGATCAGTTTCAAATATGTCGAAGTCAGAAGCCTGATCAGCAACTGCTAAAATTGGGAGCGGCTGGATCGGCAGGTTTTGGTGAGGCGTTCTTTGGAATGCCTGGAGCATTTTTTATTTCAATTCTTTTAAAACTCTAGAGCTTCATCACTTAGGTAAGGTTCGAGCCTTGGTAGAATGTTTTCTTTACTTAGTATCTCACGTAAATTGTCTAATGCTTGAGGTATATATTTTAGGAAGTCAGTCTTGCCGAGTTGATTTCCCAGCCGTGAATATGCTCCTAGTGCTTGCATGAGTCTTTGAGCTGCGCAGCCTATGAAGAGGGGTTCCCATTCGGACTTTTCCTTTCCCTTGAAAGCATAGTCGGCTAATTCGGTGCGTTGTTTTTTCGTGAAACTTACATATGGGTCATATAGGAGTGACGCTATATCATATTCACGAAGACCTAACCGCAGACCTTGGTAGTCTATGAAGTGAGGTTTATTTTTTTGGAATAGTATATTTTGTGACTGAAGATCACGATGTATAAGTGTTCTTTCAGAGCTAATTAACATTTCAATTAGCTGTTTGAATTCTTCTTCTTCCCTCAAGGAATTCTGGTATGAAGGGGCTCGCCTTGAATAATAGGAAAGAAAATGATCAAAGAAGTAATCTTGTTCCCATTTGTATAATTTTTCATCAAAAGGAGGTTCAAGCTGGTTTAATTCTTCTTTATCTAGTGATTGTTCATTTTCTTTGTGAAACTTTCCAGCCTCATCTATTACCGATTTGTATAGGCTTGATCGTTCGTCCCATTTTGCATCACGTTGATCCCACAAATGTTGAGTTCCTAGATCCTCTAACCATATGAGTTGTTTTTCCGGGTTATGGATTAAAATTTCTGGAGTCGCAGCGCCGAGTCTTTTGAGTGTATCCGTTGCAGCTACGAACTTTGCGTTATCAGGTCTGTCCTTAGTGTATTCCATAACAATAAGACTTTGGTCGTTATTGAGGTTGATACGATGATAACTGCGATCAGATCCACCTATGCCGATAGGTTCACAAGTGGCTTTCTTGAGATCTGTGTCGGGAAGTGCCTCTATAGTGGCTTTAATTAAATCATCTGACATTAAGAATTTAAAGGTTGGTAATAATAATACTAGATATCGATATTTTCTAGTTTTCCTTTAGCAATTTGTCCATGCCTGACTACGCATCGCACTAATTGAGACTCAGAGGCTACTTTACTGTTTGGCCAGATGATACTGTTAATGATATTGGTTCCTGAGCCAATTGAAGCTCCTTTTCCAATATATGAAGCTTTATCGATTTTGGCATCAGGTGCGATTTGACTTTCCTTAGAATAGTTCTTTTTAGAATCGTTTTTTTCACCTGTGAGATAATGTGGAAAGTTAGATTCTGATAATATTTTATGAGCTTCAAGGTAATTAGTACGTGTTCCCAAATCCCACCAGTTACCGTCATCGATGACGGTTCCACCCAGTAATTTTTCTTGAATTAATTTTAAGAACACTGGAATCACTGAGTGCTTTTCTTTGTGTTTAAGGTATTTAAGGAACTTTGGGTTACAGGCGTAAATTCCTGTGAACTGGTGAGTTCCAAAATTACCACTATTAAGTAAATTTTTTATATCAGTTACTCTCCCTGCATTTGAATCTAGTGCAATGTGTTTTGATGGGCCATTTGTACGTAATGCAAGGGTGACTACATTATTGTTAGCGGTATGGTGATTGAGAAGATTGATTATTGGCAGATCAGTTAAAATGTCGCCGTTGTATACTAGGAATGGGTCAGGAGATAATAAATCAGATACGTTATCGATCCCTCCTCCAGTATCGAGGAGTACTGGTTCATGCCTAAATATTATTGGCGTTTTATTGTAATGATTATTTTTAAAATGATCAGTGTACGCTTGTGCGCGGTGATGTGTGTTGACTATGAATTGGTCAATGCCTGATTCATTAAGGTGATCGAAGGTATATTCGATGAGTGGCTTACCGAAGACCGGTATCATGGGTTTCGGTAATTTCTCTGTGAGTTTCTTGAGCCGACTACCAAGCCCGGCACCTAGAATAAAGGCTTTATTCACTTTAAGTAATTTCGGGGCACTAGGTTGATTGTCTAATGTAATAATTTTTTTGATAGTTTATTTATTGTCATTTATGTGTAATGAGCCTCTATATAAAGAAAAACTGTTTTTTTAATATTAAAAGTAACGGCCTAATACATTATGCGATTAGTTGTTTGGAATTTATTTTTTATCTTTTGTTTGAGTTGTGGCAATGGCCGATCTCAAGGTCTTTTTGATTTTGGGAGTGAAGCCTTGTCGCAATTTAGTCGAGGCAAAGCGGAGCAGGATGAAGGGAATCTAAAAGACGCAATAAGCTGGTATAAGAAAGCGATTGAAACAGATCCCAGGCATTACCATTCCTATCATAACATAGGTTACATTTATGGAAGTAAGGGATTTCATGAACAAGCAATAAAATGGTACAAGGGCGCAGTTAAAGTGAATCCAAAATTTGTTGATAGTCTTTCAAATTTAGGAGCGAGTTACATTGAATTAGGAAAAAATGATTTAGCTGTAGGAGTTTTGAAAGAAGCAAATAGAATTAATCCTGAATCATTTCATGTGGCTAGTAATTATGCTGCAGCGCTTAGAGGGGTAGGCGATACTGATGGTGAGAAAAGGGTGCTGGAAAAATTTAAAGATCAGGAAATATCTTCAGAATTGAACCCTTTAATGAGAGGTAAGCAATATGAGGGTCGAGGAGATTTTCAAGAAGCGATAAAGGTTTATAGGGCTGCAATCAAAACGAACCCATCGGGATTGCCTGCATATTCTAATTTGGGTTCTCTTTTCATTAGAATGAAGCAATTTGATGACGCGGAAATTGTTCTCAAGCAGGCAACCAAGATTAAGGGGGCGGATTATCTCATTTACTTGAATTTGGGATACGTTTATCTACAAAAGAAAAATCCGGTAGAGGCTCAAAGATTTTGTGAGACAGCAGTTAAAATGAACTCTAATTCAGCCTTAGGATGGTCCAATTTGGGTCTTGCTCTGATTAGGCAAGGTAAAAAGACTGAAGCACGAGGAGCGTGGAGTCGTGCGCTTAAGATTGATCCAAAGAATCAACAAATTCGGAAAAATTTACAGGCCATAGCAAATACTAATAATGAGTAAAATTAGTTCTTGAGCTTGACCATTTAGAGATCTGGATCAACGGTTTGTTACCGACAAGAATTTAGCATTGATGTCTTATCTTAATGATCCTTCTTCAAACAGTGAATTGCGATTGCAGGCCGTTCGTGGTTATTACGAATTGGAAATGTATGACGACGCATGGGACGAGTTAAAGGAAGTTGAAAGGTCCTTTCCGCTGACTCCATCAATTTTGCAGATAAAGATTCTTTTATTACTCAGGGAACAAACATGGGACGCGGCTTACGCTTTGAGTGAGGATCTTCAACGGATGGAACCTCAGAATGGAGCTGGATTCATTCAGGGGGCATATTGTCTCCATGAAATGAATCGCACAGACGAGGCCCTTGCCTTGCTAGAAGAAGCGCCTGAG
>JABGYE010000272.1:0-17690 GCA_018675395.1 Akkermansiaceae bacterium
CTAAAACAAATATTTCTATAGAAGTAACTGATAGTGATAGGGCAGGTGTATTTAATGTTTCAGCACGAGGAGCGATGCAGATAGCAGTCCTCGTTGAGGAGATGAGAAGAGAAGGTTACGAAGTCCTAGTTTCTCGACCAATGGTTATAACTAAACGTGACCAGAATGATGTCGTAGTTGAACCATTTGAGACCCTATACGTTGAAGTTCCGGAACAATATGTGAGTGGTGTTATGAAAAGTTTAGCTGCTAGGAGGGCGGAAATTGTTAATATGACTGCTTCAGGTTCAGGGTCGATGATAGAATCCAAGATACCTACCAGAGGATTAATAGGATTTGAATTTGAACTTTTAAATATGACTAGTGGTCATGGAATAATGTCTCATCTCTTCAAAGAATATGCTCCTAAAGTTGGTGAGATTGCTGGCAGGTCATCTGGCACATTAGTTTCTATGGAAACAGGTGTGGCGATGGCGTATTCTCTCGATGCGCTCGAATCTAGAGGAAAGTTATTTATAGGAGCGGGAGAGAATATTTATGAGGGGCAGATCGTTGGAGAGAATCCAAGGTCCGATGATCTTACTGTGAACCCAACAAAAGAAAAACATCTTACTAATCATAGATCGACCGGAGATGGTAAGGGGATACAGCTTTCTCCTCCGCTTAAATTTTCACTGGAAAGAGCAATTGAATATATTACTACGGATGAATTAGTTGAAGCTACGCCGGAGAACGTTAGGCTGAGGAAGCGCGTCCTTTCTGCCGTGGAAAGAAAACGAGATGCTCGTAAAGCTATAACATAAATCTTTTTTATGAGTGCAGAATCAAGAATTCAAGAGTTAGGATTAACGCTTCCGCCATCAGTTCCACCTGGTGGAATCTATAAACCCTTAGTAATTACCGGTAACATTGGATACTTGTCAGGACATGGTCCGTATCTCGGTGACGATAAATATATTACAGGCCGAGTTGGTGAGGATCTTAATTTAGCTGAAGGCAAACAAGCGGCTAGGCAGGTTGGGCTTGCGCTTTTGAGAACAATGAAGGATCAATTAGGTGATCTAAATAAAGTGAGTCGAATAGTTAAGGCTTTGGCTCTGGTCAATTCAACTAATGATTTCTGTCAGCAGCCCCAAGTGATTAACGGATTCAGCGAGTTAATGGCGGATGTCTTTGGCGAGGACCGCGGCATTGGCGCTCGTAGTGCTATTGCAACTAATGCACTTCCCGGCAACATCGCAGTTGAAATTGAATTGATTATTGAATTAATTGAATAATCAAATCCTGTAATTTTAGATCCGATTTCTGGCATTTACTTCCCATGTCTCAGTTGATGCAACATTGTCATGTAAGACACTGACATGACTGTGTAGGGCAACGGTAGGGCATATATGCTTTGGAAAGCCTAGCAACAAATGTCCAGGGACAAGCTTTTCTGAATGATTTGTTTTAATGACTAAATGTTCTTCACTTTGTCCGATTATTTCATAGTCATTGAGATCAGGAAAAAAGACACGATCATGCAGGGGGTTCTCGGCGGCGACCGATTTATGACCCAGATCCACACAGATGAGATTTTTTTCTGGTCTACTAATGACTCGGGCAAGGAGGCAGGACGCGATACTGAAATCAAGATCCGGGAATGCTCTAGCGTAGCCTGCGTCCCAGAGTAGAACCGTGCCTGGGCTCAATTTCCAGTCAGTTAATTCTGCCCATAGTCCAAAAGTCGGAGATCCTCCAACAACGATTTCAGGAACTGAGTTTTTTCCGATGTAATTATTAATGGAAGTATTGATTTTAATGACTCCATCTCTGCGTTTTTTTAGTTCTGGTTGGTGCAAGTGACCGTCATAAATATGTAGTCCGGTAAGAGTAACCCCTGGCTCTTTCTCTATCCATTCTCTTAGAGGGCCTAGGGCCCCATCAAAGGAAATTCCGGTTCGATTCATGCCGCAATTAATATCAATGAATAGTCGAACAGGATTAGAGCTATTTCCTATTTCTGAGGCTATTATCATTGCTGATTCAAGATTGTCTACAATGGTTGCAAATGAGCTTTCTGGAAAATTATCTATCAGTTTTCCGAGTTCATTAATATTAGGTCCTACTGGTTGGTAGGCTAAAAGTATGTCCTTTGCCCCTAACTGTGCTGCCATTTTCACTTCAGAGATAGTGGCTGCTTTGAATTGGTTTATGCCTTTATCAATTTGTAATTGAGTGACTTTGCTCATCTTGTGAGTTTTAAGATGAGGGCGCAATCTATCTCTAAAATTATCTCCAGCTACCCGAATCATTTTATCGATGTTTGCAGATATTTTTTCCGGATCCACTAATAGAGCAGGTGATGGAATTGATTCGAGTCTGTCAATTTTTGGCCAATTCATTTAATCTACAAAGAATGGGTCGGTGTTTTCTTGAGGTGGATTTTTACCGAGGAGTGAAACGGAAATGATCAGAATAGCTGAGCCAATTACGTCCCAAATGAAAGGGTTGAGATCAAGTAAATCGTAAGGTTCAAAATTTCCTGTCATCTTGAAACCGATGATCGTCAGTCCGAGGTGAATTATTAAGGCTCCGAGCATACCTGCGATCGCGCCTTTAGGCGTCATTCTAGGCCAATAAAGGCAGAGTGCCATTGGCATTAGTAGGCATCCTGCGAGACCTCCACTAGCAAAAATAATGAGATCCTGAAGATATTGGGGAGGGTTCATCATTGCGAAAACGGCTAAGATTCCCACACCAAGTGTAATCATATAGCTGAGTGATTTGAGTTTCTTTTGTGAGGCGTTAGGATTTATTCGCTGGTATACGTCTCTGACCAATGACGAAGAGAGCATAAGAATAAAACTGTCAACGCTAGACATGATAGCGGCGAAAGGCGCGGCTACGAGTAATCCGGCCAACCAAGGCATTCCTGCGTTTTTAGATAACAGTGCAGCTAGTTCAGGCATGACCCTGTCAGCATTGGCTTCCATGCCTGGCATTAATACTTTTCCACAGCAAAAAATGACTACTAGGCAGAAATAAATGAAGGAATAAAAGAAGGCGACTGTGATAATTGAACGGCGCAGAGTCTGTGTGTTTTTAAAGGCCATGAGTCTAACCATATTTGCCGGTTGCCCGGTGCCTCCGAACGGCCAAAAAATAAAGAAGCTAAGAGCAGTTACGATGGCGAGGAAACCGGTCCCTTTTTTTAAATCTGGTCCAGGGGCTGTGAGGTAAACTCCTTTTTTATTTTCTCCATAAGCGTAACCTTTTTGAGAACTTATCTTAGCTGAGGCTGTTTCTGATAATTCTTTAGGTTTGGAATTTTCATAAAGATAGGCATTCACACTGGAAGACTCATTAGTTCCTTCTTTAATGAGTGTCGATTTGGAGGGGATTATAAAAACCGTATCATTGTTGGTCTTATACCAGGTTCCTTTTTTGATTAGAATTTTACCTTTAGGGCTTTCTGTAGTCCTTTCAAAGACTGCTTCACAGACCTTAGGAGGAACCATTTGATGAAGTTCACGCGTGGCGCGCTCTAACCCTCCTACTTGCCATAAGACAAGGACCAGCATAATTCCAACTCCTAGAAACATAATGATGCCTTGCATCATGTCGGTCCATACTACGGCCTTAAATCCTCCATAAACAACATAGCTAATGACGGCCAAAGAAAAAATTATTAGAGTGAGAAGATATTCAGGATCCATTCCGGCAGGAGTAAATTGAGCGATAAATTCTGTGCCATTAATAAATAGTGGCTCTTCAGAAAGTAAGGTGCTTAGGATCATTCCTCCTGCTTTGAACTGCGCCATAAGGTAAAAGAACATGAATAGGACAATTATGCTTGTTGCGACGAGTGTGACAGAGTCACTTTTAAAGCGTTTTCCTAATACTTCAGGTAGAGTTATGGCATTTACTTTTCTGGCAACATAATTGAGCCTTTTTCCTAAGACTCCTATAGCTATGAAGGGGACTGTCATGTATCCAGCGATCCATAGTGCTAGTACCCAACCATGAGTATAAATCTTTGCGGGAAAGCCTATGAAACTTCCTCCCGAAGCGTTAGTCGTTGCAAAGGTCAGAGCGAACGCCCAAAGTCCGAGGGCTCGTCCTCCCAGAAAATATTCACTAACGAATGATTTGCTCTTTGAGCTGCTCTTTCCTGCGATCCATGCCAGAGCAAAGACGGCTAAGACATATAGCCCAAAACTTACCAAAGCAGGATTCATTTTTTCTGGTCCTCCTCATTTCTAAATTCCTGATCCTTTATTACAAAGAGACTTAGATAAACAGTGAAGGCCGTTGCGCAAATCCAGGGAACAGCTATTCCCCAGAACACCCATGAGGGCATTCCAAATGTGATTGAGGGCTCCTCGTTCTGATCTTTATAAGCATTAAAGTAAGAATAGGTGATGACCCATGCCGCGAAAAATAACCATCCGGTGAGGAAAATGCCAAGTTCGCTTTTTGCCTGTTTGAAGTGCTTTGATTGAGTCATTGGGATGGTAATGATTCTATCGCGAATCGGACAAAGTTCCCATGCATAATGGATTTCACATCTGATTCTGAATAACCACGATCGAGAAGTATGGTAGCAATTGAAGAAATATCCGCGATACTGTTGAGGTCAGCGGGGGATTGCTCTGTTCCAAAACCACCATCAAGATCAGTTCCTATTCCTGAATGTTTTGAATTGCCAGCGATCTGGCAAACGTGGTCAATATGGTCTACCACATTGGAGATTCTTACGTTTGTATTTTCGGGTGTTGATTTTCCTCTTACCCAGTCCGGCGATAGCATCCATGCGTCGAATGCACTTCCGATAATGGCTCCTCTTTGGATGAGCGCCTGAATTTGCTCGTCGGAGAGTTGTCTTGGATCATTAACTAACGCACGGCAATTATGGTGGCTGGCCCAAATGGGACCATCAAAAGTATCAATTACTTGCCAAAAGGAAGGTTCTGATAAGTGAGTGATATCAAGAATTATATTGAATTTGCTTAATTCTTTAAGCAGTTCTTTACCTAGTTTTGACAATGGCCCACTACAATCGTGCCCTAATGCATAACGTCCTGCCCCGAAATGAGAGAGACCTAGAGCCCTTAATCCATAATTATAAGTCCTTTCAAGATATGAGATATCAATTAAAGAATCGGCTCCTTCGAGGCTGAGGATATAACCTATAGGTGTATTTAAAGAATCTATTTCCCATTCTTTTAAATGTCTTGATAGGGATTCAGAGGTTAGGATCTGACGTAATTCTCCTGCATCTTCCATTGCTCTGTACCAAGCTAATTGGGCCTGAGTCATGGCCCATGCCTGGTGAGGGGATTCCCATGAGCCGACCGGAGCCGCAGGTTTCATGCACCCAGCTAGCTGAGTAGCCACACAAATACCAATTCCCCCTTTGCGCATTTCTGGAAAGGTGACTGTGCCATTTCCTCGACCCTGAAGATCAGTCTTGCCAGATTCTGCGGCCCTTACTGTTTCAGTTTTTTTTCGAAGATCTCTATTCCACTCAATGGCATTGAGGCTGAGATCAAGGTGTGCGTCAAAGATTAGCATTTAGTTAACCTCTATTATTCTGGGCGACCATTAAGGGATGGTTTTTTTCCGTCGATTAAAAGTTTTGCTTGCCGCGCATAACGCTTTCCTAAAAGTGAATAACCTTCTTTTGTGTAATGTAGATCATCATGGGGATTGCCGTTTTTTCCTATTTTGTTATTCAGGTCATCACAGTCAACCCAGGCGCCTAGGAGATCACCTTCAGAGACAGTGACTTGAGATTTTCTTACGGCAGTCCAAGATTGATGGGATTCTTTTAGGTGATCTGATAATCGACCGATAACAAAGTACATGTTTGGTTGTTTTAAATCCCTACGAAGATTACTGATCAGTTGTTTCATGGCATCGCTATAGGCGGCGCTCAGATTTTCCTTTGCGTCTCTTTCTCCCTGCATCCAGCAGAATGTGACTGAGGCAATTTTTGGATGTTTTTCAATTACCTTTGCATATTGATCTAGGATGGGTTGATAGAAAACAGTTGATTCAATTCTTGGGCTTAGTTTGTGTTTTTCTGCGATTGAATTCCATTCCTTCACCCAAAGCCGTATTGGTCGGCCACCTTTCGCAATTTTAATATATCCAACTTCATTCCCGCTAAATAATTTTTTAGCTTCGGGGACAAATCCTGCTTCAGGTTTCATGCCTTGCATATTTGATTGACCTGACAAAATGAACAGGTGAAATGGCTTTTCTTCAGCCTGACAAAGATTGAGGACTATGAGACAAGGGACGATGATGAGAATGATTTTTTTCATAGGAACTATTAATTAATAATTTATTTTACTGGAGTTTTTTGAAATGTTGGAGCATTAAGGCTGTTAAAAAAATAATTTCATGAAAGTAATTAGTGCCGAAGAAGTTCATTCCGCTCTCAGTTATCCTGAATTAGTAGATTCTTTGCAGGAAGCGTATGGAAGTAAATATTCAATGCCGCCTCGCCAGGTTTTCCTCCTTGATGAAAATACCAATAATGATGCATTTGCAGTCCTTCCTTCATGGAATGAACAATTCATTGGAGTGAAGGCATTTACTTATTTTCCTGAAGCAGAAGAGTCTTATAAGTCCCTTTATTCTAAGATTCTTCTTTTCAATAGAAAGCACGGAGAGCCTCTAGCTTTAGTCGATGGGACCACAGTTACGTTCTGGAGGACAGCAGGAATATCAGGTTTGGCTACTCGGCTCCTTTCACGAGAAGATTCAGAGACTATGCTTCTCTTGGGTACTGGAAACTTAGCTCCTTATATTATTCGTGCTAATCTGAGTGTTAGACCCTTAAAGAAAGTTATGGTGTGGGGTAGGAACTTAGCTAAGGCTGAAGCTGTTGTTGGAAAGATGCAAAAGGAGTTCGCTGATGTTGAATTCTTAGCAATAGAGGACAGGCAAGTCGCTTGTTCAGAGGCTGACATAGTGGTTGCTGCTACAGGATCACATGAACCTGTAGTGCTTGGTGAATGGATAATGCCCGGGACGCATACTGATTTTATCGGCAATCATCATGCTGATAAGCGTGAATGTGATACGGACCTTATCATAAAGGCAAAAGTGTATGCTGATAGCAGAGTTAACGCCTTTAAAGAGGCTGGAGAAATTTTGGTTCCTATTAAAGAAGGAGTCTTCACTGAGGATGGAGTCGTTGCTGAACTCAATGAGATGTGTCGAGGAGATGCAGTCTTACGTGAAAATGAAGAAGAGATAACCTTATTTAAATCTATTGGTATGGCAATGAGTGACCTAGTAGGTGCGGGCCTTGCTTATAATGAGGTAATCAAGGATTAATTGATATTGATTTCTTTTAGGAAGGTCTAGTTGCTACTGATTCTCTTATTATTGCTAGAGCGTCTTCTCTTTCTTTGCCGATCAGTGGTAACCTAGGGGCACGCACTGTTTCTGTTCCATATCCCATTTCTGCTGAGGCTAGCTTAATGTATTGGACGAGCTTAGGGACACTGTCGAAGTGAAGCATTGGCATGTACCAGCGGTAAATTTCAAGTGCTCTCGTCCAGTCACCGCTCATTGCTGCGTCCCACATGAGACCGTTTTCTCTTGGAAATGCATCGACCAGACCTGATATCCAACCAGTACATCCTAGGAGAATGCTTTCGAGCGCTACGTCATCGAGTCCGGAGAAAATAATGTACCGGTCATCAAATTTATTGAAGAGGTCAGTGATTCGTCTGGTATCACCACCAGCTTCTTTAATGCTCACAATGTTTTCCACGTCTGCAAGGTCCTCGAACATTTCCGGGGTAATGTCTACTTTATATACTGGGGGGTTGTTATAGCACATCATTGGTAAATCAGTTGCTCCTGCGACTGTTCGAAAATGATTTACTGTTTCTCTCCTATCCGAGTTATATACCATCGCAGGCATTACCATGATGCCGTCCACGCCGACCTTTTCAGCAGCGATGGCTGTTTCGCATGCATTGGAAGTAGTGAATTCCGAAATTCCATTAATAAGAGGTACGGAGTCCTGACTGACTTCTTTTGTTGCATGTAATATTTGGATCTTTTCTTCGAGGGAGAGGGAGCAATTTTCTCCAATCGTTCCTAGCATGACTAGACCGTGGACGCCTTCACTTAAGAGTGCTTCTACGTGTTTCCGTGTTCCCTCAACGTTAAGAGAAAAATCGTCATGAAATTGTGTGGGAACTGCAGGGAAAACTCCCTGCCAATCAACTTTTTGTGGCATAACTAAATATTGAAACTGAAAGAGTCAATTTGCAAACCTTAACCTTCTATAAAGCAGAGTAGTTTATGGGCTGGTTCTTATCTATATGATTTTCAACTTTAGGCATGGGGTATTTCAGTCCTGTTGCACAGTTAAATAGAATCACTGAGTCGTCTAAAGAGATTCTTCCAGTTTTAAGTTCTTTTAGATAAGCGGCATATGTAGCAGCCCCTTCTGGACATAGGAGGATGCCTTCCAAATTGGCAACTTTTTCTCGTGCGGATACTATGGCGTCGTCATCTACTGCAGTTGCAAAACCTTCAGTTTCTCTAATGCCTCTGAGTATGAGAAAGTCGCCGATTGCTGCCGGGACTCTGATACCGGAGGCAACAGTTTCCGCATTTTTCCAATATTCAGCGTGTTCTAATCCTTCCTCATATGCCTTGACGATAGGAGCGCAACCAGTTGACTGGACAGCTACCATTCGAGGTCTTTTTTTTCCAATCCATCCTATGGATTCGAGTTCATTGAAGGCCTTCACCATTCCTATCAGGCCCGTGCCTCCTCCCGTAGGATACATGATAACATCAGGGAGTTGCCAATTTAATTGATTGGCCAGTTCAAGGCCCATGGTTTTTTTTCCTTCAATTCTGTAAGGCTCTTTAAGAGTGGATACATCGAACCAGTCTAACGAGTTGATTCCTTCACGAACAATTTTTCCACAGTCAGTGATGAGTCCATTAACAGTCCAAGTGCTTGCTCCTTGCAATGCTATCTCTCTGACATTGATTTCAGGGGTATCATCAGGACAGAAAACAAAGGCTTCGATCCTTGCTCTCTTGGCATAAGCTGCCATAGCGGCGCCAGCATTCCCGTTCGTTGGAATTGCGAGCTTATTAATTCCTAATTCCTTGGCCATGGAAACAGCCATGCATAGGCCTCGAGCCTTGAATGAACCAGTGGGAAGCCTTCCTTCGTCCTTTATGTAAACATGATCTCCAGGTAAATTAGGAGCATGTAGTAATGGAGTGAAGGATTCTCCCAGACTCACAATATTAATTTCTTCGCGGATAGGTAAGAATTCTTTATATCTCCAAAGATTTTCAGGTCTCTGGTCTAGAGTGTCTTTATCCAATGATTGAGAAAGTGCATCTAGGTCATACCTAACGAGGAGAGGAGCATTATCATCAGATAAACCAATGACTTCGTTTGGTGGATATTCCTTGCCTGTCTTCGAGCATTCAAGGTGAGTGACAAAATTAAGACTTTTATTTACATCTAAATTCATAGGTTTGTTATTTTTATAGATGATTTAAGAATCAACAAGTCAGCAGATACTTAAGATTTCCGAACGTTACTTGCCTAAGTTATGATGTATGGATTAGACTAATAAGCTGCATGGGTTCGTTTCCTAGTATTTTCAATGATGTTCTTGGCCCTGTTATGCGGGGTCCTTCAAGTTCTCATAGTGCGGCATCTCTAAGGATTGGTCGGATGGCGCGTGATTTAATGGGCTCGGAAATAACGCACGTTACCGTTGATTATGATCCGAATGGTTCTCTTGTAACTACCCACAAATCTCAGGGTTCTGATCTTGGTCTTAGTGGTGGATTGATGGGTTGGGAGACTGATGATGAGAGGCTGCCTAATTACAAAGATGAAGTAGTAAAAGCTGGGATTGAAATTGAAGTTCGTTATTTGGATTATGGTGCTGAACATCCAAATACGTATAGCTTAGCACTTAGTAGTGATAATAAGAAACACACAATGACTGCTATCTCTACGGGAGGTGGTATGATTGAGGTTCAGCAGATCGATGGGATTCCCGTTAGTATGAAAGGGGATTACTATGAAACATTGATTTTCTTAAAAGATTCAGATGAAGGCCTAGTTGGTTGGCTTAAGGATGAAGGGTTTTTTGATGAAGTTGTTGTTGCTGAAAGTGAGAGACTTTCAATTATTAATTTAAAGAGCAGAGATTGCCCTAATAATGATTTAATTGATGAGTTGAAGGCTCACCAATTGGTCAGTTTCGTGAGGATATTAAATCCAGTGCTCCCTGTCTTAGCTAGAAAGAACATTAATGTTCCTTTTTCTAATGTGGAGCAAATGCTCGAATACAGGAAAGACAAAGGTAAAGAAATGAGTCTTGGAGGGCTTGGCGCTATTTATGAGAGTGAACGTGCCGGAGTTAGTATTGAGGAGGTGAATCAAAGAATGCTGAATTTAGTTGAGATCATGGAACAATCTATTCGTACTGGTCTTACGGGAACTAAATACAAGGATAGGATTCTTCATTCACAGTCTCCAAATTTTGAACAAATGATGAATGCTGGAAAATTAGTTCCGGGTGATGTTCTGAATCGGATCATTCTTTATGTGTCAGCAATGATGGAGATGAAAAGTTCTATGGGGGTCATTGTGGCTGCCCCTACTGCAGGGTCATGCGGTGCTCTTCCAGGTGCTATTTTGGGTGTCTCTGATGCTTTAAATAAGACAAAAGAAGAACGAGTGGAAGCTATGTTTGCCGCTGGAATTATTGGAGTATTCATTGCTTCTGGGGCTACGTTCGCAGCTGAGGAGGCTGGCTGCATGGCTGAATGTGGTTCAGGAGCTAGCATGGCTGCCGCTGGTATTGTTTCATTAGCTGGAGGTAATTTTGAAAAACAAATGAGTGCCGCCTCAATGGCTTTGCAGAGTTCTCTTGGAATGACTTGTGATACACTTGCTAACCGAGTAGAGGCTCCGTGTCTTGGTAGAAATGTCACTGCTGCTTCAAATGCATTATCAAGCGCGAACATGGCCTTGGCCGATTATGATCATCTAGTTCCTCTCGATCAAGTAATTGAAGCGATGAAGCAGGTTGGGGAGTTAATGCCCAGAGAATTGTGTTGCACTGGACTAGGAGGCCTAGCCATTACACCCGCTTCAAGGTTGCTTGAAAAGCAGCTTGAAGAAATAAATAAATTAACTCCCTCGATGAAGGATGAAGCAAAGGTGTAATTTACTTTGTTATTTTTTGAGTGAGGCGATTTTTTCCCGGACTAATTTTGACTGAGTGTCATTAAGTACTTGCCAGCAAGCGAGTCCATTACCAACGAGTTCATACTCGTCAAATTCCCAAACGACTTTCTTATCTTTTGTTATTTCAAAGATTTGTGGATTATTTGGTCCAGCGTGGCAGTTTCCGGCGATGTAATTTCCATTCTTCTGCTCTTGAAGACAGGTCATCCATTTTAATTGTATGTCCGTTCCTGGAACCTGACCTTTTACTTCCCAAACCACTTCTTTTTCTGGATTCACTTCAACGATACTGTTTCCACTTCCTGAGGCGATTAGGGTGTTTCCGTTGCTCAGTCTGATGGCGCCGTAAACTCGTGTCTTAATAAGGTAATCCCAGACTATATTTCCTTGATTATCATATTCAGTTACGACACCTGGATTTTCTGAACAAACGAGCCAATTCCCTTTGGGAGTTTGACGAACCCAACGAGTGGATTGAGTGCCTCCTTTTTTGAGTGGAAATTGATGAACTAGCTTCCCGTTCTTATCAACTTCAATGATTCGGCCTACGCCACTTTCAACAATTACTGTATTGCCGTTAGCTAATCTGGCAAAAGCATGGACATCCACCCTTTTTCCTTTGTTTCCGTTACTGTTGGCGCTGTCGTATTCCCATACGATTTTTTTATCCAGAGTAATTTCTTTGAGAGTTGTCCATGTGTCATGAAATAGAATGTTTCCGTTTGGAAGTAAGTGAACATCATGATGGCCGGTGTGACCTCGTTTTGGACCTGCCGTATCATATGTCCAAATTGTATCTCCTTTGGTATCGCATATGGCTAATATGTTTTTTCCATATGATGCCCCGATTAAAACAAGTCGTTCAGCTTTAACGCTGACATGAAATAATGAGAAAAATATGAGGCAGGAGAGGATAAGGCATTTTTTCATGCCTCATTCTTTCAGATCCATACGAAAATCACAAGTATGCAAATACAAAGAAAGAGAGAAGATGAAATTGGTGCCTTTAATTCATACTATTTTTTGACAATCATGACTCCCTTCATGATGACCCAATGCCCAGGAAAGGTGCAAAGGTATGGATATTTTCCGGGCTTTTTTGGGGCTCTAAAACGAAGCGTATAGCTTGTATTTTGCTTTAATTGTGGAGTGGACCAAAGGACTTCATCTAGTCCTGGGACATAATTATTTTTAAGTCCATTCGTGTCCTTTGCCATTTCATTACTGGCTATTCCGACTTTTTCTAATGAGTTAGGTTTTGCAATCACAAGATTATGCATTGTTAGATCGGGGTTACTTAAGACTAATTTGACCGGTTGCTTGGCACGGACAGTAAATTCAGTTATATCGAAAAGCATTCGCTCAGGTATGCACTTGATTTGGATTTTTTTTAAACCTTTCTGCTTATCGAAATTTGTTTCCTTTGCGTTTTTAGTATTTTTTCCTGCATTGAGCTGATTTCCTTTTTTGGAATTGGCTAAGAAGGACTGAGCTTCTTGGTTCTGATCGTCCCAATGTTTCCGCATTGATTTGGATCCTAATGCGCTTTGAACGGCATAGCTTAGATGATTTCCCATTTCTCCTTTGGAAATACTTATCAAAGTTTTAAATGCCCATTCTGTTCCTATCCATGAACAAGCAATGGCTGCTTCGAGTCGGACCATTGCATTAAGATCATTTGCTGATTGCTTTAACAGGGTTGGAGCATTTTCACCAAGTGCCTCACTCAAATATCTTAGCTGACGAGTCGCCGCTGCTCTGGCTTGAGGAACTTCACAATTTAGGAGTTCAGTAAGCAGGCGCGTGTTTTTTTTGCCAATGCTTCGGTAAGTCCATAAAGCTTCCAACTGATGGTGGCGAAAATTAGCATTATCCTTTTTTAATTCTTTAATCCATTTATCCAATTCTTCTTTTACTTTGTCTGAATCACGTTCGCGTAACTCTCTTTTTGTCCAATAACGAATCCGATACTCTTGTCGCTTTAAATTATTCAGGAGATGGGATATTGATTTCCCGCTTATTTTTACTGGTTCAGTCAATTCATGTTCTTTTGCGGTGATTCTCCATATGCGTCCAGAATGTTTATCCCTACGATCATCACGTAGGGAATATTGTGCGTGTCCCTTAATGGGGTTGTACCAATCGCATACGTATAAGGCACCTCTTGGTCCAAACTTAATATCTACTGGAATGAAACTTAAGTTCTTCGAAAAAATAAGATCAGATACGTACTTTTCTTCCATGTGGTCACCAGCATCAATCCATCGGTGGTATTCGACCCGGTTCGTGGGCTTGTACCTGACCTTTATGAATCCTCCTTGCATATCCTGAGGGAATGTTTCCCAGTCAATGAATTCTTGGCCACAGGTTCCTGAATAGGCTTGAATACCACTTGGTCTTGGATGCTGAGTTGGGTAGGGGGGATTTGTGGCATGGAAAGTGGAAGCGAAAACAGGATGGCTTGCAACGTGATGTCCCCACTTGTCGAAAGTTACTCCCCAAGGATTTGTGTTTGGGTAACTTCCAAAGGTTCTCAAGCGGTGCGTTTTTGGTCGATAAGAGAACCATCCAGAGTTCTTGACTCTTATGGGTCCGTAAGCAGTCTCTATTTGTGAATTTAAAAATATAGAGTCCCTAAAAATTAAATCTCCATCAGGAGTCCATACAAAATCATGAAGAGCGTGATGAGAGTCTTCGCATCCGAATCCAGTCAGCGTTCGTAATCTTAAATCGGCTTTACCGTCACCGTTAGTGTCTTTTAGAAAGGAGAAATCAGGTTCTTCTGATACGAAGACGCCACCGTTACCGAATTCGAAGCTGAGAGGTATATGTAAGTCATCAGCCCAGACGGTTGATTTGTCGGCTTTACCGTTTCCATCAGTGTCTTCCAGTATGACGATCTTATCCTTTGGTTCTTGCCCCGGATAAACGTGTGGATAAGTCGTTGAACAGGCTACCCATAGTCGCCCCTTAGAGTCCCATCGAATTTGTATTGGGCAGGCAATGTCAGGGAAATCTTCCTCAGAGGCAAAGCAATTGACTTCAAATCTAGGGTCTATCGTAAATGACTTCAGCTCTTCTGATGATTTCATCCATTTGTTTCCGCCTCTGCCCTGAGTGGTTTCAGGCATTTTAGGAACAGTCGAATCATCAATTGACGTGTCGTTTTTTTCCCCTTTGGCTATTGCCCAGATCGATTGGTCTCTGTTGTTAGCCATTACCTCAAAGTTTCGCATTGCAGGAAGAAAGTCTAAATAGCCATATTTGCCTTTTCTTCCTCCAGTATAATAGAAGGTATTCAGTGGTCGGTAACGTCTGAAGAACTGCCGGTTCTTTTCTATGACCATTGCCCTTACATTTTCGTTTAATGTTTTAGGACTTTCTCCGAAGGTGCCATTGAAAAGAGCTCTAGCGAATGTTCTGTAGCCTTTTTCATTAAGGTGAACACCATTGAAAGTTGAACCGACTGGATATTCTGTATTAAAAACGTCAACGAAACCGACCTTTTCAGAAGTGGCCACTTCTCGCATCGCGTTAGTATAAGAGTTTATCCTTTCATTATTCAAATCAGCCGCTTTGACACCTTCAATGTTCTGATTTCGGTTCGGAGAAATGAGGATAATTTTTGGGCCGGACTTTCCGTTATAAGCTTTGCTTTTTGTATGTTGTAGATAGTTTTGGAGTTGCGACTTGAATTCTGAAACTTTTTCTTCACCTGCAAAAGATTCATTAAATCCAAAAGCAGCAAAAATTATGTCTGTTCGGTGATGTAATAAATGCTGATCAACAGATGCGAAGTTGTCAGGTCTTGGCATAAGGTCGATCTCATCAGCGGACCAGGCAAAGTTTCTTACAGCCAATTCTTTGTTTGGAAATCTCTGTTGAAGAAAAGCTTCGAAGTGTCCGAAGTGCTGAGAGCGATCAAGTAATGTGTTCCCAACGTACGCTATCCGTGATTTTGAATTGATCTTTAGCGGTAATAGTGTTTCTACAGGCTCAATCTGTTGGGGCTTAGGTGATTTATCTGCGAAAAGGCCATATTCCTTAAACTCATCGCCCATCAATGGATCGGAGCTCAGAAAACAAATAAGTATAAAGATAGTTTTCTTATTCATAATATTTGATGAATACAATCCTTTGGTCGGAGCATGACTGATTCAGTCATTGTGTATTATGAACCTTTATTTTGAGACTCTTTAGGATTTTTTGTAGAGTTTTTGCCTGCCGATTTTTGAATCTTCCATGCGGCATTCCAACTAGTCTCCGCTCTCTGGAAACCTAATTCTTTTGTTAGTCTTTTATCAAAGTCGGGCAAGTGAGCGGCTCCATAGAATATACCCAAATTTTTCTTCCCGGATTTAATTTCTCTATCCATTACTTTTAAAGCAGTGATGTTCCGCTCTGCTACCAGTACAGAACCGTCAGGTCCTTCCATCCCACCTATCATGGATTCGATGTCGTGGAATTGTCTTCCGAGAGCGAGTTTCATTCCATTAGGACCTCCTTCATCGTTGAGTAATTTAAACATGGAGGCAAAATTAAAATTATTCTTATTTTGGCTCGCTGCTTCTTCTTGGGCTTTGATTGATTTTTCTAGTAAGGATAAGAGATTTTCTCCCTTTGCTTTCTGCCTAGCTTGAAAAGTTTCAAGAGTCATGTCGGCGTGGATGAAATTTTTTGCAGTATAATCAATGTGATCGAGCTGAAAATCTAATTTCATCATCCCTCCAATGAGGAGCTGAAAGAATCTCATTGGATTTTTTTTGTTCGCTTGTAGATCTTCCTTAGTTAGCGGTTTATCCGGATCACCTCCTACCATTTCGTAGAGTAAAGCGTCGTATTGTTTGAATTGTTCGTTAAATTGTTCGTAATAAGCTTTGTCGGCAATATGAACTACACCAATGAGTTCAACTTTTGTGCCATCCTTATGAGTATATTTTGCTGAAGCGGTTTCAAGGGAAGCTGAAGTCTCACTTTCTATGAAACGAATAAAATCTTTGCCTTCAGATTTATTTTCTTTTTGTTCGTTTGTAACATTGGCCCCTTCCTTTGGAGTCTCTGATTGCAATGTTAAAATTAATGAGATCGCTATTAAGAAGCAGTAGATTTTTTTACAGAAACGCATAGGTGAGCATGGTTGAATGGGTGTATCCTGTCAATCAAGTGGATTGAAATCTTATTTATTAGGCTTTTTTGTAATGAGTTTGGTCGCTTGATGGTTTCGCAAGGTGCGTTATTGTTCCAAGCTATGAAACAGGTCTTTGTTATTGCATTTGCATTCGGTTTTATAAATGCGCTTTTATCTTTAAAAATTCATGCTGAAGACAAAACTAATGAATCTAAAGTGATCGAAGGAAAGAAAGAACATAAATTCACCAATCGGCTCATTAACGAAAAGTCACCGTACCTTTTGCAGCATGCTCATAATCCAGTGGATTGGTATCCTTGGGGAGAAGAAGCTTTTAACGTAGCGAAGAAAGAGCAGAAGCCCATTCTTCTGAGTGTTGGATATTCTACCTGCCATTGGTGTCATGTGATGGAGCGGGAATCATTTGAGAACGAGGAAATAGCAAAGATCATGAATGATAATTTCATTTGTGTTAAATTGGACAGAGAGGAAAGGCCAGACGTTGATAAAATTTATATGACAGCTGTTCAGGCACTTGTCGGTAGCGGTGGATGGCCTCTTAATGTATTTTTAACTCCTGATCTCAAGCCATTCTTTGGGGGAACTTATTTCCCACCAAAGGCCGCTCCTGGCAGAGCTAGTTGGCCTGATTTATTACAGAACATTGCTAAGGTTTGGAATGATAAACGTGAAGATGTTATTAAGGATGCTAATAATATTTCCGAAAAATTGGGAGAATTTGCTAATGAGGGTAAGGGAGAAGGAGGGGTAATCGAGGAAGACGATTTTAGCAAAGGCCTAATAGAGCTCAAAAGTGGATATGACCCTATCTATGGAGGATGGGGGAAGGCACCTAAATTTCCACGCCCTAGCCAACCGATGTTTTTATTGCAAGTGGGATCGAGACTCGATCCAGAAGTTATTCAACAAGTTTCTTTCACATGCAAGAAGATGGCTGGGGGCGGTATGTATGACCAAATCGGAGGTGGTTTTTGTCGCTACTCGGTTGATGAAAAATGGTTAGTCCCACATTTCGAGAAGATGCTCTACGATAATGCGCAATTAGTTCATCTTTATCTTGATGCTTTTTTGCTCACTCAAGAGAAGTCGCATTCCTTAGTCGTTAAAGATATCTTGCGATATATCTTGCGAGATATGACTCATCCAGATGGTGGGTTTTATTCTGCAGAGGACGCAGACAGTGAAGGCAAAGAAGGTAAATTTTATTGTTGGACGAAGTCCGAATTGGAGAAGATTTTGAGTGAGGAGGAAATGGGGGTTGTAATAAGACATTATGGTGTTACTCGATCA
>JABGYE010000183.1:0-7549 GCA_018675395.1 Akkermansiaceae bacterium
CTCGGATTCGATTCCTGAGCATCATCGACGATCCTCAAATGAAAGAGAGTCGTATTACATGATGCGAGGCCACATAATCGGTAAAATTTATAGCTCGCAAACTCATTGAGAATCATGCCGCCAGTCGATGCGTTACTACCCCACCAAGGGCAGGTACCAGTTTGCAATGCAAATTTATCCCATTTGCGATCATATTTTCTTCCATAATTATCACGTGCCTGAAACCTGTGACTCCGATTAAAGTTCCATTTAATCTTATTCTTACCCGTAACTCTGGTAGATGCCTGACCCTTGAGTCTAAACTTAATATGGTCATAGACTTCGCCATCATATACTACAGTGGCATAATACTTATAGGATCTTGCAGAACCTGATGAATCATTATACATGCAACCCAGAACGTCAGACTCTTTAACGATCATATGATAGACTGGAACCTTAGTTAAAGTTTCCGACGAATAGGTAATGACCGATGTAGAACCTGGCCTCAGAGCCCCCTTCCAATCAGGAACACCGTTATAGCAATAATAAGCAAAATTAGGCTGAGGATCATCAGAATATGGAACCGTCAAAGCATTATCCAATGCATCTGAGATTCTGATCCGGTACCGAATCAATCTCCTGTTTCTCTGAACGGTTCCTGGGACCTGAACTGACCAAACATTATCTTCTGCAAATTCGTCACCCGCATTACCCGAATCATTCATAGGAATATCGATCCATTTCGAATCATAAAGCGAATCTGATAAACGGATGTAGCTTCCCGGCTCAACAATCTGATATTGGAGAGTCGCAGAACTGACTGTATCGGCATCAGTAATGAGTGCAGTTATAGTGACCAGATCACCTTCAGCTGGTTGCTTGGGCAGATGCTCTAACTTCCGAATCTGAGGAGGAGAATTAACAGAAAATACGGTATTTGGAAATCCAGGGCTTGGCCCTTCTCCGGCCGAAGTATTAACTTGAAGAATCGCATCAAAGAAAGCATCAGAGCTTCCGTTCAGTGAACCGTTCAAGAGTTGTACACATAAGACATTCTCCCCTTCAACTAGAAGACCTCCAAAATTGGCAACTGGATACTCTTCAAAGTTTTTATTTTCACCAGAACTATTCGCTGTCGCATCATGGCCCAGCTCTGGTCCAGAAACATTAGTCGAAGCAATGTGCTTACCATTTATCCATGCATTAAAACCATCATCTATCTGAGCACTCAATAGAAGAGATCCAATCTGAGCGGGATTATCAATATTAAATGACTTACGGAAATAAACGGTCGAATAATTTCCTCTCATGTCAGAAAGATTAGTATTTAAAAATCCTTCACCAAATCCAATGGATGCTTCACCTTCTGGCCAGTCAGAATCATCAAAATTGATCTGACGCCAGGCACCATTCGTGGCCGAAGGCTCAGTGACCCCTTTAAAAAGTTTCCAGCTTGATCCACCGGAAATGAGAGTTGATCCATCACCTCCAGCAGTTCCGACTGATGATCGCCAATTGCCTCCGAGGTCATTCTCTAGTCCAGGATTAATTAATTCAATGGAATATCCAGGGCTCGAACCAACTACTGGCCAAGGGAACCCAGCCTGATAGTCCACCTCATCCACTATTCTATCAGTTAAATCACGCAAACGAACATTTTCCCCTTCATTGGATAAGCTACCATTCCATGGACCAAGAGAATTCACGCCCCACTCGGAAAGTATTGTCTGTGGATCTTCAGCAACTACAAGATATCCTCCGGCTTGAATATTCGTATCATTAGGAAAAGTATAATTCACCGCCGATGAGAGTCGCCAACCTGACAGATCAATAGCAGAATCTGTAGGATTGTATAATTCAATGAATTCTGCACGGACCGTTTTGTCTGGAACATCATAATGAATTTCATTAATCACGATTTCTGAAACATTCGAATTAGTAGTTTCAAACTGTTCAGTCTTAGAAGACCATACTGCACCACCAGCGTTACTAGCAAAGGCACGATAATAATATTCTGTCAGTGGATCCAAACCACTCACGAAGAAAGAAAAGTCTCCGTCCCTATTACCTATATCGACAGAACGGGCCCAGGCTAATGGATCTGTTCCGCCATCAGTGGGTCCAAAATAAAATGTGATTGATGGGTCACTTCCTCCTGAATCTATGACCGTTCCTCGGAGATTGACCGTGCTACCAGAAATATTACTTGCGGTTCGATTAGACAGTACTGGTGGTGATATCTTATCGGTAAGGAAGGAACCTGAAGATTCTGACCAGCCCGATCCTCCTGAATTCTGTGCGAATGCCCTGAAGAAATACTGCGTGTTCTGTAGGAGACCAGAAACAGAAACCTCAGCTGCACCTGACTGAGAACCAAGATTCTTGGACAATTCCCAACCAGCTGGAACTTTTCCGCCATCTGAACGCCCATAATAAATAATGACCTCCGGGTCCTCTCCCCCAGTGACTGTAACCTGACTTCCCAATGTGACTGATGTGGCATCGATACCAGACACTGCGAGATTAACGATTGAGGGAGGAGCTACTATCGTTTTAAAAGACAACGAATCAGAAGACCAGGACTCACCAGAAGAATTGGATGCTAATGCACGAAAAAAATATTCGGTCCCAGGTTCCAGACTATTAAGCTGAGCCGAAAAGGAAGTACTGTATTTGCCTGGCAAGGTAACACTCCTTTCCCAGCCCTGCTTATCAAGCCCAGCATCAGATGTACCATAATAAAACGTAATTGCCGGTTCATCATTTCCAATACTGATGACTCGTCCTCTAATCCTTGCCGAATCAGAACGGATCAGTGTTGCTGATTGTAACTCGACAGAAGCCAAGCCAGGATCTTCGATCCCAACTATCTGAATGCCGTGAAATCCAGAATTTGAACTTCCACGAATTAGGTTCAGCGTCTGGGAATCTCCCGTCAAACCTTCGAAGAGTGCGTAGTTAGAACGTGGGTTCCCGTTCCCGGTGTCCGTTGTCCTTTCATATTGCGCCGGAAAATTACCTCCTTGCTGAGAAAATGTTCGAAACGAATAAGTCTCCCCACCCTCAAGCTCTATTTTTCCTGTCCGGTCATTCCCATCACTTCCAAAATAAACGTAAAGATCATAGGAACCGGTGAAGGTATTATTGATGTCATTTATATTAATCTGAGCAGATCCTGCGCCTCCGATCGCATCAATGTATCCGTTCATGAGTTGATTATCACCATTACTTACACCATTGTTCGTGTTCCAAGTTCCGTTCGAGCTCCAATCAACTTTGACTCCTCTATTACTTATGGAACCATTCGCGCCGGTCTGAGCATCGGCGCCCCCATCAGTACTGACCCAGCCAGAGGATGGGACAATACCAGCCACTGTCGTTTCATCCATGCCACTATTATCGCGATCACTATTAAAACTGAAACCTATCGAATCAGCAATTGCCGGTAAGGCAGTAAGAACAAAGAGAAATAAGATTAGGAAAGGTTGCTTAATTTTCATTGGGGGAGTCTTTAGAGGCATTCTTCCCCAGTCCTATGGAAACCTTTAATCTGCAGTAGGCTTTGGGGGATCCTGCACACCAATAAGTTACACCTAAATTGACGAATTGCGAGAGACTAAAAAAAGAACAGCCCCTCACTCATTAGAGAGAAGAGCTGTTCTGAAAGTCTTTAGCCTTTGCTCCGAAATTTTATTCTACTCGTCGTCAGTCTCCTGAGCACGGAAAAATAGCTCCCTCGCCTCAGGCATTGGGTTTTCAAAGGGACCATAAGTTGTCGTATCGCCGTCTGAAATAATGCTATCATCAAGGTCAAAGTCCCAGCTCTTGAGATCCTCAGAAACAAACAATGCATAGGTTTGATTTGGCTTAGAATTCCAAGTCAGGGTAAATTCATCGCTCTGAGCGTTGTACAAGATCTCCGTCATCTCGAAAGGAGTTCCAGGTCCGAGACGAACGATTTGGATCGCATGAATTCCAGAGTTACTGGAACCGCGATTGATCTGCACAGAAAAATCTGAAGAACTTTGATCCCTGAAAACACAATAATTTGATGGTGGGTTCGTGCCGTCTTCGTCCTCAGTAAGAACATAATCAAATTCTGGGTCAAATGCACCCTTGTTAGAATCAGTGTTATAAGAGAATGTCTGTCCAGCAGTCGTGCTCTCGACTTCACCGGTCCTGCCATTCCCATCACTTCCAAAGTAAACATAAACGTCATAGGAAGAAAATGAGATACCTTTGAAATCAACCGTTGCAAAGCCTCCTCCGCCAATATTATCAATGTAACCATTAATGAGTTTAGCGTCTGGACTATCAAAACCGTTCGTTGTGTTCCAGGTTCCGTTAGATGCCCAGTCCACAATGACTCCAGAGTCACCCCCACTATCATCGACCAAAACACCAGAGACAGGACTAATGATATCAGCCTGAGAACCACTGGCCCCTGCCTGTGCACCAACACCACCATCACTGTTATTCCAGTTCAATTGGGCCACCTCAGGTAATCCGGCAATCTCGTCAGCTCCCAGTTCAGCATCTGTTCCACGATCACTGTTGAAATTAATTCCGATCTTGGTTCCGCCACCAGCTCCTGATTCGTCATCACCCGGATCCAATGGATCAAGACCAAGGGCAATTTCAACAGAATCTGATGTGCCTCCACCATCCGTATCTTCTTTGGTCGGATCAGTTTCAACTTCTTCAGCATCGGTAAGCTTGTCACCATCAGTGTCAGGGTTATTGGGATCGGTAACGTAAGGGTTAGGTTCAACTTCAGATCCATCATTTAAAGTGTCACCGTCAGTGTCCGCCTTATTGGGGTCGGATCCAGTGTCAGTCACACTGACATATGTTCCGGTATTTGTTTCCGCACTATCATCTAGACCATCATTATCAGAATCAGCATCCTGTGGACTTGTACGAGCAACAAATTCCTCCAAATTAGTAAGACCGTCCTGATCCGGATCACCTTCAGGTCCATTGTTAGGATCGACGTCTCCATTATCCTCAGGATCAAGATCGTTGTTTTCCTCCCATTCGTCAGGAAGCCCATCCTCATCAGAATCCTCTCGTGGACCTCCAGGAGAAAGCACGCCACTGGCAATATTAGCGATCGCTTCATCAGTCAAAGCAATATCCCAAACCGCAACATCATCAATGGAACCATTGAACCAGTTTCCAGAGCCGTCATAAACACCTCCTCCACCAATATTGAAATTGAATGCAGAAGTTGGAAGAGGAACCGGAGATCCTCCAGAACCTAATAATTCTCCATCAATGTAAATTAATTGACCCTCAGCAGTTCCCTTCACTGCGATATGCCTCCAACCATCACTCGTTGGCCCAAAACTCACATTAACTGCACCGGCAGTGACAGTCCACAACTGCATCTGACTTGCATTGATCATACCAAATTCGACCAAATCATTTTGCCCGAACAAACCCGTACGATTTCCCTGGGAAGCAGTGAAATTGACCCAGCCTGTCATCGTAAATTCCGTCTTCTCATTTAGTAGTGGAGCCTCACTTGAGACATAATCATCCATGCCATCGAATTGAATCGCGAAATCACTGGCAGACCCGGAATGTCCAGTCACATATTCTGGGTCACCATAAACGATTCCGTTATAATCACCTCTGAGATCAGCCGTCTCATTTGCGCCCTGATCATCAAAGGTCCAATAGGCGAGCGGAGGTTCGATGTCAGGCACATCAGGATAGCTATCCCCATCTAAGGGATCAGTACCTGCCTCAACCTCGTCCGCGTCAGAAAAATTATCACCATCCGTATCCTCATTAAGTGGATTAGTTCCAAGCTCGACTTCTGCACCGTCAAGTAATCCATCTGTATCGGAATCTTCCAATTTGGGATCCGTTCCTGTATTTGTGGCACTGACAAAGACACCCGTATTAGTCTCCACGTTATCATTCAAATCATCATTGTCAGTATCAACATCTTGAGGATCCGTTCCATTCTCATATTCATCAATATTTGTGACACCGTCCTGATCAGGATCTCCCTCAGCACCATTATTTACATCTCCCTCTCCATTATCCTCCGGGTCCAAATCATTATTAATCTCCCAGCTATCAGGTAACCCATCCTCATCATCGTCGAAAACTTGTGTCGATACGATCTGGATACCATGAATACCTGAATTGCTGCTTCCGCGGAGGATCTGAATGGATTGAGTGTCACCACCGAGTCCCTCAAAAACTGCATAATTGGCTTCGGGGTTCCCATCGCCAGCGTCCTCAGTCCTGATATAGTTCGTCGGGAATCCTCCACCCTGCTGAGAAAAAGTAGTATAGGAATATATTTCCCCATCCTGTAAGGAAACTTTACCTGTCCTACCGTTCCCGTCACTACCGAAATAAACGTAGATATCGTAATTTTCACCAAAGGTAAAAGCATCAATTCCGCTGATATTGACGTCACAATATCGCCCAGCACCGACCGCATCAATGTAACCGTTCATGATTTGATTGTCTCCGTTACTGACACCATTGTTGGTGTTCCAGGTTCCATTACAGCTCCACTCAACCGTGACCCCGCTATTATCGATGGAGCCATTCGCACCTCCTTGAGCATCTGCGCCTCCATCAGTGCTTACCCAGCCAGGTGAAGGAACAACACCAGCCACTGTCGTCTCGTCCATGGCAGTATTATCGCGGTCACTATTAAAACTGAAGCCAATCGAATCCTGAGCAAAGATATGCACAGAAGAGGCTAATAAGACAAAAATTGTGGAAGTAAGGGCTTTCATAGTAGCTATTTTGACTATTATTTTCTCATATTGCACCTTAATCGACAAGCATTTAGCGATGAAATTCTTGCCCCTTGCACGATTCAAACTGCGCCATAAATTATCTACCCGTGAAAATGAAAGAAATTTTAGCAGAAGCTGCAAATAACGCCCGTGGACTAGCCATTGACGCTATTCATAAATGCTCATCCGGCCATCTGGGTCTTCCGCTTGGTGCGGCAGAGATTGGAGCTGTCTTATATGGTCAATCCCTTCAATATAATCCCGCTGATCCAAAATGGATTAATAGGGACAGGTTCATCCTATCTGCTGGACACGGTTCTATGTTCCTTTACAGCTGGCTGCACTTGTCGGGGCATGATCTTCCACTGGAAGAAGTAATCAATTTCCGCCAACTCGGAAGCAAGACTCCGGGACACCCAGAATTTGGCGAAACTCCTGGAGTCGAGGCCACGACAGGGCCCCTAGGACAAGGAATAGGCAACGCGGTCGGTTATGCAGTGTCAGGAAAAATGGCCGCATCACGATTCAATACAGAAAGTCACACAATCATTGACCATCATATTTTTGCTCTTGCCGGTGACGGTTGTCTCCAGGAAGGAGTCGCTGCCGAGGCAGCAGCATTTGCTGGCCACTTCAATCTCGACAACCTCATATTACTTTATGATTCCAATGACGTAACGCTAGATGCGATGGCCGTTAAAACCCAGACCGAAGACACCGGCGCTCGGTTCGAAGCAATGGGTTGGGACACCAATACGATTGATGGCCATGATTTGGACGCAATTAATGAAGCGATA
>JABGYE010000282.1:0-10129 GCA_018675395.1 Akkermansiaceae bacterium
TCAACAGCACTTGGTCCATTGTCTCATCGTCAGAATTAACGATGGCACCAAGCAAAAGGGCTCGAGGCAGCCACTTGGCTTGGGAGGTTTTAGGCCGAAAAACCTTCCTTGCAATCGGGATAGACTCTGACCCAGAAACTCGCAAAATAGCCACCGCCCCCTGACCCGGGGGACTGGCTATCGCTACAATAGTATCTTCCACTTTATAATTTATCAGCCAAGAACGACCTCTTTTAATAATTCCACACAGCGCTGATTTTCCTCATTTTTGCCAATAGATATCCTTACCCATTCAGGCAATTTATAACTTCTCATTGCTCTCACAATTACCCCCTTGCGAAGCAACGCATCAAAAACCGCATCCCCGTCCCCGACCTTAACAAGTACAAAGTTTGCATAACTCGGCAAGTATTCTAGCCCCATCTGGTCAAAGGATTTTTGAAGAAATTGACGCCCCTCATCCGTGATCGTCTTTGTACGAAACTGATGCTCTTCATCAGCAAGAGCAGCCAATGCTGCCTCTTGTGCTAAATGATTTGCATTAAAAGGTTGTCGCGTTTTCTGTAAAACAGAAGCCAACCCAGAAGGCGCAAGCCCATACCCAATCCTCAATCCTGCAAGTCCCTGTATCTTAGAAAAGGTACGCATTACCACCACATTACGACCTTCACGAACATACTTTAATGTATCAGGGGGAGAATCTAAAAATTCATAATAAGCCTCATCAAAAATAACAATGACGTGGTCAGGAACACGCTCCATGAAATGGTCAATTTGGTCCTGAGTGACGAGGGTCCCTGTTGGATTATTAGGATTAGCTATGAAAATCTCCTTAGTCTGTGCCGTTATCGCATCAGCCATCGCCTCTAAATCATGAACAAATCCAGGATCAGGAACCTCAATAGTTTCCGCCCCAAAAAGAGTTGCCATTAGCTTATAAACAACAAAAGCATGTTCAGCGGCAATAATTTGATCTCCAGGACTAAGGAATGCATGACCAACAAATTCTATAATCTCATTAGATCCATTACCTAAAACAACGTTATCCATACTAAGAGAAAATTTCTCTGCAATCGCATTGCGCAACTTCCAACCCCCACCATCCGGATAAATATTGACTTGATCTGCGGCACTTTTCATCACCTCAACAGCTTTAGGTGAAGGCCCTAATGGATTCTCATTAGATGCTAATTTAATAATGTCATCAGGATCAATTCCAAGCTCACGCGCAACGTCCTCTATAGGCTTACCCGGCTCATAGGGGACTAAATCACGAAGCTGCTGATTAGAAAACTCACAAGGATCAAGCATATTCAAAACATCTGCGCTGTGGGCTCTTAGGTCAAGTAGCTACCTTAACCACGGAAATTCTGGGCAATAGGAATTCGACGTCCAATTCCAAATGCTTTCGAAGTGACTCTTAGGCCGGGCGCTGCTTGCCCCCTCTTCCATTCATTCAAGTCAACTCTTCTGGAGATCCAATCCACAGTTTCCTTGTCATAACCTTTATCAATAATGTCAGAAACGCTCAAGGCATCATCAATATACATTTCCAATATTTGATCAAGCAATTCATACTCGGGCAATGTGTCCTGATCTTTCTGATCAGGCCTCAGCTCAGCGCTAGGAGGCTTATCAATGGTATTCTGAGGAATGATCTGTCCTTCACGATTCATCCATCTAGACAATTCATAAACAGCCATTTTCGGAAGATCACTAATGACCGCCAGACCTCCGCACATGTCACCATAGATAGTACAATAACCAACAGCCAGTTCACTTTTATTGCCTGTGGTTAAAAGCAAACATCCCTTCTTATTGGATATGGACATTAGTAGCAATCCCCTTAGCCTGGCCTGCATATTCTCTTCGGTTATATCTTCTTCATCCTCACTGAAAATTGAGTTAAGATCATCTTTCAGAGACTCAAAAGATTTGCCTATCGAAATCTTCTCAAAAGCAATTCCAAGGTTCTTTGCAAGAATTTCAGAATCATCAACACTGCCAGCGGAACTAAATTCACTAGGCATCGTAACTCCAAGAACATTTTCCGGCCCCAACGCTGCGGCAGCCAAGGCCGCAGTCAACGCCGAATCAATACCTCCGCTCAGTCCAATGACTACTTTTTTAAAACCGCACTTACGAATATAATCCCTCAACCCCAAAACCAACGCATTGTACAATTCTTCAAGCCTGCCTGGAGCTTGGTACGCCTTAGTATCAGCCTCCGTGTCTACAATTTCTAAACACTCACAAAAACCGGAGCATTGCGTTATCACTTCTCCTCCGGATGAATACCCTGCTGAATTACCATCAAAAACCAATTGGTCATTGCCTCCAATTGCATTGCAATAAATAACTGGAACACCAATTCTTCGAGCTAGAAACGAAAGCATGGAATGGCGTTCTTTTGGTTTTTCAGAATGGAATGGCGATGCGCTAAGATTAAGAAGAACATCGATTCCTTGCTCAGCTAAAGAGCCGGCCGGATCCTTGACGTATAAATTTGATGGTAAGAAATCCTCACTCCAAACATCCTCACAAATTGTCACGCCAACACTTAAGCCAGATAGCATTATAGGCTTAACTTCTTTAGATGGTTGAAAATACCGAGCCTCATCAAAAACATCATATGTAGGCAAAAGGCACTTGATAATCTTATCTGTTTTATTCCCATCTTGAAGCACCGCCACTGCATTTTCGAAAGGCTTTCCAGCATCCTCCGTGTTGAAATCAACATACCCAACGAGCAAAGGAACAGACCCCACCTTTGCCATAATTCCGTCAAGAGCCTCCAAGTTTCTTGGAACAAAAGTCGACTTAAACACCAAATCTCTTGGAGGATAGCCAGGCAGTGACAGTTCAGGAGTTATTACAACATCTGCTCCTTTAGCTACTAATTGGTTATATGCTGAAACAATAACTTCAGCATTACCTGGTAGATCACCTACAATATTATTTAATTGAGCTATTCCAATCTTCATCGTTACCAGTATCCATATTCTCCAGTAGACATAACGTAGCAACCAAGCAGAAAATTCGCCACCGAATGCATCAAAACACATGCTGCCAAACTTTTAGTGCGCACAGCAACCCAATACGCAATGCTACCATAAATAAAAGCACCAAAATAATCAGCGGGAGAATGAACAACCATAAAAAGAATAGTAATCAGAGCATAAGTTTTGAGTGAAAACTTTCCAAATGGCTGTTGCCAGTAATTTCCATCCTTATCAAGAAAGTATCTCATAAGAAAGCCTCTCCAGAAAACCTCTTCTATAATAGCGACTACTACGACCATCCGTACAAAACGGAGCACAACCAAAAGCCAATACATAAAAGTATCAGCGCCAGCTAATTGAGCAGGATCAAATCCCCCCTCTCGAACAGTAAAACCAAAAAAATTCCACCAGCCTTCCTCCATATTCATTTCAGAAAATAAATAGCCTGGCATTATCCACACGAGTATCCCGACAACTCCCATCAAAGTCGCAAAAATCATTCCGCGAAGAGGGACAAAGTCATACCTTTTCCAATACTTCTTTATAAGACACAAGCAAACAATCACCTGCACAGGATAGAGCCACTGCTCTGGTGCATGACGGTACCAAGGAAACATCTCATCATTCTCAACAACGAACCCTAATATTTCCAACAAAGGAACTAGGGCCATTAGCCCCAAAAAGGTCACTATCGGCAAAACATGAGCCAGCGTCTTTCTTGCCCCATCCTCTTCGCTTAACTGGTCCTGACCCAGAACGTTCATCACTTAATATCTGCAAGAAACTTTCGAAATCCATCCAAAGCGGATTTAATTAATTTTACATCAGCGGCATAGCAACACCTCAAAAAACCTTCACCACTCGCTCCAAAAGCATCGCCTGGCACAGCCGCAACGTTCTGATTTTCTAGTAATGCGGATGCAAACTCTTTACTCGTAAGCCCTGTCCCTCTGATATCAGGAAATGCATAGAAAGCTCCGCCTGGCAAATTACATGGCAGCCCCATATCATTGAATTCTCTCACTATCAGATCTCTGCGCTTTTTGTAGTCTTGCCGCATTTTCTCTACTGCCTTTGAACCATTCTCTAGGGCTTCAATAGCAGCCACTTGACTTGTTATCGGCGCGCATAACATAGAATATTGGTGAATCTTCATCATCGCCTCAGTGATCTCAGGAGGAGCACAAGAATAACCGAGGCGGAAACCGGTCATTGCATAGGCCTTCGAAAAACCATGCAAAAGAATTGTACGGTTCTTCATCCCGGAAAGAGAAGCGATTGAAACATGCTTATATTCATCATCATAAACTATCTCACTATATATTTCATCAGTGATAACTATCAGATCATTCGCTATACAGATATCTGCAATCTTCTGGAGCTCCTCTTTCTCCATGACTGCTCCGGTCGGATTAGTTGGAAAATTTAATATTAATATTCTCGTGTTAGGAGTTACTAACTTTTCAATCTCTTCTGCCTTCACTGAAAACCCATCCTCAACAGTTGCAGAGACAGGGACTGGGACTCCATAAGCCAAACGAATACTAGGGTCATAGGAAACGTAACAGGGTTCGTGATATATCACTTCGTCTCCTGGATTAAGTAAAGCCCTGCACGACAAGTCAAGCGCTTCGGAAACTCCTACCGTGACCAAAATTTCAGAGCTCGAGTCGTAGTCGACTTCAAAAGAATGATAAACATAACGGCTAATGGATTCCCTTAATTTTTCTAATCCTAAGTTCGAAGTATAACTCGTCTCACCTTTTTCCAGTGAATAGATAGCAGCCTCTCTAATGTGCCAAGGAGTTGAATAATCCGGCTCTCCTACTCCGAGCGATATTACATCATCTCTACCTAGCACAAGCTCAAAAAAATCACGAATCCCAGATCTGGGAATGTTCTTTACTTGATTAGAAAGCTTGTTACTTAGCGACATGGATCTACCCCGTACAAATGCAGTTAAAAACAGTTAAGGGCTCACTGGCAATCTTTGACCCGAACTCTCAACTCTGGCCAAAAAGCCATTGGATTTATAGGTTTTGAGCTGAAAATGGGTAGCCGTTGAAATTACTCCTTCAAGCGTACTCAATTTTTCAGCAACAAAACTTGCCACTTCATTTAAAGAACTGCCACTTATGACCACCGAAAGGTCATAAGCACCACTCATAAGCATGCAACTTTCGACCTCATCAAACTTTGCAATCCTAGCAGCCAGTCTATCAAATCCCCCGCCCCTTTCTGGCGTGAGCTTCACTTCAATGAAAGCAGAAACCCCACCCCCATCATTGATCTTATCCGAATCAACTACAGCGGCATAGCCCAATATGACACCTGACTCCTCCAATTCAGCAATCTTTGACTCGACCTCTTCCTCTGACAAATTCATCAGATCAGACAAATCAGCAATGCTATGCCGTGCGTTTCCTTGTAACAGTTGGATCAGTTGGTCCATAAACTTTGTGGGTTCTTGTTTAGTGTTTGAATTGAGCAGTAAATAGGTATAAGCGCACGTTATTCTTTCGATATTGATAAAAGTTCAGACCGGTCACGAATCTGTCTCCCACTACGGTTCCATAATTCAAATTTTTGCCAACCCCTTAAAAGAAGAGAACGCGCTGCCCCAAAACGATCTGAAGCACCAAGAACAACAACAACGAGACGTCGTGGCGTGACTTGTTTATTACCATCGGCAAGCTCACTAACGATGGGTTGCTTTGCCGCAGTAACAACGAGACAAGGCCCCGCCCTAGATGTTAATCCAGTCTTCACTCCATCAATCCCATCAACGTTTAAAATCTTGTTTGTATTCTTAACAATGAACTCTTTCCTTCCTCCGACAGATACAATAGACACTTTCCTCTCTGCCTGTGAACAAATAAAAGAAAATGCCGCCTTCCCCATTGCGCAAATCGTCAAGCGTGCGACATCGCTCGCAGTTGAATAAGGGACCTTACCCTGATGGTCCATCCCATGAGGATTGATGAATCTTGTGTATCTGGAACCGTGCTCAGCAGCTAAAGCATTCATGTGCTTTACGAACTCCTTAACGGGGTCTCCGCTTTTACCGCCACGCACAAGCAAATCTTTTCCGACATGGTAGGCCAAAGCTTCAGCCATCCAATTATTCGATCCTAACACTGAACAGTATAGAGCATCACGAATACTGACCTGATCACCTGGCCTAAGCTTTAATTGATTAGGTCCTCCAATAGACAAAGCGCTCTGAGGAACGATTATGTTCTGACCAAGGTCAGTGCCTGTGGCCTTGGCCCAGTCCAAAACTACAACCGCTGTTGCAATCTTAGTTAAACTCGCCACTTGGCGTTTTTTGTTTATCTCACGGGCCGACAGAATTTTTTTCGAATGCAAATCAACAACGATATATGAATCCACATCAAATTTCTGATTTCCCATGGCCTGATCAACTGGACAAGATCCTATAAAAACATATAGAACTACCAGCGGTAAAACATGATAAAACCTGAAAAGACTTCGCATTTTTAAAATTTTAGTAAACTTAACTATCGTAAGCATCAGTGCAACAATTGGTTCCAACCAATATCCACAAGAAAACAGCAAAAAAACAGAATTAACCCATAAGCCACTGCCGCAGTGTAAATTACAGGACTAAAATTGTTTCAAATATAAATTTGGGCTCTCTGGATATTTTTAAAAGACCTTGCCGCCATGCGCTCTCTGACTATGTTCAAGAAGAAAGCTAACTCACTAGGATCCTCACAATGAACTCCATTGTAACATTATCAATACCTTCAGCATTTTTCCGAAGAGGTAAACTGGCAAGCATCCACGTGAAGAACGCTACGAGACATAGTAATAGTAGCTTTCATAATAACAATAAACGGCAGAAACTAACGAAAGCGTTAAGGGAAATCGGCTGCGATCTCGAAAAGACAGCAACAGTAATTGCTACATTCAGCAACATTCCAAACCTCCTGCCAAACCAAAAACAATACTCAACCCACAAAAAAATATTATGGCAGAATCAAGACAATCTGGCCACCGCAACAACCGCAACCGCAACCGCAACTCAGGATCAAACCCTCGCAGGAATCGCAGATTCGTAAAACAAAAAGTCCCCAGAAAGCCTAAGAAAAAATCTCTATTCCAAAGACTTTTAAATCTTTTCGGATTAGGAGGAAAAAAGACTAAGAACAACAAGAAGCAAAGACCCCAGAACAGGAACAACTCTAAAAAGAGAGCCACACCAAATAGAAAACAAACTGGACAGTCGCGTCCTCCAGAAAAGATACCAGTCACTTCTGAAAGATTATACGTTGGTAACATTTCATACCAGACAAGTGACGAAGATCTTATTGAGTTATTTGAAAAGTTCGGCGACGTCAGAAGCGCTGAAGTTGTCAGGCACAGCCGCAATTCTCGGTCAAAGGGTTATGCATTTGTTGAAATGAACAATATTGACGCCGCGACGAAAGCAGCTCAGGAACTACACGATCATGAGTATATGGAAAGAAAAATCATAGTGAACGGAGCCAAGAGCAGAGGCAAGACCTCGGATTAAAAGCTCTTTTACTATAAGCATTATATCCCATGCTGCCGCTATACTTGGTTGGCGCAACAGGAACTGGAAAAAGTTCCATAGCTCTTTCGATTGCCAAAAACATTGGCGGCGAAATAGTGAATTCTGATGCTTTCCAAATATACAAAGGAATTGAAATAGTCACAGCCTCCCCTGAACAAATAGCATTAGACCAGATTAAACATCATCTGTATGGGGCCCTAGAACTGCAAGAGGATTGTAATGCCGCTCGCTATTCAGAAATGGCAAATCATCAGATCAAAGATATTTCTGATAGAGGTAAAACACCAATCATAGTGGGCGGGAGCGGTCTCTACATAAAAAGCCTCACTCATGGACTATCAAACCTCCCGCCAGCCGATCATGAACTGAGAGAGGACCTCAATAAAATGAGCCATGAAGAATTAATAAGTAGATTGGAGAAATGCGATCCCGTGGGAGCCTCCCAGATCAATTTGAAGAATAGAAGATACGTTACCCGTGCAATAGAAATCAGCATCCTTGCAAATAGACCAATGTCAGAAATTAAAAATGAATGGGAAAACCGCAATCCCAAATTTAATGGCATTGTACTGCAGCGTCCGAGGCAAGAACTTTACGACCGAATCAATCTAAGAGTCGAACAAATGGTAAAGGATGGCCTCATTAATGAAATTAATTCATTGCCAGAAAACATTTCGGACACAGCAAAAAAGGCAATTGGAATTCAGGAGACTCGGCTCTACTTAGAGGGAAAAATATCTCAAGCAGAGTGCATCGATTCGATACAACAATCCTCTAGAAACTATGCAAAACGACAAATGACATGGTTTAAACGGGAAAAGGGATTTCAAAACGTTTGCCTTGAAAAGAAAGACGATCCAAATTTAGCAATTAAAAAGATCGCGGACCTGATAATTTTGCCCGACAATGAATAGCTCCCCAACATCAATACGGGTCAACCTGAACCCTCCCAACAATTATCAAATAATTGTTGGTCAGAACATTCTCGATGATTGCGGAAAAAAGATCGCTGAACTGCTGAGCCTTCAACGATGTGTAATAATATCCGATTCCAATGTCGCTCCACTCTATGCAAAGCAGGTCCAACAATCACTCCATAGTGCCGGAATAAAAAGTGATCAGGTCACCGTTCCCGCTGGCGAATCCAGTAAATCACTATCGCAAGTTGAAGAAATATGCAGAAAAATGATAGTGGCAGGACATGACAGGCACAGCTTTGTGATCGCTCTTGGTGGAGGCGTCATCGGCGATCTGGCCGGATTAGTAGCATCCGTTTTTTATCGTGGGATTCCATTAATTCAAATACCCACAACCATTGTCTCTCAAGTCGATAGTTCGATAGGAGGAAAGACTGGAGTTAATGCGCCTGAGGGGAAAAATCTAATCGGAGCATTCCATCAACCAAAACTCGTAATAGCAGACACTACGACTTTGCAAACATTGCCAGAACGAGAATTTAATGAAGGTTTTGCTGAAGCAATTAAACACGCTGCGATCCGCGACAGTGACATGCTTGAAGAAATAATGAATGTAACGAGGGCCTCAAATCTGGATTCATTAATAGCAAAAAACGCACAGATAAAAGCAAGAGTAGTGGAAGAGGATGAAAAGGAAACCCTCGGGACAAGAGCCCACCTCAATTACGGGCACACCATCGGTCATGCCATAGAAGCAGCAGGCGGTTATGGAGAATTCCTGCACGGCGAAGCAATTAGCTTAGGGCTAATATGTGCAAATTTTATTTCATCTGAACTCTTTAATTTGTCTTCAGAGCAAAGTTACCGCATAAAAAACGCCCTCATAAAATTCAATTTACCAGTCACTTTAGATAAAGAAATATCTACAGATTCGATATTAAACATTATGAGAGCTGACAAAAAGTTTAAAAATGGTCAGATCCGTTTTGTCGCTCTTCATGAGTTAGGAAAGCCCGAACTCACTGACAAAGTAACCGAGGCAATGATCTCAGAATCAATCGCAACTATTCGTTAAAACGCGAAGTTCGAAACATTCGAAGCTCTTGTTCTTAGCCGAAAGCTCTCTGTACGAAAAAAAATTAGTAGAGGGATTATCATCAGAATCATTGATTATATCGATCGGAAAATGATATAGAAATGTCTTGTTTTCTAGGGTTTTCAGCATCATGAAACTCCACTTGCTACCCCCTATTATCTACCTTCCGATATAAAAAAAATTAAATATCTGAAGAAACCTGTTTGAAAAATCTTAGAAATCCGTCCTAGGTTCGCCTTCTTAAGATGTCAAAAACTCTCATAATTGCAGAAAAACCAAGCGTCGCCACTGACCTTGCTCGAGTATTATCCAAGGAATTAGGCAAATTTGAGAAAAGGGGCAAAGATAGAAACACCTACTTCGAAAGCGATAATGCATTAATTTCTTCAGCCGTTGGACATCTCGTTGAATTAAAAATGCCATCAGGGCCAAATGGCAAAAAACTTCCATGGGGAATCAAACACCTACCCGTCATACCTGAAAAGTTTGAACTGCAACCCATCGCGAAAAGTGAGAGCAGATTAAATCTACTGAAACGCTTAATCAAAAAGAA
>JABGYE010000360.1:0-19565 GCA_018675395.1 Akkermansiaceae bacterium
ATCGTGCAGATCAGATATGACAATAATCATAGATCGGCTTGGTAAAATTGGCATGAGCTCGGATAAACGAGCACCAACGCGGGTTGGTTCATCGACACGATAGGACCTTAGTTTGAGTATCCATTGCAGTATGCGGTCAGCAGATAGACTCGGCTTCACAAATAAATCACGACCCCCTGCTCCGATCACCCCGACTGGACTTATTCGATCCAATGCGGCGAATGCGATCCCTCCAGCGATTCTTATGGCAGCTGCGTACTTACTAATATGTGTGGAAGAAATTGTCATCGAAGCGGATGTATCGATGAGCAAGTAAATGGGCATTTGTTTTGGGGCTTCGTATTCCTTAACGTGAAATTTTCCTGTACGGGCAGTGACTTTCCAATCTATTGATTTGATAGGGTCGCCAATCTGATAGGCTCTTGATTGTACATACTCTATTCCAGATCCGAGAAACGTAGACCGGTCGCTACCGTATCCTATATCATCGGCCAATTTCTTTATTGCGATGATGAATTGTCGTGAATCAATTGGATCGCAGGAATCGAGGAATTTTTCAGTCATCTGCAGAATAGAATTCGGCGCCAAAATGGATGAGATAATTATAAATGATATTATCCCATAGTTTTTAGAATATCTTCTAAGACATCTATAGTACTCATACCTTCGGCTAAAGCTTCGTAATTGAGGCGCATACGGTGCAGGAGGACATCCTCAGCTAACGCAAACAAATCTTCAGGTATTGCGTAGTCTCGACCATGAATGAGCGCTCGTGCCCGTGCACCTTTAATGAGTGCTATACCAGCTCTGGGACTTGCTCCGAGTTCAATATGTGAATGATTCCGGGTTCGACTAATGAGCTCAACGACATGTTTAATGAAGACTTCGCTAACGTGGATTTTGTGTACGGCATCAATTACGGAAATTAAGTCCTTAGGTTCTCCGACAGGATCTTCGGAAACAACATCAAATTCAGTGTTGGCCACGGCTCCTCCCTCTTCTTTTTGAATGCCAAGATTCAAGTTCCTAGTTAAAATTTCCTCTTCTTCGACTGGGGTTGGATATTGGAGCCGATGACATAACATGAACCGATCGAGTTGAGCTTCGGGCAATTCAAATGTACCACTTTGTTCGATGGGATTTTGTGTTGCAATAACAAGGAAGGGCACCGGAAGACGACACGTATTGTCTCCGATGGTAACTTTGCGCTCTTGCATTGCTTCTAGTAGCGCTCCTTGAACTTTTGGAGCTGCGCGATTTATTTCATCTGCAAGAAGAAGGTTAGTAAATACAGGGCCTTTATGTGTAGTGAATTGTCCACTCGCTTGGTCAAGAATTTCGGAGCCGAGAATGTCCGATGGTAATAAATCGATAGTAAATTGAATTCTAGAGAAATCTAAGTGAATAGCTTTGCCGAGAGCATTTACTAGGAGAGTCTTTGCAAGTCCTGGCATCCCTTGGAGCAGAATATGCCCGCTAGTGAAGAGAGCAATGAGCAAGCGCTCTACTACGTCATTTTGACCAACAACGACAGTTGATACCTGTTCACGGATTGCTTGAATGTAAGATGCGTGATTGTTATAACTAACCATTTTACTAGGACAGGACTAGAGAGATTGCTTATCCTAGTATAGGTTTGCCCCTTTTCAGATAAGAAAATGAGAAAATTATAATTTTATTGAGAAGTGTTAAGAACGCTCCTCAATGGGAAGTATCGGAGGTTGAGAATCAGGTCCGATATAATCTGTCAGTGGACGATAAAGGCGGTTATCATCAAGCTGTTCTAATACTTGAGCGGTCCATCCACTTGCCCTGCTAATGGCAAATATAGGGGTAAATAGATCCGTTGGTATTCCTAGACTGTAATAAACTGTCGCAGAATAAAAATCGACATTAGCATTCAGCCCTTTGCGCTCTTTCATGATGTTCGCTATGCGTTCCGACATATTGATCCATTTTGGATTGCCAAGTTCTTCTGTTAGCTTAATTGCCATTTTTCGCAGGTGTGGTGCTCGTGGATCAAGTACCTTGTAGACCCGGTGACCGATACCCATTATTTTTTCTTTGCGCTCAAGTTTGCCTTCAACATATGAATCCACGGCATCTTCAGAACCAATTTCTTCCAGCATTTGGATGACTCCTTCATTTGCTCCACCATGCAGAGGGCCTTTTAGAGTTCCGATCGCTGAAGTGATGGAGGAATAAATATCACTTAGAGTTGCAATGGTGACTCGAGAACTGAATGTTGATGCATTCATCCCATGATCAGCATGTAATATATAAGCAACGTCGAGTGTTTTTGCTGCATCATCAGAAGGCGCTTCTCCATTAATAAGATACAAAAAGTGAGCAGCTTCACTAAGATCATCCCTAGGCTCGATAATTTCCAAACCTTGTCGACAGCGGTGAAACGCAGCGACTATTAGCGGGATCTTGGCAACGATTGCTAATGCACGCTCTTCATTCAGTGTTCGGTTCTGATGATCCCCCCTTTGATCATACAGTCCAAGCATCGATACACCGGTACGTATAATGTCCATTGGGCCGGCATCTTTAGGCGATGCTTTAAGAAAATCTATGATTCCTTGAGGAAGATTTCTGTTAGCGCGTAATGTTGAAGTTAGTGCATCCAATTCTTCGCGGTTCGGTAATTGTCCGCGATGAAGCAAGTAAAGAATCTCTTCAAAGGAGGTATTTTCGACAAGATCGTCAATAGTATAGCCGAGATAGGATAATTTACCTTCTTGGCCCTGAACGTTACTGAGCTTGGATTCGTTGGCTATGATTCCTTCTAGTCCTTTTGCTGCTAATGCCATGATTATTGTTATTGGGGGGATACTAAATTAGCTCTTTTAAATATTTATGTAAGATGGGGCGAGAAGAATATCGAAGAGGCGGACACTTGCAAAGGGCTTTTATACCTCTCTGATACGCAGTTTAAAGTTTTAGGCTTTTTAACAGCAAATCATCAAACTTTGTTAATTTTTTTCACAAAATATTAGCTAAAGCTGAACCCATTTCTGATGGAGTTTCTGCTACAGCGATACCCGCCTCTCTCAAAGCTTCCTTTTTTGCCGAGGCAGTTCCTTTGCCACCAGAAATAATGGCTCCGGCATGACCCATTCTTCGACCAGGAGGAGCTGTTGCTCCAGCAATGAAGGCAGCTATGGGTTTATTGCAATTTTCTTTGGCCCAGGCCGCAGCTTCTTCCTCAGCGCTGCCTCCAATCTCCCCAATCATGATTATTGATTCGGTGTCTGGGTCATCATTAAATAGTTTTAGTATATCCAAATGACTGGTCCCGTTGATAGGGTCTCCTCCAATTCCAACACAAGTGCTCTGACCGAGTCCAAGAAGGGTTGTTTGCCAAACAGCTTCATAAGTTAGTGTTCCAGAACGAGAGACAACTCCGACTGAACCCTTTTTGTGAATGTACCCTGGGGCTATGCCAATTCGGCACCCTCCGGACGACTCGGGCCCATCTCCTGGTGTCACAATTCCAGGACAGTTTGGTCCAATAAGCCTAGAATGATTAGCTTCCATCATTGAGCGCACTCGCATCATGTCCGCAACCGGTATGCCTTCGGTAATTGCTACAATGAGGTCCATGCCCGCATCTACAGATTCCATAATGGCATCACCAGCGAATGCAGGGGGAACAAAGATTGCTGAAACTTTTGCTCCTGTTTCATTCATGGCTTCGTCTACGGTGTCGAATATTGGAACTTTGTCTTCAAAGACCTGTCCCCCCTTGCCAGGAGTGACTCCTGCGACTATTTGGGTTCCGTATTCTAAGCTGAGCTGCGCATGCGTAGCCCCGAATCCACCGGTAATTCCTTGTATAAGAACTTTTGTATCTGGTTGCACTAAGATAGACATAGTAAACAGGTGTTATAAATCGTTAATTGAAAGGTCAGGACGGTTCCACCAATGATTATCATCAATGGGCAAGAATTTAGTTATATCAGTACAGTTAAACCTAACGGCATTTGTTGGGGTTTCTTGAATTTGTAGCCCAGCACAAATTAAATCTTCATCCTTGGTTTTAAGAAAAGAGCTTAGCTTTGCGTAGTAGCAAGCAGATCTGATTTCGGTTGTAGGGTCACCAGGTGTAATGAGAAGTCGAGACAAAAGGTCAGGTTCATTGTCTTTGAAATAGGTAATGATAGGGTCTTTTGAACTGACATGAAAGCTATGGTCAACGGATCCGTCAAGCCAATCAAACCAAAGACCTTTCACATCTTCAAATTCGACAAGCATATTAGTATCAGTATCGAGTTTCCGATTATTTTCACTGGCAATTTCAACAGTCACAATTTCATCATGTCCATGAGGAATCTTACAATTCGGAGCAGCTCCACTGATGAGCCGATGTCCCATTGAGTAGCGACGCGAAAAGCGTAGAGGGATGTCGTTATTGTCGGCCAATTTAAAGGATTTTAAGTTAAATTTATTAGTTTTTAATGATCAAGCACTGATGGCTTGGACAGCCTTTTCGGCAGCATCAGATAAATCATCGGCCGCGATTAAATTGACTCCAGAATTTGCCAGTGTTTGTTTCCCCGCTTCTACATTATTACCCTCAAGACGAACCACTAGCGGAATGTCTAAATCTACCTGTTTGCATGCCCCAACAATTCCATTTGCAATTACATCACAATCCATTATGCCACCAAAAATATTGACCAGAATACCTTTCACATTTGGGTCTCCCAGAATGATTTTAAAAGCATTTGTGACTTGTTCTTCGGTTGCACCTCCTCCCACATCTAAAAAGTTAGCGGGCTCTCCACCAAAATGTTTGATGATGTCCATTGTTGCCATTGCTAGTCCGGCACCATTGACTAAGCATGCGATATTTCCATCAAGGCCGATATAATTCAAACCAAATTCTGAGGCCGCAACTTCTCTTGGATCTTCTTCCGAAGGATCACGTAAGGCTTCAATTTCAGGTTGTCTGTATAGAGCATTGTCATCGAAACCAAATTTTGCATCTAGTGCTAGGACTTGACCGTCAGGCGTCGTAACTAAAGGGTTAATTTCAACTAACGAACAATCGCATGATATAAAGAGTTTATAGAGAGCTTTTAACAATTTTCCGAACTGTTTGGCAGTGTTTCCAGCAAACCCCAGATTGGATGAGATTTTTCGAATTTCATAAGGTTGGAGGCCAGCCAAAGGATGTATAGTTTCGCGGATTATTTTTTCGGGGGTTTTTTCGGCCACATCTTCAATGTTTACTCCACCCTCTGTGGAGGCTACGATTACGGGTGCGCGGCTTTCTCTGTCCATAAGTATAGCCAGATAATATTCTTTTGAAATGTCTACGGCCTGGGCAACCATGACTTTGTTGACGACTTTACCAGAGTCACCTGTTTGGTGTGTTACTAAAACTTGGCCAATCATTTGTTTGGCAATTGCCCCAATTTCTTCTGCACTTTCAGATAAGTGTACACCACCTTCGAAACCATTTTTGAAGTTACCTTTTCCCCGACCTCCAGCATGTATTTGAGCTTTTATTACAACTTGTCCGGTAAGCTCTTCTGCAATTTTTTGAGCTTGCGCCGCCGTTTCAGCGACGCGTCCCTGTGGTGAGGGCACATTAAATTGCTCAAATAGCTCCTTGGCTTGGTATTCGTGTATATTCATTCCTTAGTTTGTGAAGCGATTGGAATCTTAGGGGGCGGAATACCGGCGGTCAAGAAGCGGCTCGACAAGTTTTAAATGAGTTTGGTACTGGAGCTTCCCATTTCCCAACCCCTTCTAGTGACATTCGGTGACAGTGTAATGCTTGACGAGGCAGGATAAGCTCAGATTCTAATTCTTTTGTCCATCCGGTTTCAATGAATTTGAGATAACAGCTTTCATTCACACCGTAAATTTTGTCGCCAACAATAGGGAGATTGACATGTAATGAGTGGACTCGGATTTGATGCATTCGACCGGTTTCGGGAATTGCTTTCAATAAGGAAAAGGATCCGATTTTTTCGATTAATTCAAATTTAGTGATGCTAGGCTTTCCATCAGGATGTGGGATTTGTTTTACCCATATTTTAGATTCTCCTACATCTCCCGCTCTTAAAATAGGCGCCTCGACAGTAATTTTTTTTTCTTGAGGTGTTCCATGAACAAGCGCCAAATACTCTTTTGTTATTTGGCGTTGTTGCATGGCAATACCAAATTCCCTAGCTGTGGTTTTATTTTTTGCGACAATCACAATGCCGCTAGTTTCTCTGTCTAATCGATTGATTATTGATAATCGCGCTCCGTTCGCGATGTCATAGGCTAGGAGATCTTTGAGGCCATCTAAAAGCGTTGGCGGATTGCCAGGAACGGAAGGATGTACGAGTAATGGGGCAGGCTTATTTACAACAATGAAATCCTCTGTTTCACAGAGAACTTCAAAGTTTGTATTGTTTACAATCACACTGGTTTATTTGTGGGATTGAGCGTTGTGTGAAAGCAAAAATTTACAATAAACTTAATCTTCGTTCTTCAGATAATCTGAAACATTTTGCAATGCATCAATTAGCTCCTGCAAGCTTTCTTCAGGGACCATGATGGTGTCACGTCTTCCTCTAACGTCTTCTGTAATTTTAAGAAAACGTCCACGATCATTCGCTTTCAGATCAACAAAAAAAACTTTACGGTCAGAAAATATCTTTTCTGTATAAAGGGGTTCGTCGCGTCGGCGTCTGTAATCGCCACCGTTATCTTCTTCTTCTTCTTCTTCTTCTTCAAACATGCCAAGTATGGGCTTTCCTCTATTATTTAATTATCTGGATTGGGGTGAGAATGCTAATACTGTATATTATCTTGGCAAGTATCAATTCATCATTTTATTATTTGTAGAATTAACTGCTGGGAATTTATCACGAAGTAATACCACAAGAATGGCGAGCCCTTTTTAATGTGGCAGAGGCGGCTTCCCTTGCCCGAGCAGCACCCTCTTTAAGAATGTTTTCAATGTATTGAGGATCCTCACAGAGCTCGTTTCTTTTTGCACGCATGGGCTCAAAATAATCCCAAAAATCTTCAAACAAACGTTTTTTAAAGTCTCCATAACCAACGCCCCCTTTCGAAAAATCATCTTTCATTTCTTCTAATTGTTGATCCGATGCAACTAAGCTAAAAAGATCTACAATGATAGAATTCGATGGATCTTTGGGATCTTCGACTGGAGTCGAATCAGTTGTGATGGACATGATTTTTTTTCTTGTAGCTTTTTCCTCACCAAATATTTCTATTATATTTCCATAACTTTTACTCATTTTTTGACCGTCTAGCCCAGGGACCCGCGCTTTATCTTCTCGAATTTTTGGTTCGGGAATCACAAAGACATCACCGTAAAGATTATTGAATTTAGTTGCTATATCACGAGTCACTTCCAGATGTTGTTTTTGATCATCGCCTACAGGAACAACGTTGCTGTCATAGATAAGAATGTCTGCTGCCATCAATACTGGATAAGCAAATAGGCCATGCGTTGCCTCAAGGCCACGTTCTGTCTTATCTTTATAAGAATGACACCGATTAAGAAACCTCATTGGAGTTACGGTGCTCAAAAGCCAGGATAACTCCGTTACTTCTGGGACATCAGACTGCTTAAAAAAAACTGCTTTGTTGGGGTTTAAACCACATGCCAGAAAATCAATCGCAACGTTGCTGACATTTTCTTTCAAGGCGATCGGATCTTGAACCGTTGTCAATGAATGATAGTCCGCAATAAAATAGAAGGCTTCCCCTTCTTCTTGTAAACGAATGGAAGGCTGCATCATGCCGAAGAAGTTTCCCACATGCAGTCTGCCGCTTGGTTGAATGCCGGATAGAATACGCATTTATCTTAATAAGGTTATGATCCAGACCATGTCTCAAGTGTCAAGTTTAGTACTGCGCAGTAAGTAAGGTTATGAGTACGCCAATTACGTTTTATTTTATAATCAGCTATGAATTCTATGTAGAGTAATATTTAAGGAAGAAATTTTGAAATAGTATTGAGGGATTATGGGGAGTTGATGACCCGAAGAAGCTTAATTTGCAATTATCAGTGAAAAAAGATCATTATTAGTAAGTTTTTTATTTCTATTTGATCTAAAGTATTGATCTTAATAATTGTAGTATTCTGGTGACTAAAAAATAGTGATCAGTTTGTGACCTTTGGTGGGGTTAATGACATCTAAATAGTGAGTAAGGTTAATTTTATGATAATTGATTTTACAATCTATTCAGGGACAGCCTCATAAGAATCTGCCGTGGATGCGTTAACTGATGATGAATTGGTTGCTCGGTGTAAGACTGAGTTACCTTACGACGTTACTGCATACCGAGAACTGTTGAGGCGTCATGAACCTTTAGTCTATAGAAGTTGTTTAAAAATGCTCGGTTCTGTTCAAGATGCTGAAGAAGCTTGCCAAGATGCATTCTTGCAGGTGTTTCATAAGATTGGTCAATTCGAAGGCCGTTCAGCTTTTAAGACTTGGCTTTATCGTATCGTCTATAATCGTTGCATCGAAACCCGTAGAAGAGATGCTCGTCGCAGTCAGAATCATGCGAAGCTGGTAGAAGAAATGACACAGGATGAAATTGCTCGCGAAGATCCTGGAATGAAAAATGCACTGACCGGAAAAGTTCATGAAGTCATTGCCAAGATGAGCGGTGAAGATTGTCGCCTCGTAACACTAAGATATGTTTCCGGGCTAAGCCTTCAGGAAATATCTGATGTTCTTGAAATCGGGTTGAGCGCTACTAAGATGAGATTATATCGTGCGCAGGAGAAATTTAAGCAAATATATAATGATTTGGATACTGGGGAGGAGCTAGAAGAGGCATGATAAGTGATGCACAATTTCTTGAACAGGATGCGCAAATCCTAAATATTTTTAAGGAGGAAGGTTCATCCTTAGATGGTACCCAAATTGATTCTGAAGCAGCTAGGGTGCCGCGAGATTTAACTATTGAAGATTTAAAAAGGATTGACCGAATTGTTCAGAAAGCAAAATTCAGTGTCGTCGCGAAACATTCTATTAGTTTTCTATTTAAAACGATTGGGGTGGGTACAGCTGAATTGGCTTTAGCATTTGTTGGCGCCGCCAAAAGTGCGAATTTAACTAACGGCTCAGCGAATATCGCAGAGCACGAAAATGATCGTGTAGATAACGAATAATTGATTAACCTTTAATACAAGACCAATGATGACATTGCTAGCCCAAGCCGCACCAGAGACCCAGAAGAGTTGGGGTAATTCTCTATTAGTTCAATTGAATCAAATGGTTGATGAATTTACGGCTTTCATACCGAAATTACTGACCGCCATTATTCTTTTATTAGTTGGGGTAATTATTTCAACTCTCGTAGCACGAGGGACACGGTTCCTCTTAGAAAAGTTTGGTGGTCTGTTAAAGGAGAAATTTGAAAATAACCAAATTATTCAGAGATCAGGTTTTTCGGGGATCTTTGTCCGTGCGAATACTCATGCACCTTTTTCAATTATTGTGAGTAAGAGCCTTTTTTGGATTCTTATAATCATGTTCTTGAGTTCTTCTGCTCGATCACTTGGGCTTGAGCAGATTTCAGCACCTCTGAGTGGATTAGTGAGTTTCTTGCCTCAGGCCATTACGGCTCTAATTATATCAGTAGCTGGTTTTATTATAGGCGACCTCGTTAGAGGCTTTGTGATTAATGGAGCCAAGAAAGTAGGCCTGGACTATGCTGGTGCTTTGGCGAACCTCGTCTATGCCTTCATACTGGTTCTGGTCATGACGATAGCAATTGATACTTTAGGCGTAGATACGACTCTTATACGACATACTGTTGAGATATTATTGCTTGGAGCTGCCATAGCTACGGCGCTTGCTCTTGGGCTCGGGATGCGTCCTTTAGCACAGAACATTGCTTCTGGAGTCTATGCCAGGGACCTTTATCCGGTCGGAACTAAAATAAAAATCAAGGGAAATGACGAGCTCGAAGGCAAAGTGGTATCAGTTGGCCCAGTAACAACCCAGATAGAGACGGATTCGAACAATTCAGTGAATATTCCGAATAGTTCAATCGTTGCTGAGATTGTTGAGGCTGAAAAAATAAAACCAGTGAAATAAGCGATTCCGAATAGGTTGAGAATATGACTCTAAGTTTCTTGAACACATGGAACGATAATAGCTTCGCTCATGCCATGGATGATTTTCTTGTCAGAAGGCACTAGCGTTGCCATGACTCCTCCAAGCTCTGCTTTGCAATTTGAGGAATTTTCTTCACTTAGAAAATAATACGGACAGATCCTTGCTCTCACATCAACCGATAGACTCTTTTCCGTTACTTCATCCCAATAACTATGTTCGAAGACGCGCGCTTTCTTGAATCTTTGCATGATCCATGGCCTTTCAGGAAAATCATTTGTAGCTAATTCGATGGTTTCTTTCCATTCATTTGCAGGCATGTCGCTACCGATTCGAACGCTACGACTTCCCCAAGCCAATTCTGAGAAACCACTGATTTTCATTACTAAATTTCTTTCCTTTTGCGAAAATTCAGCAAGCTGGCGCCAATCATTGATACCTAAACTTGGCAACTCTGCATGATGAGGTATTGGGCTCGGATCTATTATCCAGCTGAAGGGGAAATAATCAGATAATCGTTTTAAATGATTTTGTCTTATTTGTGATGACCAGTAATTCAGCAGAGGCCGTGAATGAAACAAAGCGCTCCACATTTTTTCTTCCAAGTGTGGTTTGAATGGAGGAGTGATATCGATTTGGTTATTTGCTGCGGCTTCAAATAAATTATTAGCTGAGGGTATATTCTCAAGATCAAAAAGCTCAAAAAAACGATAAACGGCCCGATCGCTTATTTGATACTTTTCTGCATCGATAACATTGAAATTAATTGAACTGAAATGACCATTGAGCTCTTCGGATAACCATTCCATTTCAGGTCGATATTCAGAGGATTCTTGACTTATCAGGATATCGGCTCCTTGTGGCAGTATAGAAGCAAAGCCATCCAGCATTCCCGTTGAAGTCCCTAAAACATCATAACCTAAAGCTGAGTAGGTTTGGTTTAACCAGGCCGTAAGGCCGATTCCTCCAGGGACACTATCAAGCTCTGTGATTGCAAAGCCATCCTCAGTCCATATTAGATCAGGGCGAATAATCCTGGGCAAAGAGTGCTTAAATGTTTTATGGCGGCCCTTTTCAATTAAGTCGGCAGGTTTACCTGCATCAAGATAAGAGCATATCCAGTCCGGCGCTTTGTTTTTAACGCTCTGATTATAAATTGTATTGGAAGCTTTAAGAAAATTGGCCAATAGATGACCGAGAGAATTGAGTTCCTTTGTGATTTTCTTTGGTAGAGTAAGTGGCTCTGAGGATATTCTCCATTTCTTATTTGCGAAGAGACCTGATTCCGGAAAAGCCTTTCGAATGGCATTAATCCGTTCCTTGGCAGTGGCATTTGCAGTTGCCCCCATTGTTGTCATTTTTGAGTGATAATAAATGTATAGAAGTGCATTACTTCATGCTTCGCAGGGCAGCACGAATTAACTCGTCAGAATTAATCGGATCTGTATTTGAATCTGCAATTTTATTGACTGCTTTAATTGCTTCACTTTGTTTATAACCTAGAGAAATTAATGCGAGTACTGCGTCATTAATGATTCCTTTCACTCCATGAGATTCTTCTTTAGCTGCGGTCCAGACTGCCGTAACTCCGACCTTATCTTTTAATTCAAGAATTATTCGCTCAGCTGTTTTCTTTCCCAGGCCACTGATTTTTGAGAGAATGGGAGTATCTCCGTGAATCACGGCATTCTTAAACTGGTCAACGGACATCCCACTTAATACTGCTAGTCCAAGTTTTGGACCGATTCCAGACACACGAGTGATTAGTAAACGGAACAGGTTCCTTTCGTCATTAGTGGCAAAACCATAGAGTGTGTGCTCCTGTTCCCGGACATGCATGTGAGTTAGTATGCGGACCTTTTCTCCTATGGATGGCATCGTATCACTTGTGGAGAGCGGCACTAAAACCTCATAGCCTAATCCACTAACATCGATGGTTAACCTTCCGGGAAGAAGCTCCGCTAAAAAACCGTCTAGATAAGTGATCATAAGAATTAAAGGAAAAGAGCAATACGAGTATCGCAATAATCTTTTTTATATTCATTCAATAGCTTGTCTTGATCATTGGCATATTAATGAGAAAATTTACTAGATGAGCTATTGCCATAGCGTTGGTTTCATTCTGATATGTTTATTTTTTGTATGTGTTTCTGATGCAGAAGATAAGATTGATTCTAAAGAGTCTAATTTTAAGAAGCAAAAGCATTTGCTTCTTATTGAGCCACGCAGCATGAGATCACCAGTTTTCATGATTATTCCAGGAGCACGGAACACAGTTTATAGTGCAGGGTACATGGGCTCGTTAGGCGTTATTCACTACAAAGCTGAAGAATTTCGAAGAAATTTTAAATATGGTTGGAAACAATTTCGTGAACATGCACTTAATGATGCCGCTAAACATTTAGAGAAAATAAGTCCGGTACTGATAAAAAATCCTGAAAATAAAGTTGAATATGCATTGATCCAATCGGATAACCCTTTGACCTCCAGCACGATTGTATTACCTCAATTTCGTAAAAAATTTAAAGATCTTCTAGGTCCGGAATTGTTAGTAATAGTGCCTAATCGATCGACAATTTTAGTTTTTTCCGGTTCTGAAAATAATTTAAATTTCTATAAAAAAACATTCATTAATATGTTTAAAGATTCAATTTACCCGGTTAGCAGGGAAATATTCAGAATTAATGGCAGTGGTATTCGCGCTATTGGTGATTATGGGGCTAAATAAATTAAAATTATTCAATAATTCAAAAGAAACTGGCATTTTTTGATAATTGGGCTATTATACGCGCCCTCAACTGCGGAGTATTACTTCCATTGTACCATTCTGGGTCAAAATTCATGGTAATGTGACGCGTTTGTGGTAAAATAAATCAAATATGGCTACAACACGCAGAACCCGGTTTTCCCGGAGAATCCCTGATCACGTAACCGATGAATTGGTTGTTGTGCTCAAAGAAAATGATGAGGCTTTACAGTTTAATAGTCTTTTTGAACTCGTATATGAGAACCTCAAAGAAAAGAATGCCGTAAGCGGCGGAGAAGAGATGCTTCGTCTTCGGGCTTACGAAAAGCTTCAGAATCTTGTTACTAGAGGATTAGTAGAAAAAAGTGGAAAAGCTTACACGGGCCTAGAAGGCATCGAAAAAGCTTCTAGTGCTTATGTTGCTGCTCAACAAGCAAAGCAGCAAGCTTAACAAGTGATTCATCTTTTTTGAAAGGGGGCCACCGTTTGGTGGTCCTCTTTTATTTTATAACGGAAGTACTGAATTTCGTCTTGAACCGTAGGGCAAATAATAGGATTGTGTGAGTCAATCCCAATAAAGAAATGTTAGATCAATATTTGCCAGTACTGTTGCAATTGAGTGTTGCTACTGGTTTTGCCGTATCCACTCTGTTAGTTAGTGTTCTTTTGGGTAAGAGTGCAAAAAGTAATGCTATTAAAGATAGCGCTTATGAGTGTGGGATGCTTCCTATCGGAGATGATAAGCCAAGATTTAGCGTGAAATTTTATGTCATTGCGATGCTCTTTGTGATATTCGATATTGAAGTTGTTTTTATGTATCCGTGGGCCGTCACCTTTAAGAATTTCTTGGCAAATGGTCAAGCAGCGATGGTGTTCTGGAGCATGTCAGGGTTCGTAGGAATCCTTCTAGTAGCCTATCTCTATGCTTTGAAAAAAGGCGCGCTTAGCTGGAAGTCTTAAGTTCAGCTTCTAACCACTGAGCAGTGAATAGCATTTCCTCTTCAGTAATTGTAAAGGATGGAGCTAATGCGATTACATGACCGTCGGGTCCATCTGCCAATATTATTAGTCCAGACCTAAGTGCACTAGGTATAATTCTTGAAGCAAGTGGCACGTTTGGTTTGCTATCATGATCAATTATTTCTAGACCCAGCATCAGCCCCATGCCACGAACTGATCTTTTTGTTGTGGACTCAATATTTTCTAGGAGTTCTTTGAAAAGGTTACCTTTATGAGTGACTTCTGATGAAATTTCCGGATCTGAATGTATTTCTAGCGAAGCCAAAGCCATGGCACATCCTGCAGGATGGCCAAGAAAAGTGGAAGTATGGATTGCTTCTCCATCTGACTCTGGCCAGTGGTCCATTATGGTAGCTTTGCCTGTGCAGGCGGAAATCGGAAAGCCTCCTGAGAGGGCTTTACCCAGACAAATAATATCAGGAATCACTTTCCAGTGCTCGCATGCAAAGAGCTTACCGGTACGGTTTAGGCCGGTGTAAATCTCATCAATAATTAATAAGGCATTATATTCATCACACAAGTTACGCAACGAAGGAAGAAAATCATTTTCCGGTACCACTTTACCCCCTCTACCAAGGATAGGCTCAACAATAATTGCACCAATGTTTTCATTTAGTAAAATATCGTTTACCTGATCGAGACCGTGATTTCCATAGGGAACAATCTTTCCGAAGTCAGATAGTTGCTTGATAAAGGGATCCTTGAACCTTGGCATTGCACCGGCAGATAGGCTGCCAAATCCCGTCCCATGATAGCAACCTTCGAAACTAATAACTCCAGACTTTCCGGTAGCCAGGAAGGCAGTCTTAAGGGCGCTTTCAACTGATTCGGATCCTGAAGAATTGAGTATTGTTTTAGCCGATTTTCCTGTCCAACGCTCAAAGGTTATTGAACTTAGCTTTTTACAAAGATTCACTTTTTGTGCGGTCGGGTGAACGTCCCCCATCCCATGCATTAATTGCATGGACTGGTCATTGAATGCAGTGATTAGTTCTGGGCAGGAATGGCCAAGGGACGATACTGCGAAAGCGCTGGTAAGATCTAAGAAGCGGTTACCGTCGACATCCCAAACGTTTGTATTCTTTGCTCTGTCCCAGAATATAGGGAAATCGGTTGAAACATAAGTGATGTTTCGCGATTCATATTGATGAAGGTTTTCTGCAAGGGCCCGCGATTTAGGTCCTGGTATTTCGGTGATGATTTCTGGGAGCATGGAGACACACAGTTTCTTTAGTGCTTTCCATCTAAAGGACTCAGATCTTTATTAATGATATAAGATTAATGGGCCTTACAGAATTCTTCTATACGGTCCAGCCCTTCTTTAATGATGGGCAAGCTAGCAGCATAGCTGATACGGATACTGTGATCATTTCCAAATGCGACACCAGGAATCGTGGCGACCTGCATGCGGCTTAGTAATTTCTCAGCAAAGTTGACTGATTTAATCCCTGTCTTTTCAATGTTAATTAGAAAATAAAATGCACCGTCAGGTTCGATCGTGGAAATATTTGCTATACTATTTAAGCGTCCAAGAACGTACTGACGACGGATATTATATTCTTCAACCATGTCAGTGATTTCAGATTGGTCTCCGGTCAGTGCTGCAATTGCACCGTACTGAGCAAATGTAGTGGGATTTGAGGTGCTATGGCTTTGGATAGTATCAATAGCGTCAGCGATTTCCTTAGTAGCTGCGGTATACCCTAAACGCCAACCTGTCATTGAGTAGGCTTTTGAAAATCCATTAATAGTAATAGTTAGTTTACGGATCTCATCACTGATGGAGCCGATGCTGACGTGTTCAGAATCTCCATAAATTAATTTTTCATAGATTTCGTCAGAAAGTATGAGGATATCCTCCGAAGCTGCTACTTCTCCTATGGCAGCCAACTCTTCCCTTGTGTAGACAGCACCAGTGGGATTATTCGGAGAATTAATAATAATCATTTTTGTTGATCCCGTCATAGCATCATCAAATTCCTGAGCTGTTATTTTCCAATTATTTTCCTGCTTGGTCTCAACAAAAACTGGTTCAGCTCCAACGGCTCTGACCATTTCTGGATAACTGGTCCAATATGGGGCAGGAATGATGACTTCATCGCCAGCGTCGCAACATGACATTATTGCGTTGAAACAGGAATGCTTTGCGCCACAGTTGACTACTATTTCGTTAGGTTCATAGTTTAATTGGTTCTCTTCTCTAAGTTTTTTGGAGAGCCCTTTACGAAGTGCTAAAAGGCCAGCGACGGCAGTATATTTGGTTTGCCCGTCTTGAAGAGCATCAATGGCTGCTGACTTAATGTGCTGAGGCGTATCAAAGTCTGGTTCTCCAGCGCCTAAATTACATACATCAATTCCCTCTTCGCGCATTTGCTTTGCTTGACTTGTGATGGACAGGGTGAGGGACGGTGAGAGATCAGCTATTGTTTCTGCTATAAATTCCATGATATTTTAGAGCTTCTTTTTAGAGGGTTTTGAATTGAATGGTATAATTTACAAATAAAAAAGGCTTCCGCTTACGGAAGCCTTCGGGGCTAATAAATGGTCTGTCGAGCTTCCGCCGAAGCGTTTGGCGGTGTTCCCTTCTAGCGCATTGAAAACTAGATTCAAGTTAAAAGTACAAAATTGCCAATCTTAAAGGACAATCTGAACGGCTGAACTTGCTTTAATTGCTTTATCCTTGGCATTCTCAAGAGATTCTCCCCGCGCAATGGCAACTCCCAAGCGTCGGCGACCAGAAATACTGGGTTTACCGAATAAACGAATTTGGGTATCAGGCTCATCTAATGCTTCAGAGACATTATTAAACATAATTTCTTCTGAGTTTCCTTCGCCTAGTATTACGCTGGATGCTGATGGCCCGTGCTGATTAATGTTGGGGACGGGGAGACCAAGAATGGCTCGGGCATGCAGGGCAAACTGTGATAGATCCTGAGAAATTAGTGTAACGAGTCCCGTATCATGAGGCCGAGGTGAAACTTCGCTAAAAATCACATCATCACCTTTGATGAATAATTCAACGCCAAATATGCCATATCCTCCTAGCCCTGAAGTGATCTGTTCGGCCATCCGTTTAGCTTCTTCAGATGCAGCATCAGACATGGGCTGAGGTTGCCAGCTTTGACGGTAATCCCCGTCCGTTTGTACATGCCCGATAGGTTCACAGAATGAGGTGCCATTACAGTGACGCACAGTGAGCTGAGTAATTTCATAATCAAAATCTACAAATCCTTCGACGATTACTTTTCCAGCACCTGCCCTTCCTCCTTCCTGAGCGTATTGCCAAGCACCGCCAATTTGGTCTGGGAATTCTATAGTACTTTGCCCTTTTCCTGATGAACTCATAATAGGCTTAACGACGCAAGGGATACCAATTTCCTCGACGGCCAAATCAAATTCTTCTTTGCTAGCAGCAAATTTGTAAGGCGATGTTTTTAGTTGAAGATCCTCAGCAGCGAGTCGGCGAATACCTTCGCGATTCATTGTGAGTTTTGTTGCTCTTGCTGTAGGTATAACATTAAATCCTTCACTTTCGAGTTCTACTAGCGTGTCCGTTGCAATGGCTTCGACTTCAGGAACTATCAAGTGAGGTTTTTCTTTTTCTAGAACGGCTCTTAACTCATCAGCATTCAGCATATCGATATTGTAGGATCGATGAGCTACCTGCATAGCCGGTGCGTTGTCATAACTGTCAATGGCAATGACTTCACATCCGTACCGTTGCAGTTCAATCACCACTTCTTTTCCGAGTTCCCCTGATCCACAAAGTGCGACTCGAGTAGCGTTAGATGTTAGTGGTGTACCAATATTCATAATCGTAATGAGAATCTTTTCTTTCTGATTCTTATTGATTAAATGCAATTTCGACAATCACAATCTTTGGTAAAGGGTCTTCAGAATCGTAGTGATGAATTTTCTAATATTATTAATTTATTGTTTTTGTTGCATGCGAATTCGCAGTTCTTTTACTATAATCGATCGGTCATAAAGCCAGAATAGACATAAATTGCAGAATTTATTACTATAAAAAAACGGTCCCCTCAATGAGACGACCGCTTTTTGTTTTGATATGTATCCGTAACTTAGAATTCGATTGATTCTTCTTCCTCTTCTTGATCGTCTCCGCTCAGAACATTTTTCACTGATTGTTCAATTTCGGCGTACATTTTTTCATCTGCTTTTAATGCATCCTTAGTCGCGTCCCTTCCTTGGCCAAGCTGATCGCCTTTGTAGCTGAACCATGACCCACGTTTAAGTAATATCCCATGCTCGAGTGCAAGGTCGAGGAGCGAACCGACTGCCGAAATTCCTTCATTATACATAATGTCAAATTCAGCTTCGGTGAATGGAGGAGCGACCTTATTTTTTACTACTTTTAGTCGTGTGCGATTTCCTGAGACTGTTCCATCTGTGTTTTTGATGGCTCCTATTCTACGAATATCAACGCGAACAGAACTATAAAACTTTAGAGCTCTGCCACCAGGTGTTGTTTCTGGATTGCCAAACATTACACCGATTTTTTCCCTAATCTGATTTGTGAAAATGCAGGTTGTTCTAGCCTTAGCAATGATCGATGTTAATTTTCTCATTGCAGCACTCATTAGTCTTGCTTGAGCTCCGACTGTTGAATCACCAATCTCACCATCGAGTTCTTGTTTTGTGACCAGAGCAGCTACTGAGTCTAATACGATTACATCTAATGCATTTGATCTTACAAGAGTTTCTACAATTCTCAGAGCTTCTTCTCCAGAACTAGGTTGTGACACTAATAAATTGTCCATATTAACACCCAGTTTCTTTGCATATTGCGGATCAAGTGCGTGCTCTACATCAACGAATGCTGCCAACCCGCCATTCTTTTGAGCCTGCGCGATAGCTGTTAATGTGAGTGTTGTTTTTCCTGAAGACTCTGGACCATATACTTCTACGATTCTTCCCCTTGGAAATCCTCCAACTCCAAGTGCTCGATCTATCAGCAAGTTACCGGTCGGAATGACATCTACATCGACTCGATACTCATCTCCCATTCTTATGATCGAGCCTTCGCCATAATCTTTTTGAATTTGTTGTATGGCCAGATCCAGATTTTTTGCTCTCATAGAAGCCACTTTAGCGGCTGCGGGATCTTCCTTAGCTTTAGTATTTGTTTTTTTCGTGTCTGGCACCTCTTTTTTAGTGTTTGTTTTGGGTGTCGAATCTGTCTTTTTATTAGGTATAGCTATTGCAGGCATATTTTAACGTATTATGTAATTTAGTGAACATATATACAGTGTTCAAAAATACAGTTACCGCAAGTAATTTATTCCTAAAATTTCAGATTTCCTTATATTTTAGCGAATTTAGCCCTGATATTCAATCCCCAACTATCTCTTATAGATCAATAAAAGAATTTTCACTGTTTTTTTACCGAATGAACTGTTCGAGCGTTTGAAAATAGATATTTGCCATTTGAAATATTTGCCAGATCACGACAATCACAATTAGTAAGTATGCGATCTTTGGAAAAATGACTCCCATTTTTTTTGAGGAGGATTCGGCCTCATCAGTGAAAACAGACGCCCATTTTTTGAGCTCAACATCGAGTGTGCCAGACTCTTCACTTGTTATGTAGGCTCGAGCAAAAACGGGAGGAAAATTATCAGGTTCGTTTGCGAGGACCGGGCCCACTGGATTACCTGCATCAATGC
>JABGYE010000144.1:0-12742 GCA_018675395.1 Akkermansiaceae bacterium
AATGGAAGCGGGTGTGCGATGTTCCAGATGAGTTTGTAATTGCGATCACGAATAACCCTCATTGGGTAATACATCTGAATTTCATGAAATGTATGAGAAGCCCCGATTTGATCCCATCCTGTAGTTTCTGTTTTATTTAATAAGGGAATCCACGAACGGCCATGGAATTTAACTATTTTTTTTCCTCTATTTTCTTCTGGTGCCCGTTTTTCTGCGCTCTCAAAGTTAATGAGTTTCTTTAGAGGGCCTCTTGTTTTCGAGTCGTAAGCATTGGCAAAGTTCAGTATTGAAGGAGTGATATCAATATGACTTATGAGTGCATCATTAATTAGTCCTCGTTCTTTGATGTAAGGATTTCTAACGACAAAAGGTACTCTCAAGCCAGGCTCATAAACTGTGGTCTTTCCTCCTGGCATTGCGATACCATGATCAGAAGTGAAAATTACTAAGGTCTTATCATATTTACCTGCTTGCTTTAGGAGATGAATGAGCTGACCGAGTCCTTGATCGATTCTGGAGCAAGACTGATAGTACTGTGCAAGCTCGGCTCTGCATGTTGAGGTGTCAGGTAAGAAATCAGGCACTTCAACTTCTTCAGGTTTGTAGAACACTTCATCGACACCTTGATGAGACCCTTTGTTAGGTCTATTTCCAAAGAGGTCTGGCTTGTGAGGCGATCCTTTATCTGTTCCTCCCCCCCTGTGTGGATCAGAAGTTGCAAAATACAGGAAGAAGGGGCGTTCATCTTTTGAGCTAATAAAATCTTTGCATTGGTTTGCCATTTGAACGGCATTTCTTGAGTTCCCTTTCAATTTTGTTTCGAAGTGATAAACAGGTTCTGGAGCCACATGAAATTTTCCAATGCGAGCGGTACGGTAACCGTTTCTGTTTAGAAGGACCGGGAGAGACTGAATGTTTTGGAAGGATGAGAATTTATGGTAATTGTGTTGGTGTCCGAATTGCCCATTCAGATGGTTGTGAAGTCCAGTCAAAATGACAGATCTGGATGCTGAACAACTTGCAGTTGTCGCAAAGGCATGTTTGAAGAGGGTTCCATCCGAAGCTAGTTTGTCTAGGTTCGGCATTTTAATCTTCTTGTTTCCATAGCAACCCGCATCAGGACTTTGGTCGTCAGTAACAAAAAGAACGATATTTCTTTCTTCGGCGAAAATGTAAGATGACTGGAGAATGATTAAGGAAGATATATATAGTAGGAGCTTCATTACGTTATTTTTTTACGATAGATCAGGGCACTGTGTCGACTGATTCTCTATTATACTTTCAGGTTAGGATAAGTTTGTGTTTTTCTTAGGTCATATATGTAAGAATAGCTTCTCCATTATATCTAAATTGTCTGGTTTCATTTCTGTGTTTGAGTTATTGTTCTTCCTGATTTGTGAATTTTATTGTTTTACTTTTAATTGCATTTTCAACCTTCGCTACAGTTCTGGATGCTGAAGTGACTTATAATTTTGATGTAAAACCAATCCTTTCGGATCGTTGTTATCATTGTCATGGTCCAGACAAAGGTAAACGCAAGGGTGACCTTAGACTTGATACACAAGAGGGGATTAATCAGGCAATAAAAAGTGGAGAACTCATTGCAAGAATTACCTCTACGGATCCAGAGGAGAAAATGCCTCCTCCCAAATCGAAGCTTTCCGTCACAGGGGAAGAGATTTCCATATTGAGAGATTGGATTGAAAGCGGAGGGGAAGTGCAAGGTCACTGGTCTTTTATTCCTATAAAAACGAGTAAGAAACCAAATTCTAAAGACAATGATCATCCTATAGATGCTTTCATATCAGATAAATTAAAGAATCTAGATTGGGATTTTCTTCCAGAGGCGTCTAAGGAGAAATTAATTCGGAGAGTAGCATTTGATTTGACCGGTTTGCCACCAAGACCCGAAGAAATTAAAGAGTATATTAAGGATGATTCTCCTGCCGCTTATTCTCACATGGTAGATCGTTTTTTGACTAAAACCGCTTATGGAGAAAGAATGGCTTCGCATTGGCTAGATGTTGCTAGATATTCCGACACCTATGGATACCAAGTCGATCGAGATCGCTTTGTGTGGCCGTGGCGCGATTGGGTGATATCAGCTTTTAATGATAATAAGCCATATCGTGAATTTATAACGGAACAAATAGCAGGTGACATGCTGCCGGATGCAACTGAGCAGCAAATTCAGGCCACAACCTTTTCCCGGCTGCACCCTCAGAAAGTAGAAGGGGGAAGTACCGAAGAAGAGTTCCGTGTAGAGTATGTGGCTGATCGTTTACATACATTTGGAACAGCTTTCTTGGGGCTAACGCTTGAATGTGCACGCTGCCATGATCACAAATATGATCCTGTTTCGCAGAAAGAATATTACCAATTATTTTCGTACTTTCAGAACATATCTGAATCTGGTCTTTACTCATATTTCACATCTGCTGTTCCGACCCCTACGATGAGGATCATGGATGATCAGAAGAAGGCTAATCTTAAGGAACTTAAGCAAAAAGTGATAGTTGCTGAAAATGCGGTAATTCAAGATGTGAAAGAACGTTTTCAAGAATGGTTGAAAACGGACCCGAAATCCGAAGTCAAGGGGCAGGTGTTTCATCAGGATTTTGAAGGAAATCTTGGGCGTAATTCCAGTGTCCCTGGCAAAATTGGTAAGGCAATTAAGCTTACAGGTGACGATGCATTTGGAACTAAAGTTGGTAATTTTAGAAGATATCAGCCTTTCAGTATTTCATTATGGATGAAGACTCCGGATGTAAAAGAAAGGGCAGTGGTTTTTCATCGATCTAGAGCCTGGACCGATTCAGGAAGTAGGGGCTACCAATTGTTGATAGAGGAGGGAAAATTGAGTTGGTCGCTCATTCATTTTTGGCCTGGCAATGCATTGCGCATAAAAACAAAACAGCAGGTAGCTGCTGGGGAATGGGTTCATGTGACTGTCAGTAATGACGGATCAAGTTCATCGTCAGGGTTAAAAATATATATCAATGGTGCTGAAGCTGAATGTGATGTTATTCGTGATTATCTATACAAGGGAATTACTGGTGGTGGTGGAGACAATATTTCCATTGGTGAGCGTTTTCGTGACCGCGGATTCAAGAATGGATTGGTTGATGAGTTTAAAGTTTTTAATAGAGAGCTTACCCGGGTCGAAGTTATAAGTCAGGTAACTGGAGATCAATTTGAACCGGACCTAGAATTTTATACTTCGGCGATAGATATGAAATCTCTTGAACAAAAGAAACGTTTGGAAAAGGCTCGTGCTGATCTGGCAAATTTTCAGGAAGGATTGCAGGAGATTATGGTAATGCGTGAGTTGGGCAAACCTAAACCATCTTATATACTGGAGCGTGGAGCTTACGATAAGCGTGGGAAGGAAGTATTTGCTGGTACTCCCTCTTTTTTGCCTGGGGATGGAGGTGCTAACCGCTTGGAACTCACTGAATGGTTAATTTCTCCAGAAAATCCTCTCACTTCGAGAGTCGCAGTGAATCGGTTTTGGCAAATGTGTTTCGGAGAAGGTTTAGTGAGGACACCTGAAGATTTTGGTAGCCAAGGACAGATTCCTACTCATCCAGAACTATTGGATTGGTTGTCTAATTATTTTATCGATTCTGGTTGGGATGTTAAGAAGTTATTAAGTCTTATTTTAACTTCTTCTGCTTATAAGCAAGGTTCAGACGTGCCTAGGGAAAGATTAGTTCAGGATCCTGAGAACCGGTTCATTAGTCGAATGTCACGCACAAGACTTTCTGCAGAGATGATACGAGACCAATCATTGGCAGTTTCAGGGCTATTGTCTGCAAAACTTGGAGGGCCTCCTGTTAAACCGTACGAGGTGGCAGAATCATTCAAACCTATGGGAAGAGACAAGGGCGAAGGCTTATATCGGAGGAGTATATATACTTTCTGGAAGAGGACAGGGCCAGCTCCAGTAATGATGGCTTTAGATGCATCTAAAAGAGACGTTTGCAGAGTTAAAAGAGAAAGAACTTCGACTCCTCTGCAGGCCTTAGTGATGTTGAATGACCCACAAATTAATGAGGCTTCGAGGGTATTTGGTGAAAAAATATATCAAAAGAATGAGGGTCAGATTGGCCCGACTATAATCGAAATGTTTACTAACCTAACGAGTCGTAGTCCATCAGAGAAAGAGCTCAAATTAATGGAATCGCTTTATAATGAACAGAGAGATGGATTCTTAAAGGATCCAGAATCTGCAAAAAAATATCTTGCTGTAGGTGATTCGCCTCATGATAAGACAATACCTGAAGAAAATGCTGCAGCGTTGGGTGTTTTGGGTTCTGCTTTATTTAATTTTTGGGAAAGCGTGGCTAAATATTAAAGCTTGCCGACAGACCAGACCAGACCTCTTGCTAGCAGATTAATAAAGACTTGATCTTTGAATGTTTCATCAGAGTGGCCATAAGTTGTACCAAATACACGAGCTTTACCAAATTCATTAGTCCATATTACGGCGTGTTTTTTACCGGTCCTTTCGCTGACTGAAAATGCAAGGGGTTTACTGTTCGGCCATAGCTTTTCAATGACATAAAGCTCGTCTTTAGGTGTGACCCACTTTTCAGGAAATCCATTCATAATTGGATGGTTTTTAGCAAAAGGGATGACAGGATATTGAGCTTTATGTTCGTGGCGGTTGCTTGTTACTCCTAGGAATTTTTTCCAATCATCAATCTTTGCTGAACGGTAAGTATGCATTGCACAATGGATTACAAGGGCTGGCTTTCCTGATTCATGTGCCTTTGTAATTTTGCGGATATAGTCTGAATCGACTGTGTCAGCAAAACATTCATTATGGATAATAACATCATAGGGATCTGCCCATTTAGGATCGTCATATAAGGAGATTTGTGCTCGGGTTCCTTTGCCTCCTTCATTTATCACAGTAAATTCAACGTTCACTTGTTTCTCAATGCCTGAGGTAAGTGCAGTGGCTTGAAAAGGGTAATTGTGACAGCATCCACCTGTAATCAGGAGTGCCTGAATTTTTTTCCCTGAATATAGTTTCTTTTTATCGATTTTATTTTCTGTTTCGGCAGATGATATAAAAGGTATTGCCGTTAAAGCGACGTATAGAGCTATTTTATGGATCATGTATTAATGATATCACTATTATATATGATTGAGAAAGTTAAACTTTGGTTGAAATCATTTCTGTTTTTTTAGATAGTATTTAAATATGAAGCGTCATTTATGTGTTGGTGAAGAATCTACTTTTGGCATGAGCCGCAGGGGAGTTCTGAATCGGTTTGGAATGGGGCTTGGTGGCATTGCGATGTCAGAAATGATTTCTAATGGCGATGCTTCCGCTGCTGGGGCCGAGCAAAAGACTCATTTGCCAGCGAAGGCAAAAAGGGTCATTTACCTTTTTCAGAGCGGAGGGCCTTCCCAAATGGATCTCTATGATCATAAGCCTATATTAAAAGAGCGTCATGGTGAACAGTTGCCCGAAGAAGTTAGGAAAGGGCAAAGGTTAACCGGCATGTCTGGGAATCAGTCTTCTTTCCCTCTCGCTGGGTCCCCTTTTAAATTTTCGCAGCACGGTGCCAGCGGTCAATGGATGAGCGAAATTTTGCCTCATACGGCCAAGGTTGCTGATGAGTTGTGTGTAGTGAAATCAATGCATACCGAAGCAATTAATCATGGGCCAGGAGTGACCATGCTTCAGACCGGATCCCAATTCCCTGGTCGACCCAGCATAGGTGCATGGTTAAGTTACGGATTGGGATCAGCCAATGACGACCTGCCAACGTTTGTTGTTATGGTGACGAAGAATAAGGGAGGACAACCTTTAGTTTCGCGTCTCTGGGGAAGCGGTTTTTTGCCTTCTGAGTTTCAGGGAGTGAGGTTGCGCTCAGGAAAAGATCCAGTCCTATATCTGAATAATCCAAATGGAATCACGAGAATTGGAAGAAGAAAGATGCTCGACAAGCTTGTTGATTTGCATCGGTTACAAGTTGAAAAAGATTCTGATCCATTAATTGAGGGTCGTATAGCTGAGTATGAACTTGCTTATAGGATGCAGTCTTCGGTTCCTGAGGTGACAGATATAAGTGATGAGCCTAAACATATTCTGGACCTTTATGGGAAAGATGTAACTAATCCTGGATCTTTTGCTGCGAACTGCTTACAGGCTCGTAGATTGGCTGAACGTGGTGTCCGGTATATTCAATTATATCACCCTGGATGGGATCAACACGGTGGACTCGCAGGAGGGATCAAAGGTCAGTGCTCTGAAACTGATCAAGCTTCGGCAGCGTTAGTCACTGATTTGAAGCAGAGAGGACTGCTTGATGATACTCTTGTCATATGGGGAGGGGAGTTCGGTCGCACTAATTATTGCCAAGGCAAATTGAACGGTAACAATTTTGGGAGAGATCATCACCCCCGTTGTTTTTCATTATGGATGGCAGGCGGAGGAGTTAAGGTTGGGACAGCCTATGGAAGCACAGATCCTTTAGGATATAATGTCCAGAAAGATCCAGTCCATGTGCATGATTTCCATGCGACAATGCTCCATTTACTAGGGATTGACCATGAAAGATTGACCTTTAAGTATCAGGGCCGCCGCTTTAGATTAACCGATGTGCATGGTCGTGTCGTGAAGGGGATTCTTGCTTAAGATTAGAATTAATCTTTATTACAGTTATCGGAATAAGAGAAAGTGTGGTTACTCCATTCGGATGGGTTTAATAACTTTCCGTTTTCCAAATATAGAGGAACCAATGCGCACTGAAGTTGATCCTTCTTCAATCGCAACATGGAAATCGTTACTCATTCCCATTGAGAGACTAGGCAATTTAATGCCGTTTCTTTGCTCTAACTTGTCTCTGAGCTCTCTGAGTGCGGAAAATTCAGGTCTGACCTTTTCGGGGTCTGGATCAAAGGGAGGAATAATCATTAATCCTTCAATTTCTATCCTGTCGAGTTGTATAAGTGAATCAAATGACTGGGACAATTCTTCAGGAGAAAATCCGAACTTTGTGGATTCATTTGAATGATTGACCTGGATATAAATTTTTGGAAAAAGGCCAAGTTTATGAGCAATTGTGTTTATTCTTTCGGCGATATCAAATGAATCAACGCTGTGTATTGTTTCTGCTAACGGCAATACTTTCCTCACTTTGTTTTTCTGAAGATGTCCGATGAAATGCCATCTGATAGAGGACGAGAGGGAAGGGGATTTAACCTCAAGTTCCTGTACCTTATTCTCTCCAAAGATTTTATGGCCACACTCAACGAGCTCAGACACAGTCTCTATTGGCCACGTCTTGCTTACAGCAACGAGTTCAATCTCTTCAGGATTTCTTCCTGATTTCTCTGCGGCACATTCTATTTGAGACTTTATTAGCTCATATGATTCACTAATTGAAGCCATCACATTTGGTAATGTCTTACGCTATAATAGGAATCACCTTAAATGCGCAAATTTTTCTATAGAATTTTGGGTTAAGAGCCGTTCTCCTCAGAATTGCTTCCCGCAGTTTTGGCTTTATTAGCCCTTATAAGGTCCTGAGCGATGTTCAAGGCTTCTCGCTTAGTTGGTCCTAGGAAATGTGGAAAATCTGGAGTCTCTTCGGCCAGTTCTTCTTCTTTATCTTTGGCTCTACGCATTGATTCTTGATCCGGCTTCTTGAAGTTGTCAGTAGCTTTAATCTCATTACTTTCGACATTTTCAAGAGTCAATCTACTGACCTGATATCTGCCTTTTTCCTTTGCTGCGATTTCAGTGAAAAGCTTTTTACGTTCATCATTTCGTGATTTACGTCTTTCCTTTTCTTTTTTGTTTTCTGCGAGTCGAGTATTTATATTCAATGAAACAGTGTTTCGGTCATTGATTTCTTTGTAGCGCTTATTGTCTTCAATAATGTAACTGAATTCTTTTTCTGTCTTCACTCGTTCTTGAGATAACTTATTCAGATTGTTTTTTACTTGGGAAAGGTCATCAGTTTCATATTTCATCTTGGGGATGGAATCATGCTCGAGAGCATTCGGAAGTGAGGATTCTCCGGTTTCTAATTCATCACGGTAAGAGGGAAGAATAATATCAGGAACTACACCTCTTAGTTGTGTCGATCCTCCCGCGATTCTATAGAATTTTTGAATCGTGACTTTTAGAGCGCCGGCTCTTTCTTTGGTGTCTTTAGGGAAGATGGCAGGCATGTACTGTTTTACCGGCATGACTGTTTGCACTGTTCCTTTTCCGAAAGTTGATTTATCACCAACAATCACAGCCCGTCCATAATCTTGAAGTGCAGCGGCGAATATTTCACTAGCTGACGCGCTGCTTCGATCAGTGAGTACGATCATTGGCCCATCGTACACGGCGGTGGGAACTTTTGATTTTTTGTTGGTTATTCTGCCTTTGCCGTTCTTGGCTTGTACGACTGGACCTCCATCAATGAAAAGACCAGTGAGGCGAATCGCTTCTTCTAGTGAGCCGCCCCCGTTGCTCCTAAGGTCAATAACGAGTGCTTCTATGTTCTCTTTTTTTAATCGTTCCAAAAGTCGTTTAACGTCACCGCTGCAGCTAACTGTTCCACGTTGCATATCGGCATAAAATGCATAAAGATTAATCCATCCTATTAGGTGCTTATTTTTTTCTGAGTCACTAATTTCAATGAGTTCGGCGTTCGCTGCCTTGTCCTTGAGTTTGACTTCGTCTCTTACAATGGAAATTAATTTTGTTTCTGCATCGTCAGCAGCATCGGCAGGGATGACTTTAAGGATGACTGTTGTATTTTTTTCTCCCCTAATCATGTCTACTATCCGATTAAGTTTCATGAAGAGAATGTCGCTCATTTCTTTGTCCTTTCCCTGAGACACTCCCACGATCCTGTCTCCAATCTGTAACTGCCCTCCTCTATCAGCTGGACCTCCAACTACAAGTCCTTGTATCTTAGCCGCACCGTCATCCATGCCTAGGAGAGCGCCTATTCCAACTAACTTGTTTTGCATCCCTACTCGGAAATTTTCTAGTTCGGATTGGCTGAAATATTCAGAGTGAGGATCATAAACTTGTGACAGAGTCGAAAGGAAAAAGTTACAAGCTTCTTCCTCATCGTTCTCATCCAGAGTTTCCATGAACCGGGTGTATCTTTTCAGGATTTTTTCTTTAGGAGATTCTTTTCCATCTTCTCCAAGAATATCTTCGAGCTTTTTCCCTAGTTCCTTTGCTCGGTCACGTTGACGTTTTAGCCGCAATTCTTCTTCCAATAATTGTCCTTCTAGGATGTTTTCCCAGAGCTGGTCTGCAGCTTTAGCGTCAGCTGCCCATGCTGATTCTTTGCGCCGTTTTTCTACTGTCCTGTCACTGTCAAATTTGAATTCTTTCTTGTTAAGAGTTTCTTCAATTTTTTTAACGCGATCAGTTACTCTATTTACGTAAAGCGCATATATCTCTGTTGCTGGCTTTATTGAGCCTTCAAAAATGTAGTCATCGAGTGTTGTTTTGTATTTCCTTTGAAATGAATCAATGTCCTTTTGGTTGAAATATAGTTTGTTAGAGTCGAGGAACTTTATATAGGCTTCTAAGAACTTTTCTGAAACTTCATCTTCAAAATCAGTTTTGGAATAATGATTATTTTGTATCAGATTAGCTACGTATTGTGCGATTGTTCCATAATTTGGAGCAGCGCTTATAGTGGTTAAGAATAAGAAGCTGCCTAAGAGGCAAGAAAATAGTATGGAAAGGGCTTTCCTTTTGATATTCATTGTTTCTGAGGGGTGTCACTTTAAAAAGTGACAGGGAATAAGTTGCTTTAAGTTAAATTGTCTCCTATTCAGTCAAAAGTGTCTAATCATTTTAATCTTAACATTGGTAATAATAGCATTGATTGTCTCGTTTATACTGGGGGGATTTGTGCAACTAATGGATATTTGCTTAAAGCACCAGAGGGGGCGGTTTTGTTTGATGCTCCAGAAGGTATTTTAGAGTGGGCAATTAAGGAACGCGTTGACCCTAAGTTACTTATACTTACGCATCAGCATTTTGATCATGTTATGGCAGCGGCAGAATTTTCAGAGTATTTCAAATGCCCTATCTGGGCATTTGCCGAATATGATACTTCATTGACCCTAGAGAGCCTGTTTCAAGATGCTGGAGGCCCTGCAATTCATGTGAAACCTTATCAAATTGATAGAGTCATTGCTGAGACCAAGGAAGGCGAGGAGCTGAACGTCTCAGGTATGTTGATTCATGTCAGTCACGTTCCTGGACATTCTCCTGACAGTATATGTTTCTATGTGAAGCAGGCTAAGGCACTTTTTGGTGGGGATGTGCTTTTCCAGATGAGTGTTGGGAGGACTGATTTTCCTAATGGGGATATGGATCTCCTAGTGGACGGAATTCGTGAAAAAATATTTCCATTGGATGATGAGGTTACAGTGTTCCCTGGTCATGGCCCAGAAACTACTATCGGTTTTGAGAAATTAAATAATCCTTTTCTTGCCAGTTCCTAAGTTCCTGAATTATTTCCATTCACTTTGAGGGGCCGAGTTTTTTTGGGCCACTTGTAAGCGGAAGCGATGAAGACGATTCCAATTAGAATCATGAACGTTGAGAAGAACTGCCCTCGGGTCAAAGATCCGATGTACCCATCCGAAGGTTCACGGAAAAATTCTCCGATGATTCTAAAAACTGCGTACCCTATAAAGAAAGTGCCAGTGAGGATCCCATGATGAAGGCTGGGCCCTTTTTTTCTAATGAGGTAAAGAATAATAAATAAAGCTAACCCTTCTAAGAGTGCTTGATAGATTTGTGAAGGGTGCCTGGCATTAAGGTATTCACGAAGGATGCCCTGTACTTCTTCACTTTCTCTGGCTCGTTCAATGACAAAAGTATCTTGCTCAAAAAGAGATTTATCTGAAACTTCTTTAAAATTTGAAGGTCCTAGAGCATTGCTGAGACCTGATCGATTTAAACCATCTGGTGACGCGAATTCTGATTCGCGAATTTCTTCAGGAAACTGAACTGCCCACGGGACATTTGATTTTCGTCCGTAAAGTTCTCCATTGATAAAATTAGCAAGCCTTCCGAAGCAGAGGCCAAGTGGCGCAACGGTGCAGAGGTTATCGCCTATTCCTCGCCACCCTACCTTGTGTTTTCTCGAGTAAATAAAGGTAAAAATAATCAATCCTGCAATACCCCCATGACTTGCCATTCCTCCTTCGAGAAAATAAAAGAATATTTGAGGGCGATTGATAAATTCCTCAAAGTTATATAGGAACATGTATCCGAGCCTCCCGCCTGCCATAGTGCTCAGAGCACCATAGGTGATGAAGTCTTGAAGTTGTGATTGACGGAGCTCGGAATATCCGAGACGCACGAAACGTTTGAGAAGGAAGTATGCTGTTATGAAAGCCGCGACATAAGCCAATCCATACCATCTGACACCTATCGATTCACTAAATCGGATAAGAAATGGGCTCAGGTCATGAAGGTAATATCCTAATAGCATCGAGAAATTAAATGATAAGAACTTAGAGAATAAGTGAGTCTATAACGATGTCAAACGAGGTCAAGAGGGTCGCGGTTGGAAGGCAATCAAGAGTTTGAATGGGAACATAACAAATATGTACCATGTGGCTTTTTTTATTCTAATAAGTATCAATAGTAAGAATTGGTAGTGCTTACGAGCACCCCATTTTTTCAAAACGATTTGCATCAAAAAATATGCTAATCTTGTCTTAAGATGATAACTGACCAAAAACCTATGAAGAAAAAAATCCTTATCCCATATCTCCGATTCTCGATTCTGGTTGGTCTTTCAATTATTCTTACATCTTTTTCCGGCACATTGCATGCTGAACGCCCTAATATTCTCTTTTGCATTTCTGATGATCAGAGTTACGTCCATGCTGGAGCCAATGGAGATCCTGTCGTGCAGACACCCGCATTTGATAGGGTCGCTCGTGAGGGGATTCGTTTTACTCATGCTTTTTGTGATGCTCCGACATGTGGGCCATCTCGTAGCGCTATACTGACAGGACAGCATATATGGAGGCTTGAGGAGGCAGGAAATATTCACAGTACCTTGCCGAAGAAGTTCAATACTTACACGGAATTACTTCAAGGTTCGGGATATGCTGTTGGTTATACAGGTAAGGGGTGGAGTCCGGGGCGCCTCAATGCGGGAGGGCGTGAGGCCAATCCAGCTGGACGTCAATTTACTAATCGGAAATTGAAAAATCGGTTAAAGGCAATGAGCGACTTAGATTACGCTGCTAACTTCGGTGACTTCCTGAAACAAGTTGATAAAGGTCAGCCGTTTTGCTTTTGGCTGGGGACTTATGAACCTCATCGTGGATTTGATCTGGGGAATGGAAAGAGGAACGCTAAGGATCCATCTAAGGTGATTGTTTCACCCATCTTTCCCGATCATCCTACAGTGAGAAGTGATATCTTGGACTACTATATGGAAATCGAGCACTTCGACCAAATGGTTGCTAGATCCATGAAATTGTTGGAGATCTCAGGGCAACTGGACAATACCATCATTGTGGTAACCAGTGATCATGGTATGCCCTTTCCTCGAGCTAAAGCCAGTCTGTATGACGCCGGTTCTAGAGTGCCTCTTGCTATTCGATGGCCGGATGGAATCATTGATCCGGGTCGAGTCTATGATGGGCCAGTAAACCTAAGTGAGCTGGCTCCGACATTCCTTACGGCAACGGGCTTGCCAGTACCTAAAATGATGACAGCTAGGGG
>JABGYE010000379.1:0-3833 GCA_018675395.1 Akkermansiaceae bacterium
AATTTTCTAAAATCACTTTCCAAGATTTCCTTGAGTCTGACCCACCTTTCTCTGATCCAAGGGTCAGGATGATTCATGTCTTTATTTTTCTTTAATTCCTCGTAGTGATCTCTAGTGCTTGATAGGCCCAGAGAATTATGTGCTCTTGCTCTGGTCGACTTCCAGAAAAGATCGTATGGGTTCCTTTCTGTCATGTCATCATGCCTTTCCGCTGCGACGAATAGGTTTCTGTCTGTGAGGTACTGAGTCAGCCCTTGTGCGATAATTTCCCGGTACAATGGAGAGTTGGCTGAAATGTGACCCAGTCTTTCGAGACCAGCGATCCTTGTTGATACGTACCGCATCCATCTGGACCGGGTATTACTACGGTCTCCACGTTCATAAATTTTTTCTAAGCAACGAATGGTTAGGTCTACATTTCCTGGGTCGGATTCGATTAGTTCCTTTAAATGACGGTTCCCAGTTTCGCTATCATTGTTATTGTATGCTTCATCGGCTTTTTTCCAAAGATCATCATTGGCGACTGATATGGCATTTGCCAACACCATTGCCAGAACGCAGAAAAATAAGTTTGTAAATTTCACCTCAGAATAATTCCACGGGCTTATCATTTGCATCGGTGATGCGGGCCCTGACCCACCACTCGTGTTCAATGTTTGCGCTCTTGACCAGGATTCTGTTCTTTCCTTTCTTGAGCTTGATTTTTATATTTCCTTGAGAGGCTACGCAACTCTGCCTGTGCAAGTAAGGAGCAACTTGTTCGGAAATCTTTTCTCCATTCAACCAGACCTTAAAAGCGTCATCTCCATCCAAGCTAAGGAAAAGGTCCTGATCCTTCTCTGAATTAAAGTCGGAAACAGCATAAGCAATAGAGAATGTCCCTGGAGGAGGGAGTAGGGGCCCCATCAAAAGCATTCCATTTGTTTTATTTACACTGGCTTCCGACCATCCGATTTCACGTTCTATAGGCTTTTCTCCATCTCTTCTTTGATTCCCTTGCAGGGCCCAAACATACGTTGAGGGATAGGTCTTTTCGAAATCAATGCCCTTTTCAGGTTCAAGCTCATCTGCGAAGGCTTTATGTTCCTTGTCATTGAGAAAAGTTCCAAGGACCATCCAGTTTGAAACATACCCCTGTCTTTTGGCAACGTTCGCGACTCCATTGTCGGGAGCGATGCTGCCTAAAGCTTCCGCCACGGCTTCTCTTCGTACTGTGTCCGTGCCACTTAGAGCTTCACCAAGCATTGCGAGTGCAGGTTCGAAGTCATCCGCATTGCCGGCGTGACCGAGTAATTCAAATGCGGCTTTACGAATTACGTTGTCAGTACTTACAAGTACATCTTCAAGATAAGATACCAATGTTCCTGTCGGTGCATCTTCAAGAGGTGCTTCCATTAGCGCGTTTATAGCGGCAATGGAAACGCGACTTTCATTGTCCTTAATAGTTTCTTTTAGGAGAGTATAAAGATTAGCCTCACTGCAATGGCTGAGGCAGCGAATTGCGAGTACTTTTATTTCAGGTGTTTCATTCTTCAGGTGAGTAATAAAAAATTCTTTGTTAGAATCAGGATCCATTTCTTTTGATCCGAGAGCAATCATTACTGTTTCCAGAGTTTCGGGAGAAGTGGAAGTTGTTAGTGCGGCTAGTAGTTCTTTGCCAAGATTTGGATCTTGGAAGAGAATTGTAATAATTCTGGCAGCGGCAAAGAGTGCGCTGTCTCTTCCAGTCCTAATGAAGTCCTTCAATGAGCTCGATAGGATTTCATTACTGTTCTTAGAGAGGGCCGAGATGATATATGCGAAATTAGCGTCATCAGTGCTGGTTCTTTCAAGTAGATCTAGAAGGACTGGTATGACTTTAGGATTTTCACTTCTGTTAAGAGACTCGACCAATGCTCTCTTGTTTGTTGATGACTTTGTTAATTTATTTACCCTTTCGAAGGCATCCTTATTCCCTACAATGGCCAGAGATTCGACAGCCAAAGGTATTGATTTCTCGGTTATAGATTCGGTCATTTTTTGAGCTAAGGGCCATGCCTTTTCACCCATGATTCTGCAATAGGAGGCTAGCGCTCTTAATTGAACAGATTCTATTTTGTCTGCTGTTAGTTTTAATAAAATATCTACTCCCTTATTCCCTTTGATTAATCCAGCCGATTCGGCAGCTCCTTCCCGAAGTACTTGATCAGATGATGCGGCGAATGTGGATAGTGTCTGAGGAATCTCCTGACTGTTTTGAATTTTGCAGTAGGCGACTAAGGCCTTGGAACGAATCCATGACCTCTCTTTCTCGTCTTTGATTATCTTGAGGATGCTTTCTAGGGCCTCTGGGACTTTGTTTTCAGAAAGATAATGAAGGGCTTCGGCTTTTAGTATCCAGTCTTCTTCATTGAGTTGCTGAAGGTATCCTATTGTACCTGATGGTCTGACGGGTGCTCCGATGGCGCTGAATTGAAGAAAAATCAGCGCAAGGATTGTGAATGCCTGTGGCAAGACAGTAGGAATTTTTTGAATAATTTGAAATGTGGAAAGAGGGTTCACATTCACATTTAACGCTGATAAATTGGTAAGTACCGATAGGGGACACCAAGGATCAGGATTGATAATGAAGTGCCATAGGCTTGGCCATAAGATCCGCTCCAGCTTCCATCATTTTTATTTTGTTTCCCAATAATTTCTGCTGAGATCTTTGGGTACCATGCCCGAAAGTCGGCGTCTCCTGACTGATACATGCTTTGTACTGCATAATAATGAGCGTAATGAAAGTGATTAGTGCTTTTAAACTTGGATTCGGGGAAGGCTTTGAGAAAAGCAATGCCTCTTTGAGTCGCTTTTAAATCGCGTTGACCGCACATTATTAAGGACATGACTCCCGCAGCAGTTCTTGCAAAGTTTGGTTCTCCGCCACCTGCTGTGTATTTAAATCCTCCACTGCCCTGATCCTGACACGAAAGAACATACTCAGCGGCTTTGTCTATTGTGGTTTGAGGAACTGCGATGCCGGCCTCGCTGGCGGAATTCAGTGCAACTATTTGCATGACAGTCATAGAAAGGTCAGCGTCTCTAGGCTCAGGACTGTAGCGCCATCCCCCTTCTTTATTCTGTGCTCGCAATATGACATCTACGGCGCGCTGCAGTGCGGATTTGATTCTTGGATTCTTGCTTTGTCCCCATGCTTCAGAAAGTGCTAAAACAGCCAGCCCATGTTCGTACATGCCTGCATGATTTTTTGGTGTTCCAAGATATCCTCTGCGCTCCTTTCCCTTATTAATGAGGAATTCGATCGCATTTTCCATTTTTCTTCCATATTCACCTCGGTTAGGAACGTGTCCCTGAAGCATAAATGCCATGAGAGTGAGTGAAGTTTCAGCTACGCGGTTCTGGTCACCTCCCCAGCTTCCGTCGGCCCTTTGTGATCCTTCTTTTGAAAGATATTCGAGGCCCTTTGAGATTGCTGTTCTTACTTCTGGAGTGAGTCTTGCAACGCCAACGCTTTGTGATGGGGGGTCCTGGGCATTAATATTGCCTAGGGTCAGTACACTGATAATAGTGAATGTAATGGTGATTAGTTTCATTATTTTTGCTCAGCTATTGCTTCCAAATAGGCTTTGACTTGTTTGCGGAATTCTGGAGGTAAATTTTTCTCGTAATTTTGAATGACTGCGGATCTTCCGCGCCGTGAACGGGTCGGGTTGAGTTGTCTGCTGCGAGCGACTTTGTCACCCTTAGCAACTGTGGATGAAGTTCCTTCTGCTGAAACCTCTTCGCTTGGTCCTTCCGTTGCAAATGGAGAGGGCTGACCTTTACCTTTGCCCTTACCTTGACCCTGACCC
>JABGYE010000237.1:0-8735 GCA_018675395.1 Akkermansiaceae bacterium
CTGCTCTCAAACATTATTTTCTTTCTTGCTGACGACATAGGTTGGGCAGACCCGGGCCGATACCATGAGCATTACTCGGGGGGAAATGCAAAAGTTCCTACCCCAAATCTGGACAAGCTCTGCGACCAAGGGATGATGTTTCTAGACGCGCAACTCCCCGCAGCCCTCTGTGCGCCTAACCGGTTCTGCATCATGACAGGAAATTACACCCAACGCTCTAGGCCATGGGGAACGTGGAACAGGACCGCAGCGTCTGCGTTTCATTTTGGTAATGCCACGGATGATCGCATTGAAAATCCTCACGAAACGATTGGAACAGCCTTGAAAAATAAAGGATACAAAACTGCTTACTTCGGAAAGATGCATTTTGGCGGTGACTTCTTCGATTCGTCCGGAAACATACTCCGGGACCAAGCCAATGATCAGCTCGATCAAATCGATTTCAGCAAACGTTTCCGTAACGGGTTACTTGATCATGGTTTTGACTATACTTTTGTGACTCCGGATGGAATCCAGGGACCACTTTACGCGTACTTTGAAAATGACCTTTACGCCCCAATTAGTAGCTTTGCGTCCGAGGTGAATGGAGTTGATGTTTCCGGTGATTCGGTGCTCCGCTCGTTCAGTAAGGGCCAGATAGTCGGTAACGGGGAAATGATACAGATCGGTTATGGTGACTCCGAATTCGATACAAGTGAACATGGGCCGATCCTGTCTCACTTTGCACAAGAATTCATGGAAGATCATATGTCTAATGATCCTGAGAGTCCTTTCCTTCTGTACTATGCAACTCCAGCGATACACGTTCCATTAACGCCTTCAGTGAATGGAATAGAAGCTGCCGGTCATAGCCAAATCGGTCCTCGAGCAGATTTCGTTTATGATCTGGACGCTCAACTGGGCCTACTCTTAGATAAGATCAGTGACCTTGGCATTGAAAACAATACACTGATCATTTTTACTAGTGATAATGGAGGCGCAATCAGCGGAGGTCAGGCTCAGATCGCTGCCGGGCAGGACCCAAACGGTCCATTGCGTGGAAAGAAGATGTCCATTTATGAGGGTGGACACCGGGTTCCAATGATATGGAAATGGGGTGATGGAACTAGAAAAGGATCCATCATACCACCCAATACCAAATGTGAACATCTGGTTTCTGTAATGGACTGGGTAGCAAGCATCATTGACCTTGCGGGTGGAAAAGTCGATCCTGATCAGCACTACGATTCGGTCAGCATTCTCCCACTACTCTTCTCAGACGAGCCCGATGATTTGGATCCCTTGAGAAATTTCCATGTCTATAGCGTCGGTGACTATCGCGGGGTCCGGATGGACGATGATCAGGGAAAGTGGTTCTACAAAAGAACCAACGTCGACGGAAAATTAGAGCTCTTCGATCTGATGGAAGAACTCGAGCAAACTACAAATCTAGTCGATGGATATTCCTCGATCGAGGAAATTCCGATTGAACACCCACAAAAAGATAGGATCCAGATAATGGAGAACTGGTTCAATGCTCATAAGGCAACGACTAGTCCAAGGACAACGGAAGCACTCGATTACAGTGATAAAAACACTCAAGGAAGTAATGAAAGGATTATTAGTACTAACTTCACGGAGTACACTGGAGACCCTCAAAGAATCAATAACGGTGAGACCTTCGGCATTGAAGAATTAGGCAGCGTAACAGATAGCTGGATCAATCTTCACAAGACGGATCAAGTGACCGGACTAGCCAACAATTTAAGTGAAAGAACGAGCGTCAGTCTCTCCATTAAACATCCCAATAACTGGGCAACTGGCAACTTGGCATTTAACAATACTCCTATCAAAGCAGGCATCGATGACTTCACGGGAACCAATTCACCAACATCGGTTTCATTTATGGGGCTCAATGCCACTTTCCCTGACGGGTACAAGGCCATCGTTTACGTTGGTGGTTTCCTAGGAAATAGAGGAACTTCAATCTCGGACGGAAACTCAACCTTTTATTACCAGACACCAGCATCCCCAACTGCTCCTGTTACTTTTGTACAGACAACCACAGTCACTGACGGTGGGGATGGAACAGCGCCTAAGGCTCATTACGCCATTTTCGGGACGGATGAATCTCCCCTATTAACTGATTCAATCACCTTCACAATAGACACTCTGTACGGTGGAGGTTCATTCATAGGAGGCGTACAAATCATGGGAGAGTCAGTCCCGGGTGAACCCATAAAAACACTTATACCAGTACCAGTAGCAGAACCTAAAATTGAAATAAATAATAACGCAGGTTCTATCCTTATCAGTGACCTTTATCCCGATGCTTTTTACCAGTTACAAGAATCAACGCCCTTAGGAAATCAGTGGTCAGCACTTGAACTCATTGAATCACCACAAGAAAGTGAAATCACAATCTCAAATGATTTTCTGGAGAAAGAGGCTTTTTATAGAATTCTATACCCTGAAACAATTCTAAGATTAAACCTTCCTAAGAGCTCTCAATAAATCACATTCTGGCCTCAGAAAAATTCTGCGATGCGCATCATTTTTTATACACTAATCATATGTGGTCTTGGATCATCTATGAGTCTACGCGCTGAGGATTGGCCCCAATATTTGGGCCCAACTAGGGACACGGTTTGGAATGAATCAGGAGTCCATCTGGATTTTGAAGAGTGTCCTCCAAAACTCCTCTGGTCCCAACCAATTGGTAGTGGATACTCGGGACCCTCAGTCTCAGCAAATAGGGTCTTTGTAATGGACAGGAAATCAGAACCCTATGTACCCGAAAAAATTAAACCCGGAACAAACCCCAACTTTGTCAGAGCAAAAATAAAAGGGAAAGAACGGGTCATTTGTCTTAGTACTGAGAGCGGAAAAACGGTTTGGTCTCATGAATATGATTCCACTTATACCTCAGTATTCATCTATGCCATAGGCCCCAGAACTACGCCCCTCGTTCATGATGGTCATGTCTTTACTTTGGGAGCAGAGGGTCAACTCAACGCCTACCAATCAGAAAATGGAAAACTGCTATGGTCCAAGAATATAATTACTAATTATGGAATCGAAAATCCAGAATGGGGAACAGCCTGCCACCCCCTCATATACAAGGAAACTTTAATTTGTACTGTGGGGGGAAAGGGCCAAACGCTAGTGGCCTTCGATTACAGGACAGGCAAAGAAAAATGGAAATGCTTGGATTCTAAGAAACCAGGATACGGAACACCAATAATCGAAACTATTCACGGAACTAAGCAACTGATCGTCTGGCACGGGGAATCAGTAAATGGCGTTAATCCTGATACCGGAAAAGTTTACTGGTCAGTGGCTTTTAAACCTGAGTTCGGAATGGCGATCGGTGCACCGAGGGTATGGAATGATCTGGTATACCTTATGGGATATAATGGAAAGTCCGGCACGGTGAAGGTCGGTAAAGATTCCAGATCCGCATCACTATTGTGGGGACTTGATCGAAGATTAGGGGTGGCCGGAGTCATCAACACCGCTCATGCACAAAACGGACACATCTACTCTGCAGGCCAGAGAGGTCTCTTTAGATGTGTTGAAATGATGACCGGAAAGAGACTGTGGGAAAGTAGAATACCACTTTTGAAGAAAGACGGATCTGGTCGTGGGGCATGGCCAAGCGCTTTCACTGTATATCATAAGCCCAGCGATCAGACCCTAATCTTTAATGATCATGGAGAAATGATTTCTGCGAAGCTCAAGCCTCAAGGTTATGAGGAAATATCGAGAACAAAAATTATTGAACCAACTCATTCAGTCGGTGGGAGAACGCTAGTTTGGTCTCATCCGGCTCTAGCAGACAGAAAACTATTCTGCAGAAACGACAAGGAAATCCGTTGCTATGACCTGTCAGGACGCTAGGCAAAGGAAAAAAGTCTTAGGTAAATGAATCCTAGCAGCCTAAATAATGACCGAATTTTTATAACAAGTCGCTATTGGCACCTCAGATAAAATCTACTGATCAAACTGGCCTTATGATTCAATAGGACTTAACTTTATCAAGTCTCCTATAGGAAAAATTGAACTATCAAAATCGCCAATTATATTATGAAACTAATGACAAATTCAGATATTGGAAAGACCACACTACTGTTAAGCACTTTGATATTCACAGTATTAGTGTCCAGCGCAGCCGACAATCCTCCGCATGTTACCGTGTACGGAACAGCAACGACTTCGGTAGCCATAGATCAAATGGATTGGAAAATCAGAATCAGCAATAAGAAACCGAGCCTTGAGGAAGTGGCCAAATCTCATAGTTCTACTGTCCAATCAGTCCTGGATTTTTTAATGGAAAATGAATTACCGGAACACTGCATTCAAACATCAGGAATGGAATTTGGTGAACACTTCGTTTCCTCTAAGCTCAAGGGCAGAGTCAGGGACGGCTATCAGGCCTCATCCAGCATCAAATTCAAAGTAACAGATCTATCAAAGTACCAAGATCTTTGGAGCGGAATTTCACGCATGGAAAATGTCTCTTTAAATGGAATCACTTACGACAACTCCAAGAGAATTAAGCATCAGAATGAGACAAGAAAAAAAGCTCTACTAGCAGCCAAAGAAAAGGCTGAAACACTTGCCATCACTCTGGACTCGGAAATTGGCAAGCCTCTATTTATCGAGGAAGAAAGATTCGGATACTCCAGAAATAATTTTAATAATGTTTATGCCACTAACGAACAAGCAGTTATAAATGATGCCTTTGCGCCAGGACAAATCCCAATCACGGTACAAATTAAGGTGTCATTTTTATTAGTGACAAAATAAAATCACTTGGGCCTTTGAATTTATTCCTAACATTAAGGAGACGAGTAATTCTATATCTGATTACGATTAGTGGACTCTCAGTTTCATTCCTTTCTGATTCGCAATCCAAAGTTACGTTACTCGAAGAAGAGTCCATAGATCTCCTCGAGCAATATTGCCTTGACTGCCATGACGAGGAAACCAAAAAAGGAAACTTTGATCTTTCTGATTTATTGGATGAGGAGGGTCATGATGGCTCTCTCATTTTTGAAAACCTGATCACTGGCAGGATGCCACCTGCCGATAAAAAACAACCCTCTTCAACTCAAAGAAGGACCCTCCTTGATTGGCTCTCTAAAAGACAAAATTCAAAAGCAATTAATTCTTATCAAAGAATCAGTCGTCACGAGTTCGTCCATTCATTGAACGACCTTCTTGGAGTAAAATTGGATTTGACTGGAAACATTCCGGAGGACCGAGGCACTCACGATTTCGATTCTGACCGGAAGATTCTCTTAACCAAGGAAATGCTCAGTTCCTATTTCTCCGCAGCAGATGAAATGCTCGAATTTGCTTTACCGGAAAAAGGTTTCCCTCAAGAGCGGATCTGGGTAACAAACAAGATCAAAGACAGTCACGATACCTATAATATCTATACTCGGAATTATCAGGAGGGACTTCTCTTCTCATGGACAAGAGCAAATAATGGGAACAACTATTCCTTCTTCTACGACAACTTTGATCCTCCAGTGAAGGGTTGGTATGAACTCACTTTTGATGCAAAGAAACTTGGAAACTTTGAAGAGGATATCAGTGTTCTAGTATTCTCTGGAAAATATTATTTTGCAGATGACCGGCCACAACCACAACGATTACTGGATGTAATATCCCTATCCAATAAGGAAGTAAAATCTCACACGATTCGAGCATTTCTCCATCCCGGTGAAAACGTATCTGTGCACTGCTATTCCAAGCACACATTTCGTAAAAAGAAGGCAGATCAAGGCGCTTACATTAAACAGTTAAAAGCAAGAGGTCCTCTCGTCGATGATTGGCCGCCAAGAACTTACCAGAAAATATTTAAGGGCCTTGATATGAATTTTCCTTCAAGGAAATCAATTAAAACGTCAATTCTCCAAACAAAATTAAAGGCAATAGGAGGGAGCCTCTCCGTGAGCAGTTACCAAGTTGGTATGGAAAAGGAAAAGATGCAGGACGGTTCCAATCGAACATTCTGGCATTCTCAGTTTAGTCCTACCGTAGCCAAAGCTCCTCATTTTGTGGTACTGAAAAACCCCGCCAAAAAAGAAATCAATGGCCTCTCCTACTCCAAATGGTCAGGAGGCAACGGCAATGGGCAAGTGAAGTCATATTCGATCTATCTATCGGACGACGCTCAATCTTGGGGAGACCCAATCTTGAAGGGAAAAGTGGACATCACAAGGTCTTACGAGCAACCCATTTTGTTTCCAAAAAAAACCAAGAAGGAATATATAAAATTTTTGGTAACAGACGCTGTTTCCTTGGACGGAAAATCTATTGCTTCTATAGGTAAACTTGATGTCATAACATCATTGCCACAGGCCATTTCAACCTCAGAGATATCACTCTTGTCTCGCTCAAAAAAAGACCTCAAAAAAGTGATCCGGCATTTTGCCGAAAGGGCCTTCTCTTCAGATATCAGCGAAGAGGAGTTATCTCCATACTATAACGTCAGCCTTAACTCTTTTAAAGAACTGGAAGGTTTTGTTATTGCAGCTAGGGCCGGATTCAAGGCAATTATTTGTTCTCATCGCTTCCTATTAGCTCCAGGAGAACATTCCAACAAATCCTACAAAATAGCTTCAGACCTCTCCAGGGTCCTTTGGCTCTCTGTCCCCGATCAAGAACTCCTCAATTTATCAAGAATGGAAAAGTTCACGACTCAGACGCTTACCGAACAAATCAATCGGATGCTCAAAGATGAAAAGAGCTTACGAATGATTCATTCATTCTGTTCTCAGTGGCTCAATCTCAGATCTTTTAACAAGGTGAACCCATCCCTAAAGCTTTATCCCAATTATAACGACCTCCTCAATCATTACCTGCCCATTGAAACCGAGAAGTATCTCAACCATTTAATTCAAGAGAATCTGCCTATCAGTTATCTGATCGATTCTGACTTCTCATTCCTTAATCAACGGCTAGCCCAGCACTACGGCATTGCCGGAATAATAGGTCAAAAGATGCGCAAAGTTTCTTTTTCTCCTGAGGCACCCCGCGGAGGACTGTTAACTATGGGAAGCGTACTCAAAGTCACTGCCGATGGCTTTGATACTTCTCCCATTCTACGTGGTGCATGGGTCTCCAAGAACATCGCAGGCAATACACTCTCTCCACCTCCAGAAAATATAACTGCAATCGAACCAGAGCATGGCCAAGCCACAACTCTCCGAGAACAGATCGAACAGCACAAAGAAAAAAAAACATGCTATGCCTGTCATAAGAGTATCGATCCTTACGGTTTTGCCCTTGAGAATTTTGACGCCACAGGACAGTGGCGAACGAAGTATCGAGTCAAAAAACCACACAATGGAACCTTCCAGTTCCGGTTAGAAGGTTACTACCATTTAGGAGGGGAAGTGGACGCATCAGGTGAAATCGCAACCCACAAATTTAATGACGTGTTTGGCCTTAAAAAAATACTCCTCTCTGACCATCGCAAAGTCGCCTACAATTTCACCAAAAAATTCTTCGAGTATGCTAATGGTTACAAACCGGATCTTAAAGAACGGCTTCAACTATTTAAGCTGATCCCTGAAAATGGGAAAGAATGCCGGATAAAGGACTTGATTACAAAGGTATTGGTCTATTCACTTAGAGAAGGAGAGGAATGAGAAATATAAGTAGAAAAGAGTTCTTGAAAGTGGGGGCGGCCCTTCCGCTCGCTATGAACTCACTGAGTCTGAGTGCTAAAGGAAAAGAAAAGTCGTCACCCAGACGAATCATTTTCATCAATAATAGCCTGGGCTTTTATGCACCGTACTTCTTCCCTAAAAAGAGAGAAGACCTTTCAACATCAGATTATCTGAAAGGCATGAAGACTAAGGAAAAAATGACGGTTTTCCAGAACTTCTTCCATCCCGGAATGGAAACCAGCAATCATGACTCGGAAAAGTCTTTCCTCACAGGCACTCCTAACCCGGAGTCATCTAACTTTGTAAACGGAACTTCACTAGATCAATTGCTGGCCAAAGAAATGGGTAAGGATACCCGGTTCCCCTTCCTGAACTTTAGTATCTATGACAGGGGATGGGGATGTTCCTGGAATGATCGTGGTTCAGCCATTCCCCCAATGCATGATGAGGAAAAGATTTTTGAGATGCTCTTTGAGGAAGAAGACCTGAGGTCGAAAAAACAACAACTCGAAAATGACCAAAATATTCTGAATTGCCTCCGGCGCGACTTACAGAAACTCCGCAATCAAGGTTCTGATCCTGGTAAATTGGACAATTACAAAGCATTGATTGGAGAATTTGAAAGCCGGTTACATCATGAAAAGTTTTGGCTTGAAGCCAAGAAACCAAAAGTTGAAAAGTCTCTCAGCGAAGATAAGCAATTCGAGTTCTCTACCAAGGTCAGAAACCTATTCGAACTGGCAAAATTAGCCTTCCAAACTGATTCGACCCGCGTCATTACTTTCTCGATGGATTGGATCTACGGCGCTATCAAGGTGCCTGGAGCGACCGGAGGATGGCATACCCTATCGCACCATGGAGGAAGAAAAAATGTTATCGCCCAGCTAAGCCAAATTGAAATCGATACACTTAAGCATTTTAATAATTTCCTTTTTGAACTGGAGCAAATTAAGGAAGGGAATGGAACTCTTCTGGACCACACTACCGTGGTCATGGGAAGCAATTTCGGCGACTCTTCCAATCATACCTGCAACAACTTGCCCATGATCGTGGCCGGCGGAGGGTATCAGC
>JABGYE010000123.1:0-7347 GCA_018675395.1 Akkermansiaceae bacterium
ATGGCTTCGGCAAAGGATTTGATTACCATTTTTGTTTCATTGGAATTAGTTACTATTGGCTTTTATGTGCTTGTTTCTTTTATGCGTAGGAATGTTGGCTCGCTTGAGGCTGGAGTTAAATATTTAGTTCTAGGAGCGTTATCGACTGGATTTTTGGTATATGGAATTGCTTGGACATTTGGTGTGACCGGTCAATTTGATCTTAGTGAAATAGCAAAGGTGCTCAATTCTGGAGAGATTGAGAAGAAGTCTATTATATTCGCATTCGCTCTTCTCATGGTTGGTCTTGGTTTTAAGGTTGCTGCAGTCCCCTTCCACATTTGGGTCCCTGATGTTTATCAGGGAACTTCAATGCCAATCACTGCATTTCTCTCAGTTGGATCTAAAGCGGCAGGGTTCATTGTTCTGCTAAGAGTCGTTGAGCCTTTCATTAATTCACCTTTAACTTCAAGCTCTGTAATCTTGATCTTATCGTTTTTGATTTGTGTGACTTTGCTGTTTGGTAACCTCATAGCAATTAAACAAACGAATGTTAAAAGGTTGCTGGCATATTCAAGCATTGCTCATGCTGGTTTTTTAATGATGGCTTTACCAGCCATGGAAAGTGGATTCCTTTCAAAGCTAAGTGGACCATCTCCAATGGATTCGATCTCATTTTATTTGGCCGGTTATTTATTAATGACGATGCTATGCTTTTCAGTAATAACTATCGTCAGTTCATTAACGGACGGAGAAAACATTGATGACCTTAGGGGGTTAGGTTCGCGTTCTCCTTTGCTGGCTTTCGCGATGCTAGTTGGAGTCGCTTCTCTTGCTGGTATTCCATTGACTGTGGGCTTTTTTGGAAAGTTCCTACTGTTTAATATAGCAATTCAATATGCAGTGTTCTCAGGGTCTTGGTACATCGTCACCTTTGCTGTGCTGGGAGCTTCTGCTGGCTTCTATTATTACTTTAAAATTATCCGTGCAATGTATTGGGGCGGATCTGAACAAGGCCGTGATCAAGTGGTTCTTACGGTTAGCACATTGTCTAGGGTGGTGATTATAGCTCTTCTTGCAGGAGTGATTCTTTGTGGGATATTCCCTAAAATGATTCTTGGGTTCCTGCAGCAATAATTGACCGGGTTTGAGTCTATTTTGATGGCCTTTTCCTGATGTTAATTATTCCTTTCCAATACGTTGTAATTTCACTGAGCTAGGGTAATATTGTTAATGTGAAGATCTTACTGGTTGAGGATGAGACTGAAATAGGCGAGCTCATCAAAAATGGGTTAGAAAAAGAAGGTTTTGTGTTGGATTACTGTCAGGACGGTGATTCGGGCATGGAACACGCGATGACAAGATCTTATGATGCTATTGTTTTGGACGTGATGTTACCTGGGCGCAGTGGCCTTGAAATTCTTAAGGTGATTCGTGCTGGGCACAATAATGTACCAGTAATTATAATTACGGCCCGAGGTGAGACCGAGGACAAGATTGAAGGACTAGATTTGGGTGCAGACGATTATCTTCCAAAACCATTTTTTGTTGAAGAACTCATTGCGCGGTTACGTGCTATTTGGAGACGTTCTTCTGAGACTGGAATGAGTGTACTTAGCGTTGGCACATTGTCCGCTAATCTCATGAAGAGAGAAGTGGTGAGGTCCAGCGTTCAGATTGAGATGACACCTAAAGAATTTTCTCTCCTTGCCTTTTTGATGAGAGCTCCTGGGCGTGTTCTCACTAGAACGCAGATACTTGAACAGGTATGGGGCTATCATTTTGATCCAGGAACGAACCTCGTGGATGTTTACATTAGGAGGTTGCGATCAAAAATTGACATTGAAGGCGAGATTCCATTAATAGAGACTCTGAGGGGAGTGGGGTATCGAATGCAAGATCCTGACAATCCAGAGGAGGGATAGGCGGTGTCGCTCTCATTTCGGCTTCGAATAGCATTGTGGTCTGCATTGTTGTCAGGGACTGTACTGATTGCCTTTTTGGGATTCACTTCAAACATGGTTCGTAAGACCATGACTGAAGAGGCAGATTATGAGCTAAAAGGATTTACTGCAGACATGGTTTTGACTGCTCAGGCCATGGAAGAGGGGGGGCTACTTCAGACTCAGTTAGTGGGCACTTTGAGTGCCGAAAGGGCAGAGGTTAGATTAATTGAGCTGGCTGAAATTGAAGATTCTGATGTGAGTATCGTTGATCGATCACCATTGTCAGTGGAAGACTTGCTCATCGAAGGTAATCAGATCTACAAAGAACCTGATTGGCCAGAACCGGGAAAGGAAATTGAATGGAAGCCTGGAGGATCTAACGAGACTGTAGAGTATAAGGATAAGACGTGGAGAGTAATGTGTAGGACCTTCGACGGGTACAAGGTGCGCATGGCGATAGACTTAAAGGAAATTCGTGATGAGGTATCTAAGTTAATGCGAAGATATTTTGAGGCGTTACCACTCGCTTTGATTATCATTGGGTTTGGTGCTTGGTGGATAGCAGGAAGAGTTGTCCGGCCTGTACAAAATATTATAGCCACAGCAGAAAACATTACGGCTCAAGGATTGGGAACAAGAGTACATGGAGTCAGTTCAAAAGATGAACTGGGTAGATTGGCTGCTGTTCTTAATCAAATGATGGATCGACTCGAGTCCTCTTTCAGTCAGATGAAGAGATTCAGTGCGGATGCTTCGCATGAGTTAAAAACCCCGCTAGCTGTTATGCAGGGCAAGATTGAGGCGGCATTGCAGGATCATGGAGAGGGCAGTGGGCATGATACGGTGTTAGTTGATGTCCTTGAGAGGGTAGGGCAATTGCGATCAATAATTGACAGCCTATTGATGCTTTCAAGATCAGATGCAGGTAGTTTGATTATTGAAAAGCAAAAGTTAGATCTGTCGCATCTAATGTCTGAAATTGTTGAAGATGCTGAAGTGATAGCTGATGAAGAGGGGATATCATTTCAATCTGAAAATGGTAGCTCTGGTTTTATAGTGAATGGAGATGAACGTCTTTTGAGGTTGGCAATATCAAACCTTTTGACCAATGCGACTAAGTATAATATTGCCGAAGGGGGTAAAATAATAAGTGAGTTGAGGAAAAGTGGTGATAGTTACCAAATATCAATTAGTAACACTGGTCCTGCGATTCAAGATGAAATAAAGGAGAAGATATTTGAGCGGTTTTATAGAGTAGACACGGCAAGGGGGCCAAGTAAATCGGGATTTGGTCTGGGCTTGAGTCTTGCGCGGGTCATCGCTTTGGCTCATGGAGGAGAGCTTGATTTATCCAGCTCAGAGGGAGGAACTAATTGCTTTGTGATGACATTGCCTCAATGAGTGAAGTATGGGGATCCTGTTAAAGAGAAGTATATAATTGATGCCTTCAGAAGTTGATTGCCCCATAGAGAAAATGCGCTTGGCTGATCTTAATCAAGCTTCCATCTCTGCATTTCAGCGAGCGTATGAACAGCTTTGTAATGGTGAAGATTTAAAGATATACGAGGAGTCTATAGAGCCAGTCGATGATTTAAATCATTATGATGATTTGCCGGATTGTGAAACTGAGGAGGTTATCAATTTATTACGGGAAACTGTCATTATTAAGCTTAATGGAGGCATGGGGACTGGGATGGGGCTTGAGAAGGTAAAGTCACTCCTTCCGGTTAGGGGGGAGACTAATTTTCTGGATATTATTGTTAAGCAACTCCTTCACTTGCGTTCATCCTATAGTGAAGATTTACGATTCTTGTTAATGAATAGTTTTTCTACGAGTGATGATACAAAGTCTTATCTGTCGAAATATCCTGACCTTGGTAATATAGAAAGCATTGAACTTTTGCAGAACAGGGTTCCGAAGATTAGTACTGATAGCCTTGCTTCAGTCAATTTTCCAGATTCACCCAAACTTGAATGGTGTCCCCCTGGGCATGGGGACATATATTCATCATTACTGGGGACTGGCCTCCTAGATGAGTTGCTTAATGAAGGAGTGAGGTTCGCTTTTATATCTAATTCTGACAATCTTGGGGCAACTCTTGATTTTAATATTCTAAATAGTTTTAAGGAGGGTGGGGCTTCGTTTTTAATGGAAGTGACACAAAGAACTGAAGCCGATAAGAAGGGCGGTCATTTGGCTAAAGGGAAAGGCACGGGTTCATTGCTTTTAAGAGAAATAGCGCAATGTGAGGAAAAAGATGCGCCGTCTTTCCAAGACATTTGCAAGCATCGCTATTTTAATACTAACAATATTTGGATTCGATTAGATGCATTGAAAGAGCACATGATGAATTCGGGAGGAATTCTTGAGCTTCCCATAATAAGGAATCGTAAAACAGTTGATCCAACGGACCCCAACTCTTCACCAGTCTATCAGCTTGAAGTGGCTATGGGCGCAGCCATTCAATGTTTTAAGGACTCTGTCGCATTGAATGTTCCGCGCTCGAGATTCGCTCCGGTTAAGACGTCGGAGGACCTATTTGCATTGCAATCTGACGCCTACTCAATGACAGAGAACTTCCAGATTCAGCTCATGCCGGAAAGACAAGAAACGCCTCCGATCATCAGTTTGGATGATAGTTTTTATGCGAGAGCTGACCAATTAAAATTGGCTACTCAGTTAGGTGTTCCCTCTTTGCTGAATTGTATAAAGCTCCAAGTCGAAGGGCCAGTGGCTTTTAATAAGGGTACGATATTCCAAGGTTCGGTGGTTGTGCGCAACAGATCAAAACAGATAAAGGATCTTCCTGCGGGAAAATATCATGATGAAATTATCGAATTGAATTAATTGTTGCCTCCTGCTTATATGTTCCCCCTTCCAGCCCATAACTTTTCAGAAACCACGAGGACATGATTTAATAAGAGTAAGGTCACATAAAGATGAAATATATTAAGCTAGTTTTTTTGGGTGGTTGTGTCGGAGGATTTACCTTCCTTCTTTTGGAGATTATTATCCGCATTTTTTTTCCTGTCCCCATGGAGCCGGGAGTGTCATTGACTCTCAATAACGAGATTCCAGGCATTCAAAGTAATGTTCGGTATAGCTTTGATGGATACCGATTAAGGAAGGCGGATTGGGACGATGATCAAGAAGCTGATTCGATTCGAATTCTTTGCTTCGGAGGAAATGCAACGACTACAATATTCCAAAAAACTGAGGATACCTGGTGGGGTAAGTTAGCCGATAGAATATCTAAAGAAACGGGCAAGAACATAGAAGTAGGAGCAATGGCTAAGACCTCAAATGGTCATTTCATACTACCATCAGTTGTTAACGCTGAGAAGATTGTTAAAAAGTATAAGCCCGATTTAATTGTCTGTTGCTATGGGTTCGGAGACACTTTGCACTATGAGGATTATGTTTATACTCCTGATAAGATTAATGCTTTAAGAAAGGGAGTGCCTAGAGGTTTAAAGTATTCTCTTGCGAAAATTTCACACGTGATGCGGCTCATGCGCAATAAAAAGACGCGAAGACATTTGAAGGAGGTATGGAAACCATTGAATGCTCCTAATTATCATCGAGATCTTCTTTTCCGTGACAGGCTATATTACCGATCCTGTCCCGAATTGGATCAAATGAAGCGAGATGAAAATGATCCGTTAAATGAGTTTATTGATGGGATTAAAGCTTTCTCGGAACTGGCAATTAAGAGTGGGTGTAGATTATTAGTGGTTGGTGAACCGTCCATTCACAATCAAAGCCTTGCAAAGGATGAGCTTTCTTTGATGACTTCTGTCCATTATCCAACAAAGCCTGTGCCGGGCAAGGGCTCAGGTCATCGCGTCAAAGCGGAAACGATTGCTCTTGAGTTGCAGCGATTTTATGCCGCGGCCTCTGATTACTGTAAACAAAATGAAATCGAATGGGTTAATCTTCACGGAATGATCCCACAAACTATTGAGTATTTCCTTGGGGAAACTGACGTGACGGACGTAGGAGCCAGTGAGATAGCTGATAAATTAATGCCAGCTGTAACGAATATCGTAAATGGCCTATAATAAACTATATTTTTGCTCCACTTAAGCTCTCAAAATAGTTGTTTTTTGATTAAAACAGTGCAAATTTGTATTTTGAGCAATTGTATTATTAGTAAATATTGAATTGATTCTCAAAGGATATTGATAAGATTTTTTAAGCAAAATAAACCAATGATTAAATCTCCGTTAAATCACAAGCAGCCCTTTCAAGCTAGACAATTCTATATTTTTGCAGCCTTCCTTGCTGTCCTAACTTTTCTCTTCTATTCCGCGCCTGAGCTTTTAGCGCAAGATGCTGATGCTGATGCTGATGATGTTGTCGCAAAGAAAACCATGCTTGATAATGTTACGGATGCAGGAATCTGGATGCTTCCGCTGCTCTTAGCTTCTATCGCGATGGTAGCACTTATCGTATATAATTTCATGCAATTAACAGAGAGTAAATTTAATCCACCTGATTTGAAGGTAAGCCTTCATGATCATATGGCAAATTGCCGTGTCCGCAGTGCCATTGAAGTTGCATCAACGAGCCCCACCTATTTAGGAATGATGGTGGCAGCGGCATTACCAAATGTTGATGCGACAGACTCTGAGAGCCTAGGAAGAGAAGATGTGGAAGATGCTATTGCTGAATTTACAGTGAAGCAGAATCGCGGACACTTAACTTGGATTGGTTATCTTGGAGTCATTGGTCAGATAGCTCCTATGTTGGGTCTGTTGGGAACAGTCGTTGGTATGATGGGTGCATTTAATACACTCGCCTCTCAAGGTCAGGCTGACCCGTCTGTTTTGGCTGGTGACATCGGACTTGCGATGGTGACGACAGCTTCAGGACTGATAATAGCAATTCCTTCGATTTTCTTCTTTTTCCTATTAAGGAATAAGTTAAATGGGTTGGTTGCTAGTTGTCATAATGACTTGTCTGAGATGTTAGATGCTAGCCACCAAGCTGTTAATGCAGATCAAGCCATGGCTAAAGTGCCAGAAGGATTTCAGGCTTAATAGGCAAAAGGCAAATTTCTTTTAAGTGAAAAGAAAGAACTAGAACCGGGATAAGAATAGAATGGCCTCATCCAAACTTCAGTCCGTTTTGGAGAATCAGGAAGATGATGCAAAGATGGACATGTCACCTATGATTGACATGGTCTTTCTTTTGTTGATCTTTTTTATGGTGGCTTCAAGAATGGTGACTGTTAAAGTGGATGATCAGATCAAACCTCCAGTTGCTGATGAATCTATCCGGCCAGAAAATGCAAAAGGCCGTATCATTTTTAATATCCGATCGGATGGAACCTTCACAGCCGGTGATGGGAAGGTTACTGTAACAGAAGATGAAATAACCGAGAGGGTGACCGCTTGGAATGACAGGTACAAGAACACA
>JABGYE010000397.1:0-2531 GCA_018675395.1 Akkermansiaceae bacterium
ACTTCTAGTGAAAAAGAAAAATAAGCCAAGGAACGCAGGTAAAAACTGGAAAGCCCCTGCCCCTGAAATTCTCCTTTTTGACCTCATCGCAGACATGGGTGAAAAGAAAAATCTGGCCAAGGAGAACCCAAAAAAGGTTAAGGAACTCACTGCTCGCATGGATGAACTGGACGCTGAGATCGGCAAAAATGCTCGTACTCCATGGCATAAATCAAAATAAGTGAAGAAGGTTCACCGTAGTTTACTGAAAATGAACCGATAATTGATAACGGAAGTATTTTATTGGATCATCGATCAGCAATAAAAGCACCATTAAAGGACTCCTGTAAATGGAGCCTTGCCTACTTAACTCTGCCAGCTTTTGCTAGATAGTCAGGATCGATATCCACACCAATTCCGTGGCCGTTAGGTGCGGTCATTGATCCATTTTTGATCGTGATCTTGTCGCCTGTTGATTCCCAAGGGAAATCATCCGTCAATCCCTTGTATTCCTGATGTGGCCCAGGGTTTGGACAACATGCGGCGTAGATTCCCATGTAAAGAAATCCAAGGCCACCTCCGGAAATGTGCGGCGTACAATCAAAGCCCTTGAGGGCTGCCATCTGAGCAACGCGTAGTGAGCGGATCAGCCCACCGTAATAAAAAAGGTCAGGCTGGAAGATGCGGACACCACTATTTTCAACCATCCATTTAAAGCGCCACTGGCTCCTCTCCTGCTCTCCCCATGCGATAGGAATATCCAATGCGTCAGCGACTCGTTTCGTTTCATCAAGGTAATCAAAGGGCACGGGTTCCTCATAAAATGCATACTTGTTTGCCTCCAGTATTTTACCAACTTCGATAGCCTTTTTCACTGAGAGATAGGAACTGTTTGCATCTGCGTAAAGAGTGCATCGTTCACCCAAGGATTCAGCGACCATTGAAATTAATTTCTCGGTGCGACCGGAAATCCCATCGATCACTTTCATCCGTCCTCCAATTTTGAACTTTAATGCTTTGGCATCGATGTTATTTACTGATTTTATGATACGGCGCAAAGATTCCTTGGGACTTTTAGAGCGATGATTATTGGCGATATAAAGATCAATTTGCTTGCGTCGCGGTCCGCCCAACAGATCCGACGCCGAACACTTGGCGGTTTTTCCTAGGAGATCGAGGATCGCAAATTCGGCTGCTGCCAGTTGAATCCAGAACAGTTGTCCCTGCATCTTGTAATTACTGCCACTGAGAAAAACCTCATCTACCAAATGATCCAGATCCCGTGCATCTTTTCCACGCATGTACGGTGCTATCACCTTAGTGAAAACGTTTTGGCTTAGCACCATCTTGCTAGGATGCCCAACTGACCAGCCCTCAGCGCCATCTTTAGAGCGAGCTCGAATGAACCAATTCCCACTCCGTTCATACAATTCAAGCGACTCTATAATCACCGGGTTCGGAAGACGATCGCGCTGAATGAATGGTTTGAATGTTCCAATCGGATCTGCAGACTTACTGTGAGCTTGAGGTGATCCTCCCATCAAAAAAGAGGTCGAAGAGATACTTGTGGAAAAGAGAAAACTTCGCCGTTTCATGGATACCATGAAAGGATGATAGAACGGAACGGTGATCCTATAAAGGCGAAAACAAACGCACGGATTTTATCGGTTATTATTCAAAGTTAGAAAAATTCAAACGACAATAATCGCTCCCAAGCCCGACTCGAGAGCTAGTGAATTATGAACGTTCAACCTTGATCCCTTAGTCCTTAGTCCTTAACCTTAAGCAATGAAGAAATCTTTTCCTGATCCAGTAGATGTAGCTAAAATTGCCGCTCTTCTTCGAAAGAATGAAGGGTATCACGACTTGGTAGATGAAGCCTATGAGTTATTAGTCAAAGCGGATGAATATTGCAAAGCTCAACAGAATAAGAATCCAGATGAGGACGATGGTTAGCCTTGAGACATTCTAACCCAAAGCCATCGAACATTAGCAGTAGCTAATTTTCCACTACTCGAAAAGCATATGTCCTTGCGGAAGGATCACTTATCCAAAGCAAATCGGTAGAACTTCTTGCCCTCTTTAAGCTGAATAGTTTTGGTGATTTTATCGCCAGTGTTTTGCCAAGTCTTCAAGTCATTACTCTCCTCAATATTAAAAGAGATTGTGGCGGTCCCCTTATCAGCACTAATTATCACAGATCCATTTCTGGCATCCTGCAACTGTTCAATAGTTGGCCTTTGAACGAGCTGACTAATTTCCATTTGTAGCCTAGTTATTTGCGATTCTAAGTTAGCGATTATTTCAGGTGATCTTCTGTCTTCATTATCACCGACTCCATCATTATCACAATCAGCAATCTCACTAGGGTCGTTGGGGAATGCATCAGCATTATCACCGACACCATCCTTATCACTGTCTGCCGTTTCATTAGGATCATCAGGGAAAGCGTCTTTGTCATCATTGACTCCGTCACCATCGGTGTCTTTTGGGCCGCCGCCCAGTGTTTCATACCATGCGATCTTGTTATCGCCAGGCGAAGATGAAACCAC
>JABGYE010000134.1:0-4125 GCA_018675395.1 Akkermansiaceae bacterium
AGTCGGAGTCAAAAATCGAGGGGCTGAAGACTTATATGAGTGGGCTCCTTTCCGAGCATGATGATACAGTTAAAATACTTGACTCCAGAATGAGGGGGGGGATGGATTCGGTGCCAATCCAAATTGAATCGCGCTAAAGCAGTTGATTCATGTAGAAAAAGAATGAGGTGACACTGGCTAGGAACCTCAACCTAAAAAACCAGCGCCACCCCGTATCCCCTCAAAGTGTTAAGTAAATTTAATCAGTTAATAATACTTAACACATCCTAAATATATGAAACATTTGTTTTATAGTGCAAGAGATTATACCGATAAAATTGCATAAATTTTATGTATTTTTTACAATTAATTTTTAGGATCTAATTTTTAAGATTTCCAAAATACTAATTAATTCGAGTTTAAGTAAATTGTTTAATGAAAAGTTTATAAAAACAATTGAGCGTATAAAATTGTTATTAAAATAAGAATGATAATCAAAAAAATGATAACTCAATTAAGAGGGGCTCTGTTGTTTTTATTATTTCTTAATATTGTATTTTTTTCCACGGTCCGCGCAGACCAGAAATATTCTATTCCTTTCTGGAGTAAAGCCCTTCAGCAGCGGTGGTCAAATTCACATTCGAGTCCAGCTACTTGGGTAAAGAATGTGGATTTGATGAATGACCGTTTATTGAAAGTTGGCCAATCACACAACATTAATAAACTTCTCGCTAGTGGTCATTTTTGGAGATGGGTGTCTCAGGTCTATTGGTCAAAACAAATCCTAATTCCTTATTTCCATGAATTGGAATCTTCTAGCGAAGCTTTTGATGACTGTAAAGCGTTGCTTTCTGTGGACGGTCTAAGTGAGAAGTCCGTTAGATACATCAAAGCTTCGGATAATAAGATAAAATTCATAGAGATTTTATCTAAACTGATTGCTGCTGATGAAAAGAAATTCAAGCGGCACATGAATCTTGCACTCGCGATAGCGATCGTGTGGGACGAGCCATTTCCTGATTCTTGGCCCCACCCAAATGTTAACAGGAGTGATATACCTATTAGCAATCTGGATGTCTTATCATTGTTTAATTTTTTCGTCTCATCCCATGAAGATGGTCGACTTAAAATTGGTCTTGATAGGTTATCTGTCAGAGAGCTTTGTTTTGTAATTGATACTCCAGTCCAATTGAATGAACTTAAATATGCTCAGCAAATTAAACTTAAAAGTATAAGAGATCTCGAGCGCTTGTATAAAATTATACCCTACGATCAACAGAGGATTAACAGTGAGGCTTACGAATGGCCTTACGGGCAGTACCGATTAATTGACATCGGACTTAAGAAAGGTGGAATCTGCATGGATCAAAGTTATTTCGCTTCCCACGCGGCCAAATCACAAGGCATTCCATCAATTCTATTTATGGGTCAAGGCCGGTCAGGCGGTCACGCTTGGGTTGGTTTTTTAGAGTCTAGGGGCAGATGGAAACTGAATGCGGCTCGATGGGTCAGCGAAAAATACCCAGTGGGGTTTGCGTACGACCCTCAAACATGGCAGAGGATAAGTGATACACAGTTTGAATTTATTTTAAAATCTAGTGGCGATAGTCCTTCACTTGGAAAAGGTAAGATTGTTTTGTCTTGGGCCCTTTTAAATCGAGGATTCCCACAATTTCAGCCTCTCCTACAGGCATCCTCTAAAATTATGCCTAGAAGTAAAGAGCCCTGGCAAATAGAACTAAATTATCTCAAGGAAAAGGGGGCTAACCTTGATGAGATGAGGGTATTTTGGTCTAGGTGGATAGCTAATTTTAAAGAAGAGAAGGGCACCAAAGCGAAGGGTCAGATTGAGCTATTGAAAATTTTAAGGAAACTTAATTTAGAGTTAGCGGCCTCAAAGTTGAGTCGCCAGATCATTAGCGAGAACCGATCAGGTCGATTTGATCTTGGTGTGACGGTGGCAAGTGATGAGGTTTTTGAACTTCAAAGATCGAAGAATTGGGACTATGCTCACCGTAAATACAAGGTAATTCTTGAACAATTCAAAAGTTCCAGTGGAGGTCATTTATTTTACAATCTGATCGACCCGTACGTAAGGAACTGCCTGCTTGATAGGCGCATAGGTGAGGCTTCGAATGCTCTGATCCTAGCAGGTAAAATAATAAAACCGGTTAAGAATACTATTCTTTATAATGACTTTGAAAAGTTGCGAAGTGAAGTTCAGTGACTTGGATTATGATTTTAATAATTCTTCAAGCCTGTCGATGAATTTCTTCTTTCCCGCTTCTGGAGTAATGGCGGGTAGAGAGAGTTGATTGGGTAGTTCTTCAATCTTCCCATTCTTTGATCCTAGAATTATCGGATAAAAAGGAATAGTTGGCTGTTCAAGTTTATCAAGGAATTCGCTCAGGATCCAATTATCCTTATCTGATTGGTCCGCTATCATCGGTATAATTCCAAGTTCTTTAATCTTTTCGCTGACCTCTTTACTGTGAAGAACAAACTGTTCGTTAGTTTTGCATACCGCTCACCACACGGCAGTATAGTCTATGAAAACGTTTTTGCCGTTCTTCACATGTTTGAGTGCAACTATTGGGTTGAAAGGTTCGTAAGTGAGTCCATGTACAGTCTTACTGCTTGTATCATCAGTGATCACTGAATCCGTTTGGATCACGTTTTGGGCGATTTTAAAACATACAAAGCAGCACAATACAAGTGACGCTCTTGCTAACCACTTTGTTGTGGGTTTGTTGCCAAGAGGATTGGAGTACTTACCGAAAATCCACAGTCCTAATGCAAGAATAACTAAAGCTAATAGGGTCCATATCACGGATGATAATCCAATTGCTTTACCGAGGATGTTAAGTAGCCAGATGACTGTCGCTAGGAGCGGGAAGGCCATGAATTGCTTGAACGTTTCCATCCATTTGCCGGGGCGAGGAAGCATCTCCACTAGTTTTGGCATGTATGAGAGCACTACGTATGGCAAGGCCAGACCCGCGGCAAGTGAAGTGAATAGTGCGTAACCTTGAAGCTCTGGGCCGGACAGGGCAAATCCCAGTGCAGGGCCCATGAAAGGACCAGTGCAGGGCGTTGCAACGAGTACTGCTAGTATGCCGGAGAAGAAACTTCCCGGTAGACCTTCCTTGCTCTGAAGCTTGCTGCCGGCCCCAGTTAATGATGTGCCGATTTCAAATAGTCCAAACAAATTGAGGGAAAATGAAAACATCACGGCGATGAGTATCAGAACAAACCAGGGGTGCTGAAATTGGAATCCCCAACCAGCGCTCTCCCCGCTATTGCGGACTAAAAACAGAATGCTCACTAATAACCATAAAGAAATGAAGATTCCAGATGCGAAGGACCAGCCGTGGAGTCTAATCTTTCGTTTGTCGTTACCTGACTGTTGCACGAATCCCAGAATCTTAATTCCAAGGACCGGGAACACGCAAGGCATCAGGTTCAGTATGATGCCACCGAGAAAAGCAAAGAGAAGCATTAGCCAGAAAGAGCCCTTCTTTGTTTGATTGTTTTTTGTCAGTTCATCGATAGCTTTTCTGTAAGGTTCAGCTTCCGGGCTGTTGATGCTTGGGTATGATTTCGAAGTTTCCGAGACAGTCTGATTCTCATCAATTGATAGAGTTTCAGTAGTCAGCCAAAAAGCTTTACTGCCATCACTGCTAAGAAGGAACCCTTGTAACGAATTTTTGATTTCATAGGACTCATCTTCGAGCGGTGCAAAGAGGGTGAGGACATCGTTTTCTAAGTCCATCATTAGCCCATCACTTTCTTTAATGATGGAACTGTCGGATAACATCAAATATGGATCCGTGCCGATTTGGCTCTTCATTTCCTCACTGAGCTTGCTTGAGATTTCTAAGTTTCCGAAATCGGTACGTGCTAGCGCTTTTATGAGTGGCAGCTGTGATTGGGATTTGTTCCAATCAGAGAGAATTGACTCACTTTCTAGAGTCGCAGTGGCTGGTCCAATGTTAAGATCAATTGAGAGGGGAGTCGTTACAGGGGGCAAGCAAGTTTCCTTACATGCTTGCCAGTCAACTAAGGCGAGCACCTTGATTGTTTTGAGTTCGTCAATGTTATTTGGAGCAGTGATGTTAGTGGTGAAATATACTGTTTTTTCGTAAG
>JABGYE010000314.1:0-3301 GCA_018675395.1 Akkermansiaceae bacterium
CCCTTGTTCTGCTTCATTATGGTTTAGACCATATAATAGATACAAAACAGATACAAAACAAAAACGCAGGATAACACAAATAAACGCTTTCATACACACAACCCCTTTGGAATTAGCGGTTTGTAAGATGTGGCTCGGGACAGAATCGAACTGTCGACACAAGGATTTTCAGTCCTCTGCTCTACCAACTGAGCTACCGAGCCTTACACCCTACTAGATACCATTTTCATGATACTAATGAGGGCCGGGAAACTAATGTAATTAGATAAAAGTAACAAGTGCGAATTACCCCTAAAATGCAGATTCATACAAATCAGCAAAATCATTAACTCCGACAATCCTCGGATTAAAGGTCCCAGTCCACTGACTCGATGCATCTTTAGACAACGACTGAAAATTTTTCCGATCGACACCAAATGAAGATAATTCCCTAGAAATACCTGCTATATCCAATAGATCGTTAACTCTTTGCGATAAATCACCTTCATACAAATCCTCATAGGCATCTTTAGTATCAGAATTCTCCGAATTGTATCGAATCACATGAGGCAGCATGACACCCACTGCAGCACCATGTATTATGCCAAATTGAGCAGTCAAAGGATTAGCAGCAGCATGAGCTGCCCCGAGCATACTTGACTCGATAGCCGTCCCTGCGTAAGCAGCCCCAAGGATCATCTTTGACCTAGCTTCAATATCTTTAGGATCCTTAAGAGCGGTTTCAAAAGAATCATTTAAAAGATTAAATGCTAACTTTGAATATTGATAACTAACATCACTCCTCTTAGTCGTGACGGACGTTTCGATGGCATGGGAAAGTGCGTCAATTCCGGTATGTGAAGTTACTTTACCTGGCTGCGTCACTGACAACTCAGGATCAAGAATAGCAATCCTTGCCGCGGCCTTTTTGTCACCACATGCCATTTTAACGTGAGTGTCTGAATCGGCAATTATTGCGTAGCTCTGGCACTCACTGCCTGTCCCCGCCGTCGTTGGAATAGCAATAAGTGGCAGCATCTCCTTCTCGGCCTTTCCTGAACCCCAATAATCCTTAATTATACCACCATTAGTAAGTATAAAGTTGCAACCCTTAGCAGTGTCTAGACTAGATCCTCCACCGAGCCCAACAATTAAATCAATGCCTTGATCCTTGGCCTTATCAACACAAGAAGAAACATCCTCAGTAGTCGGATTCTCTCTCACATCAGTGTATGATAAAACATCAATCCCAGCTTTAGTGAGAATCATCATGACCCATTCCATGTGACCGGCCTCAGCGATTCCTGGATCTGTGACGAGAAGGACCTTAGTTCCACCAAGCGATTTTACATGATCAGCCAAACGTGAAACTGAGCCTGGACCAAAGTCGACCTTAGTTTCAGTCAGCGCACCAAAAGCTATAATCTCAGCTGATTGGCAGTGCTCCGAACAAATGTCAGCTGCCTTAATTTCAGTACTCATGCAACTTGAATGGATCGTCTTCGATATAAGAATTCAAATAGATTACCTTCGTGAGGCTGGTCCCACTCGATATGATTAGTTGGCATTGCACCAACATTTAACCGTTCAATATGGTCAGCGAAGATTAACTCATCGAGCCAACTCTTATCTTTGGTGATGGCAGCTACCGCCAATGACTTACCAATAGAAGTAAGCATTTGCTCCTGAGGCATTTCAATGACGCTCGCGTAAGGAAAAAGAAACTCGGTGTTCCCAATTGGATGGTCAATAGAATCGCATCTAATAATAGTCGGGAGCATATAGTGCATGCCGTCCCTCTGAACGTAACGATCAGTGCCTCCCCGCTTTTCGAGACTAATGTCTGTGGCTCCGGGCTCTTCAAGCCCATCCTCAATGGATCCATTTATCCATTCAGCCATCTTGGGATTTGCAAATCCTGACAAAGTGGCTTCATCATCGTCCTGAGCGCGTGCCTTCATGGGAACCAGCGCTTCGGCTAACGCGTTCGCGATTTCGTCAGCGCACTTTGGCACTATGATGCAACTAGCATTAATGCAGGACCTACCTGAGTTAGCTGAAATGCTTATAACCATGAGATCGAGATGATCTTTCCAATTTTCAATCTCATCATCACCAATGAGTATTTTCGATCTCCCTGCACCATGAACTTCGACTCTCGGGTCATTTTCGTACTGCTTGACCGTATCATCACCACCAAAAAGCATGACCCTATTACAATTTCTTATGATGGCAGATGAACCGTCATGATGGGCAGGGTAAAAACTAAAAGCCTCTGCCGGTGCTCCGGCCTTAATGAAGGACTGTATTACTCTCCATGGGGTCCATGGCTCCTCACGGCCAGGTTTTAGAACCACTGGAGTCTTCATCGCTATGGAGGGTATCCACAACGCATTGACGGCAGGACTGTTCGACGGAAGCACAACACCCAAAGCCGTGGTCGTTGGAACAAAAGAAACAGTCACCCCGGACTGACTACCATGTGCTACATCAAGGACATCAGTACTCATGCCCCTGGAAAGACCCTTAAGGATGGTAGGCACCTGCGCAAAGACACCATGCAACCTATCCATATTCATTCGAATGAGAGAATGAGGAAGGCCACTAGTGGCAGCTAATGCATGCAGATACTCTTCAGGCCCCTGCATTATTCCCTCATCTCCAACAGGCAATTCATCATTAAGGAAGACGTCCCCTGCCTTAAGCGTTATATCGAGAAGTTCCTGCGTCGTGAATTTCTGTAAAGCTTTCCTCCCGGACTTAAGATCCAAAAGGTCCCTCTTAATTAAACCGGAATTGGCCATGGTTATTCTGGCCACTGGATCCCCACCCTGGACTGGACAAATGTCCTGAACATCGAGGCTCCGGTACAATTGACCTTGGCGCAATAATGGAACGGTCGGCAACATGGATAAAACTTCTAGTAAACTCCTTCGACGACCTTCTTTTCCATAGCTCCGAATGGCCTAACGTCACCGACTCCGTCCCATGGATAGTTATCAATTGGCTCCCTCCTAATTGCCTCATCACGTTCGAGAAAGCGAGGCATGAAAAACTCTTTTGTGAGGGTCGTTAATTCTACTCGGCCAAATTCACCATAAGGCATCGTCTTAGCCGTATCCTTAGGGTCAACGACACGTAGAACTGCCCTGGGTTGTGGCGCGTAATAGGTCACGCTGTATGTTTCATCTAATGGACGACTAACGGCAAGACCCATCAGCGTGTTACCATAAGTCGGGACCAGATGAGTTTTTCCTTCGAGAACTTCCTCTACCCAGAACCGGACAGACTGTGGCGTCATGGTTGTTCCACCACAAAAGAC
>JABGYE010000368.1:0-13703 GCA_018675395.1 Akkermansiaceae bacterium
GATTCGACTTCTAATTTTTGACAGGCTCTCCAACGCCGTTCCCCGGCAATGAGTTCCAGCTTACTTTTAACTTTCCGAACAATCAGCGGCTGAATAACTCCATGCTCTCTAATAGACTCGACAAGCTCATTCAGCGATCCATCACTAAAATGCTTTCTTGGTTGTAGTGGACTCGGCACAATGTCTGTAAGCACAGCAGTAACCACTCGATCTCCTGGTCCGGGATCCATACTGACGGGCGTTGCTTTGGAACTGTCCTTACTGACTTTTCCAATTAATGCACCTAATCCTTTTCCTAAAGCCGGTTTGGCCATATCATGAGGCTAGGCGAAACTGATGAAACTGGCAAGATAAGCCGTAAGAAAAATAAACCTCAAAAAAACAGGATCAAGCCTGTAATTCGCACCAATTAGAAATGCTGCAACCTCAACCTAATCGATATGTAATACGAGCCTTATCAATGTCGTAAGGAGAAACCTCTAACTTGACCCTATCTCCAACCACCAAACGAATAAATCTTTTACGCATTTTGCCAGAAATATGCGCTAATAGCTCATGCCCATTCGACAATTTCACTTTAAACATCGTACCAGCCAAAACAGCTGAAATCGTTCCTTCAGCTTCTTGCGACTTATCAGCACCCGAGCCTTCACGACGGCGACGACTTCCGTCCGCAATAGCTCTTTTGTCTACTCTTCTTGATCGTGCTTTTCTTGCTCTGGTTCGTTTTTCGTTGCCCATAAATAATTAATTTGTCGCCCTATTAAATCTAATAGTTAATTGTATTTTAACACATTTTTTACATATTTGCACATTTTCATGATTTTTATTCATATAATAATAAATCCAACATGCGCTCATTAATTCTAAAACCCCCTAACGTGTGATGAGCTTTGATTTTAAATTTTCCACTTTCGGGGAAAAACTTGAACAAAAAGGAGGGATCGTAGACCTCATGCAAGATTTGGGGAAGGCACTCAATGGACAAACTAGCATGCGAATGATGGGAGGTGGGAACCCTGCTGCAATACCAGAAGTTCAATCTATTTGGAGAAAACGAACTGCAGAACTTTTATCAGAAGAAAAAAAATTCAATTCAACCTTAGTCAATTACGACCCCCCATCAGGAAATCCAAAATATTTAAGCGCAGTAGCAAAAAGTCTTAACCATGAATATGGATGGGATTTAAAATCAAAGAATATAGCCGTCACCTCCGGTGCACAGACTGCCTTCTTTTTTCTATTTAATATACTTGCTGGAGAATTTGCAAATGGTCGGCAGAAAAAAATTTTGTTGCCATTAGCACCTGAATATATCGGGTATGCTAATCAGGGAATAACTCAAAATATTTTCGTAGCCCAACCAGCTATAATAGAGGAAAAAGGAAAAAACCAATTCAAGTATCATGTGGACTTCAAGCAACTTAAAATTCACGATGAGATTGCAGCCATTTGTGTTTCTAGACCAACTAATCCCAGTGGAAATGTTCTTACCGATCAAGAAATTAATCAACTCTCAGAAATCTCTAGGTCCAAAAATATTCCACTAATCATTGATAACGCGTATGGAAATCCTTTTCCAGGAGCCATATTTACAGAGGCGACTCCAATATGGGATGAACACATCATTTTAACTCTTAGCTTATCAAAGCTTGGTCTTCCTGGCACTAGAACCGGAATCGTAATTGGTTCAGAAAAAATAATAGCTGCTATAACTGCAGCGAATGCCATCGTTGGTCTTGCAAATAACAACATCGGTCAAGCTCTAAGCTTACCGCTCATTGAAAGTGGAGAGTTAATTGCGATGAGCAAGAATCTCATCAAACCATTTTACAAGAATCGTATGTTAAGAGCTCGCTCTTATGTAGAAGATGCTTTCGGCGATACTATTCCTTACAAGCTTCATGAAAGTGAGGGGGCTTTCTTTTTATGGTTTTGGTTTCCTGGGCTACCTATAACAACAATCAAACTTTACGAAAAACTTAAGAAAAGAAACGTCCTAGTCGTTCCTGGAGAATATTTCTTCTTTGGGTTAGCTGACCAATGGGATCACAGCCATGAATGTATCAGGGTCACCTTTTCGCAATCTGATAATATTGTGAAAGAAGGAATTCAAATAATTGCCGAGGAGGTCGTTAAATCGTATGGAATTTAACCGCTATAAAAATCTCCCTATGATCGGCTCAAGCTTCAGTTTTGTCTTCTCTGGCCAAACTGAAGAGTCTGTCAAAATTGCATTAGAAAGTGCGGTGTGCTCGGGCCAGTTCGGCTCCTTTGGAATTCGAGAGATTACCACGGGAATGATTTTCTTAGCTGCTTGAGCATTAGCTTTTAAGTGACCAATAACCGTTTCTGCAGTGACTGGATCTTCTTCAATTTTCCAGCAATCATAATCGGTTACCATCGAAAGAGTAGCTAAAGCCATTTCAGCTTCTCTTGCCAGTTTAGCTTCGGGCAAATTGGTCATTCCGATCACATCAAAACCTAATTTTTGATTATTCAAAGACTCAGCACGAGTCGAAAATGCCGGACCATCCATATTCACATAAGTTCCCCCATCATGTACTTTCCCTTGGTGCATTTTATTAGCAGTCTCAAAAAGCAATGAGCGCAATCCTTCACTGACAGGATCCCCAAATGCAACATGAGCACAAATCCCATCTCCAAAGAAAGTGCACTCATCCCGTTGACTTGTTCTATCAAAATACTGATCAGGAAGAACAATATCCCTAGGAGCATACTCATCCTGCAAACTACCCACAGCCGTCACTGCAATGACCCATCGAACCCCTAAAGATTTAAGTGCCCAGAAGTTGGCCCTATGATTTAATTCATGAGGCAAGATCGTATGCCCCTTGCCGTGACGGGGAAGGAAAAATACTCTTCTCCCCTCAATCCGACACTCAGTTATATCGTCTGAAGGATCACCATAAGGTGTTCTTATTGTGTATTCATCAATCTTTTCAGCTCCTTCGATCTCGTAAAGCCCGCTGCCTCCAATGACGGCGATTGCAGGCTCTTGCTCATCGATATTTGTCATAGCCTCAGATTAACTGGATATAAAAAAAAGGTCTAGCTGTAATAAATTAAATAAGCTTATCTTTAACACTATGTACTCGAATAGAAACCAAGTGTAATTTTTGTCAGATGTTCCTATCCAAGAACATACTTAAAATAATAATTAATTCATTTTTTCTCTTTCACTTTCTCAGCAGCGTAGAAGCGCAGACTTGGGGAAAGGATATCGGGTACAATGCACTGATTGAAGAGCTGATCGAAAAGCCTGAGATAGATATTAAATCAATTATTTACATACAAGCGGAAGAGAACGGGTGGCACTATAGAAAAGGAACAAGTGAATCTTCGAACCCCTCCAATCTTTGGATAACATCTGATTTCAATGAGGATGCCACCTGGCTAATAGGACAGACTCCTATCGGCTATGGTGATAACGATGATAATACCATACTAAATGATATGCGAGGCCCCTCAGTGAATGGATCAGAGCCATACACGAGTATTTATCTTAGAAAAAAATTCTTTGTTAATTCTCTAGATACTTCTTCTAGATTGCTACTAAAAGCATATGTAGATGATGGTGCCATTATCTGGATCAATGGAGTAGAAGTCGCTCGCCTACACATAAGCGAAGGCACAAAAACATATAATTCAACAGCACAGATCCATGAAGCTGAATGGGAATCAGTCATCATACGAGGAGGAACTCAATTACTGAATGAAGGTGAAAATATAATTGCAATTCAGGCCTTTAATCAAAGCGTCACGAGCTCGGACTTCTCAATCGACATCGAACTAAGTTCCTGCCCCTTTAGAGTTTCGTTAATCGAAGCAACCGTATCAGATGATAATTTTTTACCGGAGCCCTCCCCAAATAATAATCCTCCCATCGAATATTCGTTCAACGGATCAGGTCCTTTCGAAGAAAATTCCTTCCTAATAAAAACAATTGATGAATCGCTTACCTACGGTTCATCAGATCATGCATTAGCAGTTGGGAAACGCTTTTTCAGCAACGAATCAATCGTTCCTTGGGTGCCTCTTGTCGACGTGTATTCAGCAAATCAATGGGTTTATGCGGATTATCTTCGGACAGGATCAAGCCTCCCTCCAAAAACAGAAGAAAGTTTCGTTCAAAATCATTCATGGATAAGTTACGGCTACAATAATGAAACTAATCCCTCAGAAGTTGATAATATAATCTCAATCCATAACGAAGCGGTCAGAAGATTCGATTATGCAATTATTAGAGATCAATTCATCGCCTGTGTTGGTCTGAATAATGGAGCCAACACAACGGTCCCATCAATTCTTTCCTCAAGTTATAATGCTATCTCAGTCGGAAACACCAATGGATCTCATAGCCGAGGACAAACTGTTTCTGGAATTGACATGGGTACTGGAAATATTGAACACGATGGCCCCGGTAGAACCAAGCCAGATATCGTTGCTAATGACAATTCAACAAGTGCCTGTACCCCTCAAGTTAGCTCTGCCGTAACTTTTCTCATTGGAATTGCTAAAGCAAAACATAAAGAAAACGCACTCTTACCTGAAGTGATGAAAGCTCTCATTATGGCAGGAGCCAGTAAAAAGGAATTCAACAATTGGAGCAGGAACAAGGAAATGCCTATCGATCCTGTTCTTGGAGCAGGAAAAATAAACCTCCAGAACAGTTATCATATACTTATTGCTGAAGAACAAGAACCTGAAAGCATCTCCAGCAATTACGGATGGGACTTTGGATCCATAGATAAATCAAGCGAAGCTTTTTATTATATTAAATTAGAAGAGAATGTATCCGAGGCTTCATTTTCACTCAATTGGAATCGTGTTATACGATCCGCAGAATGGCTAGATGGTAATCCTTATAGCGAATCCATTGCAGACATGAAGCTTGAATTATACAGAAAAAAAGAAGATTCAATAACGCTTTATGATATCAGTGATTCGAAAATAGATAATCTCGAGCACCTATATTTACGCGGTCTTGACCGAGGAGAATACCTACTAAAAGTCTCAAGTGACACAGCTACAAATTACGGTTTGGCTTGGAGAGCAGAGAACGGAAAATCTCCTAATCTAAGCATTGCCACTGATACTGACAATAAAGTATTAAATTTTTATTTTTCTCACCTCATACATGGTAAGACATTTACTTTGGAGGAATCAACAAATCTAATAGATTGGACATCAATTCATTCTTTTACCGCAGTTGAAACTAACGAAACGTTCAATAAAGTAATTGAAACAATAATTTCACGATCCTTTTATAGATTGAATTGGGATCCTATAAATTAAAGTAATTCCATCTGACCCTTCTTGCGAACAACTTTCTCCACCTTGTGCTTGGTAACAATGTTACCCTTTGATGCTCTGCCCTTAACCGCTATATCAGTAAAATTAATCTCAATTTCTTTTACTCTCAATCTTGGAGCCGATTTCAATACTACATTAACTAAAGGGGTATCTTCCTCCGTGTCATGAACTGAAAAGAAAAGGACCCTAGTCCCATTATTCCCTTTAGTCAGATCATACATTTTTTCACGAGTCACTCCCTGAACGGTGAATCGCTTTATCATCGTAGGTCCATCCCTTCCATCACGATAAATCATGCAGTAATATCTTGGTTCTTCTTTTCTGAAAATAGAAACGTGAGCCGGGTTCTTCCCAACGTATGTCTTTTCTGCAACTTTAGATACCTGCATAGTTCCCTCTCTTCCAAAAATAATAATATCATCCATTCTTGAACAGCGATCGACTGATACCCCGTCCCTTTTCAATCCCCACCCTGCAAATCCAGTTTTGGCATTCAAGTATATCGTTTCGGTTGCAACAGCCACATTCTTAGCAACAACTTTTCCAAAGGTGGAAACTTCGGTCTTTCTTTCTCGTCCCTTACCAAATTTTTCCTTAAGCTCCTTGTAGTAACGAACAGCATATCTTGTTATCTGAGAAATGTTCTTTTCTACTTCTTTAATATCTTTTTCAATTCCTCGAATAAGTTCGTCAGCCTTAAAGGAATCATATTTAGAAATACGTTTGATCTTAATTTCAGTGAGGCGCACTACATCCTCCTCAATAACCTTACGCTTGAGCTTCTTTAAGAACGGCTTGAGTCCAGCCCAAATCTCCTCAATTACTGATTCCCAAGTAGTACAATCTTCTATCCGCCGATAAATTCTATTCTCAATAAAAATTCTTTCCAACGAGCTATAGTGCCATTTGTCCTGCAGTTCGCGCAATCGAATCTCAAGCTCCCATTTTAAGAGCTCTTTTGTGTGCAAAGCAGATTTTTTAAGTAATTCATCTACTCTCAAAAACTTAGGCTTATCATCTTCAATGACACAAAAATTAGGAGAAATTGAAATCTCACAATCAGTGAAGGCATAAAGAGCCTCTATCGCTGTATCAGGATCCAAACCAACTGGAAGGTGTATATGAATTTCTACCTTTTCTGCAGTGATGTCTTCAACTTTAGATATCTTAATTTTCCCTTTCTCATTCGCCGCTACAATATTGTCCATCAATCCACCTGCAGTGGTTCCAAAAGGTATTTCGGTTATTTTTAATAATCTTTTGTTTTTTGTTTTCTCTATACGGGCTCTGACTCGAATCTTTCCTCCCCTTAAACCACCGTTATAGTCCGAGGCATCCATCAATCCACCGGTAAGAAAGTCAGGAAGAAGCTGAGTTTTCTTTTTGCGAAGAACAGCAATACACCCATCAATTAATTCATGGAAATTGTGAGGTAAAATCTTGCATGCCAATCCCACAGCAATTCCTTCTGCGCCTTGAGCCAATAACAATGGAAACTTAACAGGCAAATTAATAGGCTCTTTGTTACGACCATCATATGAAAATGCCCATTCAGTCGTCTTTGCATTAAAGGCAACAGCCAATGCAAATTTTGACAACCGCGCTTCGATGTACCTTGAAGCCGCTGCCTTGTCCCCAGTCAAAATATTTCCCCAATTGCCTTGCGTGTCAATTAGGAGAGACTTTTGCCCGATCACCACCAAGGCATCAGCAATGGATGCATCACCATGAGGATGGTATTGCATCGTATGTCCAACTACATTAGCTACCTTATTATAACGCCCATCATCCTTTTCTTTGAGAGAGTGTAGGATTCGCCTTTGGACTGGCTTTAATCCATCATGAATACTAGGGACGGCTCTTTCTAAGATAACATAACTAGCATAATCAATGAACCAGTCAGAATACATTTCATCAATATGAATGACTTCTGAGTTGTCATTTTTTTGGGCGGTATCTATTATCTTAATTGGAGGTTTCTTTGATTCTTTTTTCTTAGTTGCCTTACCTGTTTTCTTCTTAGAATTTCCTATTTTAGACCGAATATGTTTCTTTCTAGGCACCTTTTTAAGAACCTTTCTTTTAACGACTTTCTTAACGACTTTTTTCTTAGCCATGTAAAACCAAAAGCCTAATATCCAATTTTAAATATTTCGGCATCCTTAAATAAATACCAAGCTTCGATAACTTATCAAATCAAGTCTCAAACCAATTATCATCCAACAAAGTGAACCGCTGCCAAAAAAATTAAAAAAAACCTTCTATTATCGAATGATTGACCACTCCCAATAGATCGTTAATCTCAAATAATATGAAAGCCATGGTAATAAAGAGTTTCGGCGAACCCGAAGTCTTTGAAATAACCGAAATTCCAAAGCCTGAATTAAAGCCTGGCTATGTATTAATACGTGTTGAGGCAAGCTCCGTAAATCCTATCGATTATAAAATCAGGAGCGGTCTATTAAAATCTCTCGCACCCGAAACTGGAGTCCTTGGTTTTGATGTTGCTGGAACAATTGAAGGGGTCGGTGATGGAGTGAGTAAATTCATCGAAGGAGAAGAAGTTTTCGGTTGTAGCGGAGCAGTTAAAGAACAATCCGGAGCATTGGCAGAATATCAATTAGTTGATGCAAATCTCCTCGCAAAAAAACCAGCTAACCTCTCACTTGAGGAATGCGTCGCACTACCATTGGTATCAATAACAGCTTGGGATGCTCTTGTAAGAGGTGCCAATATAAAAGAAGGTGAATGTGTTTTGGTTCATGGTGGGGCTGGAGGGGTAGGACACTTGGGAATTCAACTCGCCAAAATGAAAGGAGCTAAAGTTTTTTCGACGGTATCTTCCAATGAAAAAGCAGAAATAGTCAAAGGTTATGGAGCCACACCAATAAATTACTGTAATTTAAGTGTCTCCCAATACGTTGAAGAACATACTGATCAAAAGGGATTCGATGTTGTATTTGATACTGTCGGAGGAGACAACTTAATGCGAAGCTTCGAGGCGTCAAAATTAGAAGGACGGGTCACTTCAGTAAATACGAGAATCACTTGTGATTTGAGCATACTGCACCAGAAAGCACTTTCACTGCATGTGGTTTTCATGATTATTCCGATCCTTCACAACCAAGATAAAGGAAAGGTCCTACACGGGGAAATCCTCAAGAAGATCGTTACAGGAGTCGAATCAGAAGCCATAAAACCCCTCATTCATAAAGAAATTTTCCCATTTGAAAGAATCTCAGAAGCCCACTCGTTACTTGAGTCCGGTAAAGCCACTGGTAAGATAGTGTTGAGAGCTTTTGGTATTGAGTGATGGGCTAAATCTATTTGATTTAATCAAAAAATATAATTATATAACTCATCGTAATAACTATTTTTCCACAAATATTAGTACAAATCTGTAGTTAAATTAAAATGAAACATTTAATCAAAAACCAAAAATTGAAATTCTGATGAAAAATATCATGTTTGTCGGTCCGGCAATCCTCTCCCTCCTCTTGGCCTCCAGCTGCAAGAATGAGAACCAAAATAATGCTGGAAAAACAAAGTCCGATCCAAACGCAACGAAGATCCTGCGTTTTTCAGCGATCCCTGACGAAAATACAACGGAGCAAACAGCAAAGTTCAAAAAGTTTGCCGACTATCTATCCGAAAAATTGGGAGTAGAAACTCAATTCATTCCCACAACTGATTATGCCTCTGCTGTCACCAAATTTGTCAATGGAGAGATTCATCTCACTTGGTTCGGTGGCTTGACTGGAGTTCAAGCAAGGAACGAAGTCAACGGAGCCCGAGCAATTGCCCAAGGGATCGAGGATCCAAACTACATTTCCTACTTCATTGCAAATGCTGATACGGGACTCGAGCTGAGCGAATCATTTCCCGAAAAAATTAAGGACCTCAAATTCACTTTCGGTTCGGAAAAATCCACTTCCGGAAGATTAATGCCCAGTTTCTTTATTCAACAAGAAACAGGAACAGACCCTGAGAAATGGTTCTCCCTCCCAGTCGGCTTTTCAGGTGCACATGATAAAACGGCTAAACTTGTCGAGTCAGGTGCCTTCCAAGTCGGGGCTCTCAGTTATAAAAAATATGACAGCATGGTGGAGTCAGGAAAACTTGATAAAGAGAAATGCAAAATCATTTGGAAGACGCCTCCTTATGCTGACTATAACTGGACCGCTCATCCTGAACTAGATCAAATTTATGGAGAAGGATTCATTGATAAAATCCAAGCAACATTAATTGGAATATCCGACGAGGGATCACTTAAGGCCTTGACCAGATCGAAAATCATTTCTGCAAAGAATGAAGATTTCCAAGGCATCGAAGACATTGCCAAAAAACTAGGACTCTTAAATAATTAAAAGGAATGAATCTTACTCATGAACGTCCTCACGCTTTCAGTTTAGAAAGTGCAGGACGTAATTATGAGATCATTTCTGCTCTTAGTCCTACAACTCTCAGCATTAAGCGGGGAGAACGGGTCGCTATTGTGGGACCGAGCGGTAGCGGAAAAACAACTTTACTGAGTCTATTCAACTCAACAGTGCAAGCGAGCACAGGAAAAATTACTGTATTGGGCAATGCATTGGAAAAAACTTCAGGAAGGAATCTTAAAAAGATCCGATCAAAAATTGCAACGATCCCTCAGAACCTTGCACTAGTAGAGAGTTTAAGAGTATGGCAAAACATAATCACCGGCCAAATCGGTGAGCGAGGATTCTTGGGCAATTTGATTGACCTTATATTTGCTTCCAAAAATAAAATGCTACAAATCCACTCAATACTCGAAAGACTAGGCATTGAGGAAAAACTCTTCGAAACGACCTCGAACCTATCGGGAGGACAAAAGCAAAGAGTAGCACTTGGAAGGGCACTGTATCAGAACCCTCAAGCTATTCTTGCAGATGAGCCTGTCTCCAGCGTTGATCCTGCCCGAGCAGCAAATCTTGTCCAACTACTTAATCAAATATCACAAGAAGAAAACATTACTCTAGTAATGAGCCTTCATAACCTTGAATTGGCTAAGGCCCATTTTCCTCGGTTGATTGGATTACGTAACGGCAAAGTCAAGTTTGACAGTGCCCCAGAAAATCTGAACGAACATAAATTTAAAGAACTCTACACTCTCAGTGAAAGAGAAATTCTTGATGATGGGGAATGCTAACAATATACGTTTCAAGAAAATTCCAATCGAACAATTATTTAGTCTTCGCCGGAAATTACTTATTGCTATTTTTTTAATTGCAATCGGTTGCAGCTATCTCATCGGGTTAAACCCGCTGCGGTTATTGAACGGTAACAATCTTAAGTTGGTTGGAGATTTCATAGGTGCAGCGTTCACCCCAGCCATGGATTACGAGAACCCTGTGCCTGGGACCGAGCCGTTCCTTATTGCAGTAGTCAAATCCGTTCTAATGACGCTTCGTTTTGCTTTGTTAGCCATGAGTGTTTCGATACCTATCGGAGCCCTTCTCGCTTTTTTTTCGACCACAGCATGGTGGCCTAAAAAAAATAGACGGAAAATAAAACCAATCCTAATGGGTGCACTCATTGTTTCCAAATCATGGATAGCTTTTGCAAGATCTATACATGAACTCATGTGGGGACTTCTCTTCATCACTGCGATGGGAATATCTACGACAGCTGCAATTATTGCTGTAACCATTCCATTTTCCGGAATACTAGCAAAGATCTACTCTGAAATGATAGAAGAACATTCAAGAGATGTTCAGGAACTATTCAGATCCATTGGCGCAGGCACCTTAAGTTCATTTTGCATAGGAATTATTCCTCAGGCTCTGCCTGATCTTTTTTCGTATACATTTTACAGACTAGAATGCGCCCTAAGAACGGCAACTGTGTTCGGGTTCATCGGCATTGAGACTATAGGATATAGAATCAAGTTATCCTCAGATGAATTCCATTATCATGAGGTATGGACATACCTATATGTGTTATTCGGAACCATAGCGATCCTGGAATGGTGGAGCAGATCAATTCGCAAAAGATTGAGTGCATCAAAAAAATAATGGCCACAAATAACAGACTGCTAAGAATTAAGGAACTGCATCAAAACAGATCCAAATCGCTGTTTCTCAGAATCAGCTTAGGAATCTTGATGGTCTCATTGGTCTGGGCATGGTCAGCAGGAACTCTTCATGAATCATTGGTCACCAAAGAGAAGCGAAGCGAAAACTTAGACAAATTCATAGGAAAAATAATTCCTGACCCCACTCGCGAAACGGGCCAATGGATAGACTCTATGCCATGGATAACCGATCTATTAACGGAGGGTCAAGGAATGAAAGCCACTGGAATCACTTTCGGCCTTGCAACCGTAGCAATTACAATATCAGGATTTTTTGCCTTACTACTCTTGCCTCTTTCTGCAAGAAATTTTGGAAATCAAAGACCACTCGGAATTAATCAGGGTAACAATATACTCAAGTCTTTGTACTGGTTAGCCATTAATAAGTTTTCTCGGATCTTATTTTTATTTACTCGGAGCCTGCCTGAATATGTTCTGGGATTTCTCCTTATCTCAATTCTTGGTCCCGACCCTTGGGTTCTTGTTTTAGCTCTGGCAATACATAACTTCGGTATCCTCGGAAGGCTAGGTTCGGAACTGGTTGAAAATGGTGCTAATGAATCAGCTCGAATTATGCTGGCGCAGGGAGGAGGACGTTACAGTTCTTTCTTATCAACAATACTTCCTGATTCATTTAATCGTATGCTGGTCTACTTCTTTTATAGATGGGAAACTTGTATCCGTGAATCTACGGTCCTAGGAATGCTGGGTGTTATTTCACTAGGTTATCTGATTAATGACGCAAAGGCGGGGAGAGACTTTGATAGGATGCTTGCATTTATACTATTGGGTGCACTCATCGTGATGGCCGGAGACATCATATCAACATTAGTCCGCCGTAAGCTTCGCATCACCAGATCCACATAATTAGTCATTTTGCTTCAAGTTACTTATTTATTTATAGGGAAAATTGGTTAAGGCCCTGTTATTATAAATATAGTTAATGTAGAAATTGCAGAAACAGCACTATAGGATTAGCTTAACGGCCCCGGAAAACGATCCATTCTCAAATACCATGAAACAATCTGTCTATCTATTCATTGGCATAACATTGTACTTCTCCAAGCTATGTATTGGCCAATTACCCTCCTATGAAGATGATCCTTTTCGCCAAATCCATGAATTGCTACCTACTCCGAATGAATCCCGGTTAGCCTCTGGAGCACCTGGTCCTAATTACTGGCAACAAAAAGTAGACTACGACATCAAAGTTTCATTGGACGACACAAAACAACAATTAAAAGGATATGAAACTATCTCTTACAAAAACAACTCACCCCATTCCTTAAAATATCTCTGGTTACAACTTGATCAGAACCGATTCGCGCCTGAATCAGATGAAGCATTGACTCAGGAAGCACCCAACCTTGATGGAATAAGTTTCAATGGATTGAGGTCTCAACTATATCGTCAATCTTTTGATGGAGGGTACAAAATCAAAAAGGTAATGGACAGTAAAGGGAATCCGTTAAAGACCCAAACAGTTGGAACGATGATGAGAATTGACTTGGAAAAAACACTCCATCCAAAATCAAAAATCAGCTTCAGCGTTGAGTGGGAACATAATATTATCGATGCCGACCTTAATCGCGCACGAGGAGGTTACGAATTCTTCAAGAAAGACAAAAACTATATCTACGAACTGGCACAGTGGTTTCCGAGAATGGCCTCCTATACAGATTATACGGGGTGGCAGCACAAACAGTTTCTAGGCAGAGGAGAATTCACACTCGAATTTGGTGATTATAAAGTAGAGATAACTGCTCCTTCTGACCACATTGTTGCTGCGACTGGTGAACTACAAAATCCTCAACAAATACTAACCGAGGAACAAAATAAGCGTTGGGGAAATGCTATAAAAACGGGAGAAACCACTTTTATTGTCAATCCTGAAGAAGCAAAGAAGACTCAGGAAAATAAGAACAAACCAAAGAATACTAAGACCTGGATTTTCAAAGCTGAAAATGTCAGAGACTTCGCCTGGGCATCTTCTCGAAAATTTATTTGGGATGCAAAATATCATGAGTTTGCACCAGGAAAGCGCGCATGGGCGATGTCCTTCTATCCCAACGAAGCTGAACCTCTCTGGAGTAAGTATTCGACGGCATCCATAACCCACACCCTTGATATCTATTCAAAATTTACTTTTGACTATCCATACCCTGTAGCCATAAGCGTGAACGGACCAGTCTTTGGTATGGAATATCCAATGATTTGTTTTAACGGACCAAGACCAGAAGAAGACGGCACTTATTCGGAAGGTACCAAGAAC
>JABGYE010000381.1:0-2615 GCA_018675395.1 Akkermansiaceae bacterium
AGTCGGAAGAAAGAGCGCCCAAGACCCTCGTGAAGTTATTGTTTATAATAAGGCAAACGGAGACATGAAACACCCAGTAGGCGGAAGGGTAATGGATCCCGTTTTCCTAGGTGCCGCAAAACCCGAAATAAAATCCGGACAGGATCGCCGAGAAATACTCGGTGCATGGATGGCATCACCAGAAAATCCTTTCTTCTCAAGAAACCTTGCCAACATTGTCTGGTCTCACTGCTTTGGCGTGGGAATAATTGATCCTGTCGATGATGTAAAGATAAGTAATCCGTCATCAAATCCTGAACTATTAAGCTCACTCGCTGACCGGTTCACAGAATACAATTATGACTTCAAACGTCTGGTCAGAGATATCTGCACTTCTCGAACCTACCAACTCTCGACCAAGGTCAATTCGAGCAACGAAGGAGACTCAAAGAATTTCTCACATGCAATCTCACGCCGCATGCGTGCCGAAGTATTATTGGATGCTATCAGCCAAATCACCCAAACAAAAAACAAGTTTAAAGGCCTTCCAGTTGGAGCACGCGCCGTACAAATTGCCGACGGAAACGTTTCCAATTATTTTCTCAGAACTTTTGGCAGAGCAGAACGGAAAACTGTCTGCTCATGTGAAGTTAAGATGGAGCCAAATTTGGGACAGGCTCTGCATCTTATTAATGGAGATGTAACCGGCAATCGAATTCTGAGCGGAAAAGTCGTAGCAACTATGATTACGGAAGGGAAATCCTCCGAACAAATCATTGATTCATTATACATTAGGGCCTTCGGCCGAAGACCAACTCAAACAGAAAAAAGCCAACTCCTGACTCAAATCGGCACTGATCCAAAAATGGTCAAACAGGATTTAGAAGATGTTTTCTGGGCTCTTCTGAATGCCAAAGAATTCATGTTTAATCACTAGTTAACAAATTCATACTTCCTTAACAAGTGACAATGAAATCTAATAATAAAACCGCAAAGATATCTTCTATAATTCTTGGTTTGACTGGATTCGTATTTTTATTTCCATCCTTTGCAGCATTCGCAAAGGGCGCTGACAAGAAATTCAATTATGATGAACATGTTCGCCCAATCTTTGCTGACCGTTGCCTGAGTTGCCACAATCCAGACAAAGCAAAAGGAGGATTAGATTTAACAACTTACACTGCCACCATGCAGGGTGGATCTTCTGGAGAAATTGTAAGTTCGGGGGATCCTGGAAGCAGCAGACTGTTCCTTTCTGTGAGCCATGCGGAAGAACCAAAAATGCCTCCAAAGGGAGAAAAACTCTCACAGGAAAAACTCAATCTTATTAGCTCTTGGATCTCGGGTGGTTTACTCGAAAATAGCGGCAGTAAAGCCAAGGCCGCTAAGCCTTCATTCAATTTGGCGTTAGCCACGACTCCTTCTGGCAAACCAGAAGGCCCTCCCCCAATGCCAGAGCATTTACCTTTGGAACCAGCAGCAACTTCAGACAAAGCTGCGAGCCCTCTAGACATTGCTTCTAGCCCATGGGCTCCAATTATTGCGGTGGCAGTTCCAAAACAGGTCCTTCTCTATAATAGCTTAAGCCTGCAAATCTCAGGAATCCTCCCATTTCCTGAAGGCACACCAACTACTCTCTCTTTTAGTCGTAACGGTTCAATTCTCGTTGCCGGAGGTGGACGAGGCGGCAAGTCCGGACTCGTAGTGGGGTGGGAACTAAACTCTGGAAAAAGAGTATTTGAAATTGGAGCAGAATTTGATGCCGTCATGGCCGCAGATATAACTTCAGATCATTCTATGGTTGCCCTCGGCAGCCCAGGCAGGAGAATTAAAATATATTCCACCAAAGATGGAGAGGAAATTGTTAACATTAAAAAACACACAGATTGGGTCACTTCACTGGCCTTTAGCCCTGATGGGGTATTGCTTGCAACTGGAGACCGAAATGGAGGGCTATTTGTTTGGGAGTCTAATACCGGAAATCCTTTTTATACTCTAAAAGCTCACAGCAAATCAGTGACAGCTATAAGCTGGCGCTCGGATTCAAATGTTGTTGCTTCCTCATCTGAAGATGGATCAATACGTTTGTGGGAAATGAACGAAGGGAAGCAAGTGAAAAACTGGACCGGACATGGGGGCGGCGCATTGGACATGACATTTACTGGGGACGGCAGAATCGCTAGTTGCGGACGTGACAAGCTAGCAAAGGTTTGGGACGGGAACGGCGCTCAGAAAATGACCACCAAAGCATTTCCAGAAATTCCAGTCACTACTTGCCTGAGTCATGATGGAAAGAAGATTTTTGTTGGTGATTGGAAAGGAGAAATCAAAGTGTTCGATACTGCTAACGGAGAAACCATAGGAAACATTCTAGGTAATCCCCCTTCAATTCAAACACGAATACTTGATGCGAGCAAAACTGCAAAAGACAACAGTTCTAAGTTAATGGAGGCGGAAAAAGTCTACGCCCAAAAGCTGGAATCATCAAAAACGCTCAATGAAAAAGTTGAACAAACTAAAAATATACTCAAAGAGGCACAATCAATTCACAATCAATCAGTTGCTAAACTAAAATCCTCTACAGGCACCTTAAATAAAATCATCAAGGTACAGAGCGCCATCAATGAAAAAATAAC
>JABGYE010000331.1:0-6136 GCA_018675395.1 Akkermansiaceae bacterium
ATGTTGATGAGGCCTTGATTTTAAGAATATAGCGTGTTTTTAGGTTTTCCAGCGATAGAGGTTCAATTAATTCGGCTGCTTTTTCCCAGTCTTGTCCCATAGCATTTTTCAAGTAGCTGAAAGTCACTTGAGTGGCTGGATGCTTGCTAATTTCCTCATTTTTATCAGCTGACACAGAAGTGGCTGATAATAAAAGTGTTATAAGTAATTGAATGTGTCTCATTCAGAAGCAGTTATATTGCTGATTGTAGATACTATACTGGTCAGACGGAAATGTCTAGACTGTCGATTATCCCTTATTCGACAAGTTAAATGCGATGTGCTTCATTCGCTAGGCTTTAGATGAAAATATAATTGAGCTATACGATAAAGTGGGAATTGGAGACAGAGATTATATGCGCTCTAAAGATCAAGCCGGGGTAGGCTGGGGTCGTATAAAAAAGAAGGATTTTTTTCAACGTGGACTACTTTCGCGTGGTCCAGTAGTGTTGGGTTGCACCATTTGTATTATTGTATTTATCATTCAATACGTTATTGGTTTTGGTTGGGTCGAACCTGAGACGGGAAAACTACTTTGGAGAGCGGAATGCATTGGGGGGCAAGGGTATCCATTGGGGGCAACATCAAAATCGTTACTTTTACAGGAGTGGCAAGTATGGACGATCGTTACTTATATTTTTGTGCATGGTGATTTTTATCACATGCTTTTTAACCTGATACTTATATGGTTTGTAGGTAGGATACTTGTACAATTAGTAGGAAATAAACACTTCGGTGGTGTTTTTTTATTGTCAGGGGTTTTAGGCGCTTTTCTTCACATACTAACGACAGATATTGATGCAGCATTGGTAGGGGCTTCGGCGGGAGGTTTTGGTATATTAATCGCGACAGCTGCAATCATTCCCAACCAGGTTTTTAATGTGCTGCTTTTCTTTTTTATTCCGATTCGATGTAGGTTAAAATATTTGGCGTTAGGATTCATTATTGTTGAGATTGCATTTTTTGTTATTGATCGGGCAGTTGGTCAGGAAGTGTATATTCCAATGATTTCAGGGGTTGCTCATGCAGCTCATCTTGGAGGGGGTTTAGCGGGATTGATTTATGTCAGAGCCTTTAATGTTGGTGGAGTAAAAGTTTCACTGGGATTTTTACAGAAGATGAGAAGGAAAGCGGAAAGGAAGTCCTTGAAACGTAATTTCAAGAGAAAGGGAAAAGTTGTTTCAGCTAAGGTTATAACGGAAGTCGATGGTAAAGTTTTTGAATCAGATGAATTTACTGTCGATATAATTAATCCATTGCTGGAGAAGATTAGTCAAAATGGGATGTCCAGTTTAACGCCTGAAGAGCAACAGATATTGGAAAAATACAGCAAAGAAATTTCAGAAAGATCTGGAGAATAATCTGATGAGGATAGTTGGTGGAATGTCTAGAGGGGTTCCGTTAAGGGTGCCAGATAACGGAGTAAGGCCGACCTCAGACCGCGTAAGAGAGGCGCTATTTTCAATTTTAGGCGAGTTAGTAACTGAGGCTTCATGTATTGATCTTTTCGCAGGGTCAGGTTCTTTAGGTATAGAGGCTCTGAGTAGAGGCGCTAAATCATGTATATTTGCGGATCGCTCTCGTGACTCATGTGAGGCTATTTCTCACAATCTTAAAAAAACAAAATTGGCTGGGGGAACTGTTAGGAAAGAAGAAGTTTATCCTTTTTTGAACAAATTAAGAGGTAATTACAATTTGGTATTTGCTGACCCTCCATACAAATTGAATGGCATTGTGGAGCAACTGGTAAAATTGGACACGTTAGCAAGACTTCTTTTGCCTGGTGGGGTTCTAGTTGTTGAAACTGCTAAAAGGGATGTTGATTTTCCCTGCCATAATGAGATTAACTTGTTATCTGTTCGAAAATATGGTGACAGCCAATTGATCTTATATCGACGAGATAATAATATAACGGATAATGAAATATGAGGGTTCGTGCTATTCTTTTGTTATATAATTTTATACTTCCTCTGATCTTTTTAGGCGCGCTTCCCGGTTACGTCTTGAAGATTGTCAGGCGAGGGAATTATGGAGATGGATTTGGTGAGAGGTTTGGTTTCTATTCTATAAAGAAACGGGAAATCCTCCTTAATCTTGACCGACCTCTTTGGATTCATGCAGTTAGTGTTGGAGAAGTTAATATAGCGAAGAAGTTAATTCTTTCTATTAACCGAATAGACCCCTCAATTCCAATAGTGCTTTCAACTACCACGCCCACAGGTGCATCAATAGCGCGAACTTCAGAGGCCTCAGTAGTTATATACCATCCTTTAGATTTCTTGTTTGTTTCTACTCGTGTTTTTGACATTATTTCTCCAAGAGCTTTAATTTTGACTGAAGCGGAAGTCTGGCCAAACCTTGTAAATAAATCGGTGAGACGTGGTGTGGAAGTCTTCTTAATTAATGCGAGGTTGTCACAGAAATCGGAAAGAAGATTTAAAAGATTTTGTTTTCTTACAAAGTATATATTTAAGCTTTTAAGCCGGGTATGTGTGCAGCAGCAATCAGATGTAGAGAGTTGGGAGTCTCTGGGAGTGGCGAGAAGTAAGATTTCTTTTACGGGTTCCATTAAATTCGATTCAGAAGGTGTTACTAAACCTAATAAGGTTTCTTCATTAAACGGTCTGTTGGAGAAGCTTTTTATGGGAAGTAAAAAGAAAGTTATTCTTGCAGGAAGTACGCACTTAGGAGAGGAGTCTTTAATAGGAAAAGTTTATTTGGAACTCCGTGATAAATTTCCAGATCTTTATTTTTTGGTCGCTCCGAGACATGTTGAGCGTAGGCATGATTTAATTAATGAGCTGCGAAGTAAGGGTTTGAATCCTGTGCTGCGTACTAAATTAGAATCTCAAGAAACGGAATTGCTAGATTCTTATGATTGTCTTGTAATTGATACTACTGGCGAGCTTAATGCTTGGTATTATGCTTCAGATATAGTGGTCATAGGCAAAAGCTTTCTTGCTAATGGAGGGCAGAATCCCGTTGAAGCTATTTTTGCTAATAAGCCCGTGTTTGTGGGTCCAAACATGCAGAATTTTGCTTTATTGACTTCTGATTTAAAGGCTAAAGGCGGGGTTATCCAAGTTGGAAATGAGGTTGAATTAATCGAGAGAATTTCAGAGATTTTAGCAAATCCAGAAATTGGTGTAAATCTCAGTCAAAATGCTAATTCGGCTTTATCCTTACATAAGGGTGCATCTGATCGGACCGCAGAACTAATAATTAACTAATGGGAGGATCATTTGTTGTTTATTAACCCTTGCAAATAGATCTTCTACCGATAAAGTCCAATTTCGCCCAGCGAACGACCCGTTCGTCTAGTGGTTAGGACTCCGCCCTTTCACGGCGGCAACACGGGTTCGAGTCCCGTACGGGTCGCCATTTTCATATTTTGTGACTTTCTCAGAATGCATTCTAATGAATGCTAGCTAGTTGCCTATTTCTAGGGATTTACCTTAACGATTAAGAGGTGAATTTTCTATAGGAGTTTCGCGCAATCCAAGGAGCGCAATCGCTATGCAGTAAATGACTATCAATTCAGGCATTATGATAACTTGACATTTCGAACTGCTTATAATCAAATTTACTGTTCAATCTTAACCGAGTAGTTATGATTGATTAGAGTTTTAACGGCAATCTATAGGATTATGCAAAAGGGATACTTTTATAACATTAATCAATGGATGAGAGTTGGGAAAGATCTTTACCTATCACTCATAACTGTAACCATTCTTATTGGATCCTCTCTGATGGGATTGGCTGATTACTCGGCTGAAGTCATCAAGGATGAACCGGTCGCTTATTGGCGATTAGATGATGATCAGTCTCCGGCAAGAGACGCGACGGAAAATGGTTACAGTGCATTTGGAAATGGTGGCATCAATTATAAGGAAGAGTCCCCATTTCTTAATGATGATAATTCGGCCATTTCGTTCTTACAAAATGGGCAACTCTTCACTGATCCTTTTGAGAAAATAGACGGAGGCGGGTTCACCGTTGAATTTTGGATTCAATTTAATTCTTCCCCTGCGGGGTTCACCAATCTCGTAGGTGATGGAGAAGGTGGTATGGATTTTATGCTCATGGTTTATGCCGGGGGTGGAGGTTTTATCCGTCCGCATGTTCAAACCAATTCCGGGTTTGCTTCGATTGATTCGGTAGACAGAATCACAGACAATGGTCTCCACCACATCGTCGCTACCTGGGACGAGCTTAGTGGAGAACTTTACTTATACATTGACGGAGAATTGGCGGATACCACCGTTAGTGCGGGAACAATTCCGACCTCAGGACAACCCATTAACTCCGATAATCCAATCTATATTGGACAGGATGGACGTGAGCCGCGCGCTCCTGACGCGTTAATTGATGAAGTGGCGATATACAATTACGCGCTTTCGGCCGAACGAATTTTGGCGCACTTTAATGAGGTTGAGGTTCCCGAGCCTCCGGAACCTCCCAAGCCTCCTACAGGTGGTGGGGGAGTCGCGGTCGGGGATTCGGTGTTGATTGGTGAGCTTGATTATAGTGACAGTTTTACGATTGGAGTGGATGCCATCAACGAATCGCGCAAAGCTTATGCGGCGCAAAGGTTTCCGCTCCCGGTTGGTGTCGAGGTAATCGAAAATAGTTACGGAAATCCTATAGTCTCCTGGCCTTCGAATGCTTGGTCCATTGCTACGGACACAGCAATTAACCCTGGTGGGTTTGGCTACTTTGGTGGTAACGGAGCAGGGAGCGATTCCGGTATCACCCAACGAGGAGGCGGAGGTGACTGGAGTATTGCTTACGGGATACGAGACGTTTTTATTATCCAGAGTGATTTTGTCCAACTCCCTGACCGAGTTGATTTCACGGTTGGCAGAACGCCTAACACAATTGGTGGAGCTGATAATTTAAATATATTTTTCAGGCAAACTGGAACTTCTCCGTGGTTTGAAATTGGAATATACAATTCCTTGGTAGGGGAAAAAGATACTGGACTCAGTTCAGATATAGCTGTTCGTAATGTGGCCCTTAATACCGGTTGGAATAACTACGCGTTGCTCGTTGATGTTGGGAACGAAATGATTGAAGTCTTTGTTAATGAAGAATCAAAGGGTGTCATTGATCTTAATGTGATACATGATGGTGCATATGCTGGGATACTGGACAATAGTTATATTGGGATTGGAGGAGCCGGTTCGGACCGACTTTGGAGTGACAATTTCCAGGTCGGATCTCCAGGGTTAAATGCAGAACTAACTATTACTGAGATCAGTTACAGTCCGGTTGATGGTAGTCTCTCGGTCAGCTGGAATTCAAATCCAGGAAATAATTATGCTTTGGATTTTTCTTTTGATCTCCTGACATGGCTGGAACTCAACGACGAGATCGTCTCGGATGGAGAATCAACGACCTACCAAGAACAATTATTAGAAGCACTTCCTGAGAATAAAAGGTCCGTGTTCTTTAGGGTTCGTGAAGTTGAATAAGATGCGCTTAATTTTATATAAGCTCTCTTATTGGGGCAGTTTCCGTCATCGCGCTTTTTAGTTCATTGGGAAGGCTTTGGATTAACCTGACTTGGCCCAGATCAAAGAGTGAATGCATGATTGTTGCCATCATATGCTGAGGCCGATAAGGAGTCGTAGTTGATTTTGTTGCATGAGCATCTGACTGACCAATGACTTGGCCCATCTTGAGTCCTCCTCCGAAAAAAAGTAAAGGGGTCAGCTCACCGTAATGTTCCCTGCCTCCATTTTTATTTATTCTTGGCGTTCGCCCCATTTCGCCAGTCACTACGAGTAAGATTTTATCTTCTAGACCACGTGACCGGACGTCATCAATGAATGCGGCAACTGCATGATCTACTTGAGGGGCTAACCAGGCAAATCCGCCAAGGCCCTTGGGACTGTTATTGTTGCTGTGATGATCCCAGCCGCAATCACTCACGGTAATGAATCCGCAGCCCGCTTCGCATAAACGACGGGCTAGGAGTAATTGCTTGCCTAAAAGGTTAGAGGCTCTTCTCATGTCGCCCCAACGTGTGACTTCCTTGATGTTAAATAATTTGCTAGTGTCGTATTTCGCAATAGTGCGTGTATCTTCTTTTGAG
>JABGYE010000058.1:0-5462 GCA_018675395.1 Akkermansiaceae bacterium
ATCAATGTTAAATTCAGATGTTCTGTAGTTCCCTCCGTTATACAGATTTGGATTGCGTTCATCGTTTCCTCTGTAGTACTTAGATTGCAGACTTGGTTTGCCCATTGGGGGTGAAGGGATCAAGGGGTCTCCGTATTCAAGGAAAGTTGTAGAATGAAGTTGGTTTTCTAATTCTGTATCCTTCGCTTTTATTTTGTGTGATAGATGCGAATGAAGGACTTCTGCGGCAAGGCAGCCAATTATTATTAGTTGTATAGATCTAGGGGTTGATGACTTTTGAGCGCATTTTGTTGAGAAGCTTGAGCTTGGAAATTTCAAGCATACGAATCGAATTAAAATTATCCCTATGGATGAAATTAATAGGACGCTGATGCCTGGGAAGGAGAAGGCTATGTTCCAAGTTTTGTCGAAAGTTTTCTGTAGTGCAGATTTATTTTTTTGGCTAGTATTTTGCGTATTGAATTCGGCAATGATTTTTAGATATGGCTTAGGGTTACTGTCGAAAATGGAAACACAATCTTTGCAGCAGAAGTAAATAGTATTCCCTTCGTAATTAGACTTGTATTTGGATACGGCTAACTCGGTAGGTTCAATGGGGCACCTCGTGTTATTTATTACGGTAGCTGAGAGGGGGGCGCTTGCGCTTAAAAAGCAAATTGTAATAAATTCCACTATGGGAATTGTTTGCTTAGCATAGAGCATAATTGGAGCTATCTTAACTTCGTCTATGATTAGTGCAAATATCGGTGCTTCACATTTGCATTTAGACTTGATTAAATTTGCTGATTATTAATGATTTGTATGATTATGAAGACCTTTTCAATTATAGTGTTATGTGTTTTAGCTTTTGTGTCGCAATTAGTAGGTGCGAATTGGCCTGCCTGGAGAGGTCCAACAGGTAATGGTTTGGCAGATAATGTGAAATTTCCATCTAGTTTTACCAATGAGAAAAATATTAAATGGAAAGTAAAGCTTCCAGGTTCTGGAAGTTCAACCCCTGCAATATGGGGGGATAATATATTTATTACTTCTGCAATAGACTCAAAGGATGGGGTGACATGCTTAGATAGGAATGGGAAAAAGAGATGGTCCCATACATTTGGCAATGAAAGGGGCGGCAAGCATAAGAACGGATCTGGCAGCAATCCTTCTCCTGTCACTGATGGTGAGAATGTGTTTGTTTATTATAAGACCGGGACGCTGGCCTCAGTCGATTTTCAAGGCAAGGAAAAATGGCAGCGTAATTTGCAAAAAGATTTTGGGTCGGATTCTTTGTGGTGGGATCTGGGCACTTCTCCTGTATTGGTCGGAGATTTAATAGTAATTGCTGTGATGCAGGAATATGAAGGGGGAGATCCTAAGACAGATGAGGACTCTTACCTTGTCGCATTTTCCAAATCAAATGGTAAGCTGAAATGGAAAACAAATAGGACTTATAAAGTTAAGGCAGAAACAGGGCAGTCGTATACGACGCCCTTAGTGGTTGGTGAGAAGGGCAAAGAAACAATCATTACATTTGGTTCCGACCATCTCACTGGACACAGGGCTTCAGATGGAAAGCTTCTTTGGGATTGTGGTGGATATAATCCAACGGATAAGGCAATGTGGAGGGTCATAGCCTCACCTTCCATTTCTGATGGAATCGTTGTTGTTCCTTATGGAAGGAAAGGTCATTTCGCGGCAGTGAAAGCATCAGGAGCTGGAGATATAACAAAAACAAATAGGCTGTGGGTTAAAGATGTTGGAGCTGATGTGCCTAGTCCAATAGCAACTAATGGAAATGCTTATCTTGTAACGGACAGGGGTGAGGTTTTTTGTTTTAATCTTAAGAGTGGAGATTTGTCTTGGAAGCAAAAGCTCCCAAGGTCCAGCGCCAGCTATTATTCGTCGCCAGTCATCGCAGGGGATAGAATGATTCTATCCAGAGAGGATGGTGTCGTAATGGTGATGAAGTTATTAGATGAAGGCTTTGAATTGTTGTCTAAAAATAATATGGGTGAGAGGGTTATAGCTAGCCCAGTGCCTCTAGATGGCGCTCTCTATTTGAGAGGGTCAAAGCACCTTTTTTGTATTGGAGAATAGCGCTAACCTCCTTGCTATTTAGGATCGTAAATAATGGCATATTTCGAACTGCTCATTTGCCAGTTCTTTTTTATTTAATGTGAATTCCTTTTCGAATGGCGGGAACTTGGCGTCTCCATCATAATCCTTATAAATGTGTGTAAGATATATTTCTCGTGTCATATGCATGAGGCATGAGTAAATTTGAGCTCCTCCGATTATAAATATTGGATCTGAGGTATCTTTGAAATCAGCTATAAAGTCCCCAATGCTACTGTATAGCTCAGTTCCCTTTTCTGGCTGATCCATTGTCTGGCTTAGAATGATATTTTGTCTATTTGGTAATGGCCGGCCAATTGATTGGTAGGTTTTCCTTCCCATAACCACAGCGTGGCCTGAGGTGAGATTTTTGAAAAACTTGAGATCTTCCGGAAAGTGCCAAGGAAGAGCGCCCTTAGCTCCGATGACCCGATTATTGCTCATTGCGGCTACGGCTATCAGTGGGGGCAATTTGTCTGGCCCTTTGCTCATACAGAAATTGGTGCAGAGATGGCTGGGTGAGGGTCGTAGCCGTTAAGTTTAAAGTCGTCGAAGGTAAAGTTGTCTATTTCTGATACTTGGGGGTTGACCCACATTGTAGGGAGTTCTCGAGGATCTCTTGAGAGTTGAGTTTCGACTTGCTCAAGGTGGTTCAAGTATATGTGTAGATCTCCAAAAGTGTGTACAAAATCTCCTGGTTTTAAAGAGCATACTTGTGCAACCATTAGTGTTAAGAGTGAATAGCTTGCAATGTTAAATGGTACTCCAAGGAAGAGGTCGGCAGACCTTTGATAGAGTTGACAGCTCAATTCATTGGACTCAATATCAACATAGAACTGATAAAATGCATGGCATGGAGGCAATGCCATCAGGTCTACTTCTCCAGGATTCCAAGCGCATACAATGTGCCTCCTGTCAGTTGGATTGTTTTTTATTCCGTCAATCAGGTTGGCTACTTGGTCAATCGTTTGTCCTCTAGAGTTTTTCCACTTTCTCCATTGCTCACCATAAACAGGCCCCAGGTTTCCTTCGTCGTCTGCCCACTCATCCCAAATGGTAACTTTGTTCTCTTTTAGGTAACTAATGTTAGTGTCGCCCTTTAAGAACCATAAAAGTTCATGGATGATTGATCTTAAGTGGAGTTTTTTTGTAGTGAGACAGGGAAACGTTTCTCTTAAGTTAAATCTTGCTTGGGCTCCGAAGACAGACATTGTGCCGGTGCCTGTTCGATCACCTCGTTGCTTGCCTTCGTCTAGAACAAGTTTGAGTAGCCGATGATATTCCTTCATAGAAAAATGTTTACTAATTTTGTTAAGTAAAGCTAGAGATCTAATCAAGTTAAATATTTAAAGAAGATCAAATAATTGTGGTATAATTTCATTTTCTTCTATTTTTAACTGAAAAGGTTGAGTGAATGTCATCAAAATCACCATGCAGCCCGTTCATTCCGGCTGATCTTAATCGGGTTAGATGATTTCTTTCAGTGAATATAATTGGTCTTTTCCAGTAATCTACTAGCTGCCCCTCTTTGATCAGCATGCTTCGTTTGCTCAGATAAATTTTCTTTCTAGAGTTCTTTCCTTGTAGTGCATTTATAGTTTCTGAGGAATTGCCCAAGTTTTTGCTTTCAGGGTAATCCGTTCTGTATCTTTTCAGCGCATCCTCGAGGCTGCTAATGAGTTGAGAGGTTGCTTTGGATTGGACGTTGGGCCAGAAGAAAAAGTAATATATTATGGATGTAACAAAAATTATAACAGAACACCAAGTGATTGTTAATACGCACCCTTTTCTCATTGAGAAATTTTCACTTCTATATTTAATGATTCAATCTGAGAATTTAGCTATATCTTCTCGCTAAGATCGTATTCTAAGGTCGAGGGTTGCCTTATTTTTCTATTTTCAGGATAGCATTCATTAAACGCCAGTGACCTGGGAATGTACAAATGATTGGGTAATCGCCAGGTTCCTTAATGGTGAACTTTAATGTTTCAGTTCCACCCGGGTTAACTAACTTAGTAGAATGTAAGATATTTGGGCTGGCGGGAACATAGTTCTTTTTCAATGCTTCGGGATCAGTGAGCATTGCATCTGCTAGGGCTCCAATCTTATCTTTTGTTCCGGGTTTTAGGATGAGAACATTGTGTTGAAGGAGGTCCGGGTTTTTAAATATTAATTCTATGGGGTCTCCAGCTTTGGCTTTAATTTCCGATTGTGTGAATTTCATCTGCCCTGGCGGGTCAGCCTTTGCAGACAATTTGATTGTTTGAATTTTATCCTTCTCTTCAGCGCAGCTGAAGCTTGCCAATGATAATAAGATCAAGGTTGGAATAATATATTTCATGTGTTTATTTTTTTAAGCGTATTTTTGATGCCATTCCTTATAAATTTCAGGGGAAATTTCAGATGGTTTGATTTCACTGCGACCGCCCCAGAAGACATTAGTGTATAAGAGGTCAATTCCTACCCCTTTTAGATGAGAATCTATCGCTGCTTTGTGCTCGAGGACCTTGTTTTTGTCTGTGCCGTGGACTACTCCCATTACATTTACATTTCCAAAATTATCACCACCTTCCCGCCAATAGCAGTGGGTGAGGATGTGGTGCCTTCCGATCTCTGAGCCTGCTTGGAGTTGCATGCCTTCTTTTACTCGCCAATGGAATAAGCCGTTGAATCGAGTGACTCTTTTTCCAGTGGATGAAGGTTTAGCATGCTCAAGAAATGTAGAAAAACGACCTATAACTTTTTTCTTGTTAAGAGTTTCTGCGATTCGGAAAAATTCATCCAATGGTATATTGAGCCGTTCGGCGCGTGCGTTCCATGGTTCAGGGCAAATTTCCTCTTGTTTTAGCTCTTCTTTCAATGAAAGGAGAACTTTCCATTCTTTGGAGGAAAGCTCGACAACCTTGGTTGTCATCATTTCGGCCGGAGAATCAGACTTTGATCCTAGGGGCATATTTTTTCTCCTAACATGGCCTACTCCAAGAGTGAAAACGCCCTTAGCTGGCATTAGAATATATTTTTCAGATCCGATTATGGATTGAATTTTATTGGCGTGTTCTTCTAGGGATTCGCCCTGTGGTACTTTGAGCGTAGTCCATAGCTTGAATTCTGATCCGGTGATTTTCCTATCGGTTGAACGGATGACTACATGCCCGCTGAATGGGTCTTCTTTAAACATGAAGTCAAATGCATCATCGATTTTGTCATTATCAATTTTCCAAGCGCAAAGGGCGCCGTGAGCAAGTTTGGTTGAAAGTAATGTTTGCCGCACTCTCCTTATAACCCCCGCATGCAGCATCTTTTTTATTCTTTCGATTACTATATTAAGTTCAATTCCTGATTGTTCTGAAATTAGGTGGAAC
>JABGYE010000124.1:0-2973 GCA_018675395.1 Akkermansiaceae bacterium
ACATGCCCGCTGATCGGAACCTACCAATCATCGTATTAGTGAGATTAGGGAAGTGACTATTAATCAGATTCTGTTGATAATCTAGCCAGCTCTGATATTCACGGAACCGATTCCCCCAACGAGCAGACTCAGCAATGAATCCAGGACGAGCCTCATCTACCCTCTTTTGCAATCGGGCAATGTTGCGAGCTGGCGTCAGTACTCCATCATTGAAAAAGTGCATATGAATCCTATCAGCAAGAAGCATCGCATAGTCCGGATTTCGATTTATTAGGCTCGAACTCATCAAGTTTAGCGGGCCTGATGTATTCACTGAATGTCCTGGACTCCGGAGAAATCCGTCCGCGTCTTTCATTTGAAAACGGAAAGGCTGACCCTGAGCTTTGGATCCTAATAATCTGACTTCACTTTCCGAATTACCACTGACCCATAGCAACATAAAATCGATCAGATTTGCATAATCGATCAGATTTTCGTTAAATGCCCATGCATTGGAACCAGAAGCTAGTTGCTTAGCCTCATTCCAAAGCACTCCATTACCGTCGTAAACTTTTTCATCATTACGGAACCCGTCATTAAGATTAACCGCATCATAATCTGACTTGGGCCCTCCAAAGTAACTCGAGGCCATGTCCGCATTCCATCGTTCACGCAAATGATACTGCCCCCAGTAATCCCCATTCAGATAAACATGAACGAACCTGCCATGCGGAGCGAGGTTACCCATTTCAAGCATTGAGTCATCAGTGAATCGGTTTGACATATAAGCACCGCGTGACTGCATGTCGTGAGAACCGCTTCGTAAATCCATGACATCAAATCGGTCTGTTGGCGGATAGTGCTTGTAGTTAAAACCATCAAACATCGGATAGTTCAATTTAGTAGCACCATACTGAGAGCGAAAACCAATCCGAAAGCTCTTCTTACGAAAGTTCGTATAATAACCTCCAAAATGCTTCAATCCCCCATCTTCCTGAAAGCCAGGTGTTCCGTCGGGAAAAATCATCTCCACAGAAACCGGCGACTCACTACGGATGTTACCAGAACTTTCGTTCATGAAGGGGCTCGGGTCATCAGTAACTATAGAGACTGTAGGTACCGACTTAAGAGAATTAATCATCTGTGGGCCAAACGTTTGTGACTGCGTTACCGATGTACGCATGCGCGACTGATCCACTACGTCCTCGGGAAAAAGATAAGTTTGCGTATCAATGTTAGTCGGGCGAGATCCAGGCAAATACGCAATGGCTCGCACGACAGTAGTTCTAGTCACTCTAATTGGTCCTGTATATAGACTCCCTCGATTCGCAGAAGGATCGGTACCATCAAGAGTATACCGAATTTTCGCACCTTCAGTTGAACTCGAGATCTCAAGATCAAAAGATTGCTCAAAAAAACCACGATCAACACTGAATTGAGTGTCTCCAACGAAACCTTCAAAAGTATCACCATTGTATCCCCTAGGTGATGGCACTGCCAAATAACCAGGACCCCCGAGAGAGGGGTCTGTAATCTTTTTACCGTGGAACTCCGCAGCAATAAGCATATCAGAACTTGTGATCCCGCCATTGAGTCCGTGAATAGCTAAAACGTTTTTACCTTCATTTAAAAGATAAGCAAAAGAAGTAACATTAAAATCCTGAAACTCTACCGCTTCATTGTCTGAGTGATCTGACGTGGCCTCCGAATCCCAAGTCAACCCTCCAGGCGCATTAGCGTCAGCAATTAAAGTATCATTTAAATAAGCAACAAATCCATCATCATACTTCATCTTAAGAATCAATTCAGTAACGGAAGCGGGATCATTGACTTCAAAAGTCGCACGGATATACACCGAGTTATTAACTCCATTAAGAGCATTTCCAAGATTACCATCATTACCAAATTGATTGGAATATGTGGAGTTCTCGTCATAGCCAATTCCCATCCGAGCTGACTCCCAATCCGCATCGGAAAATTCAATCCCAGTCCAGTCATTCCCAAGCGAATCATTTGAAGGGACTAGCACTTTAACTTCTTGCTGAGATCCGATGAGGACCGTGGAGACCAAACCCCCGCCCTGCATGAGGCCATAAGAAATATCTTCATACTGAACCGGAAGAGGAGCATCACCGGATCCAAACTCAGCTACTATTGTATTACCATCAGATTCAACTAGCGCAAGGTACTCACCTTTACCCGAAAGTTTAAAATTGGTATGCAATTCAGCCCTTGGGTCCCGACGATCCTTCTCCGAAGCAAATATCAAGAGAAACCCACTATTAGATATTTCAATCGATGGAAATTTCCACTTCGTTAAAGCACCAGAATCATCAGTTAGAAAATATCCGTCCAGACTCACAGGCTCGGATCCGGAGTTGAATATTTCAATCCAGTCAGATGCATCACCATCCTCATCCTCAATGGACTCATTATTGCTAGCCATAAATTCAGTGATATGAAGAGCCCCTTCCAAGGATAAACATGAAAGAAAGATCACTGAGAGGATTTTAAAAAAGACAACTGTTATGGGAAGCGGCTTCATATGATTTGAACCTGAATTTAACCTTGCGGCATTGGAAGCATCTAAACCTAATATTGCTCTTAATTAATGAACAATACAAGCCCAGTTATTTTTTAGTCATGATTTAATGTTCATGGATCTTTAATTAGCTTTAAGTAGAGTTTAAATTTAATAGAATAAGAACACCTGATGAAAAACCTTATCCTCTTAATAGTTGCACTGACTACTGCGCCATTCATTACCAAAGCAAACGACTGGATCCCAGCACTGGATCCAACAAAAGCCAAGGGTCTAATTGACAGTGAAAGGAAGCTCGAAGTGTACCGGCACGGCATAAAAAAAGAATGGGGCTACTCAACTCCTCAAGAAGATACCTTCATTGTCATTCATCCAAAAACAAAACTGGAAAATGCTCCGTTATACGTTGTCTTGCATTCTGCAGGGCACGACGTTTTCTCCTGCGTGAAATG
>JABGYE010000383.1:0-10260 GCA_018675395.1 Akkermansiaceae bacterium
AAACGAGATCCTAACTCGTAGGAAAGAAATTTTTCAGGATCAAGATCTGGAGAAGGTGTTTCAATTTCGTTGGATCTTGCCGAATCTAATCTCGAAAGATCAGAAAAATTAGGGGCTCTGAAACCTTGTGACGCCCCACCAAAAATATTGAATTTCCCGCTACTCCCTAACTTGTAGACTCCTCTTAAACTACTCGATACGTCATCCCAATCATTTTTCATTGAGCTGGCATTCTTGGAAACTGGATCCTCGAAATTACCAATATCAGCAATGACATGAGTAAAGCGGCTCCCAAAATTAATGTTAAAATGATCAGTCACATTGATTTGATCCTGAATGAAAACCCCAAACTGTTCGTACTTTGAATCATCTCCAAAAGGACCCTGGATTCTTTCCCTTATAACATTTCCTTCCTGATCAAGATCATTTCGAAAAGTATCCGCCTGGTCCCGATAATAACTAGTTCCATAGCTTAACTTGCCTATTCTCGTATCACTTTCTAACTGCACCCAGGCTCCTAGGCTGTCCAAATCAAATCCTTGTTGGTCTGCCTTGCCGCTAGATTTAATACGGTAACGACTCTCTTCATGATTATGCCATGATAGACTAGTATGTATTTTCTGAATCGGACCGTCTAGGTCATCCGCTTTGATTTGAGCATATGCCAATCTGCGCGACTGATCGCCAGATCGACGCAATTCCCGACCAACTGAAGTGCCTTCCCAAGAACGTCCATATATGGTTTTGTGAACTCTCCATAAATCATTCTGCTCAAATTGTTGATAAGCAAAAGTGCCTCTCACATTTTCACTAAAGTAATGATCCATTCTCAAATCAAAACCTACCTCATCAAAACCTGTATGGGGAAGCTCTCCTAGGCCAGAGGCTTTTATGTTTCCAATTCTACGGTCGGTGTATCCCAGAATGACCCCAGTGCTTTGACCGATGCCCACAATTCCCTCAGCCCTTCCAGTATGACTCTGCTCAGCAGAGGAGCCCTGATAAATAATCCTTCCTTCGCTAAATAATTCATCTTTGCGATATGTTAATGGGTCAGCATTCTTAGTAATCACATTCACTGTTCCACCAATAGCATCGCTCCCATAAAGGACAGATCCCTGCCCCTTAATGAGTTCAACTCTGGATGCACTGAGCGGATCAACAGTTGCCCAGTATTGGTTAGGCCCTTCACGGAAAGCCGCGTTATTGAGTCTAATTCCATCGATTAAAAGTAAATTTCTGAAACCTGTAAATCCACGTATGAAAGGTGAACCTTTCCCATTTGCAGTTTTTTGCACAAGGACACCAGGATTAGAACGAAATGTCTCAGGCAGACTCCGCGGCATGTCCTCAAGAATGTCAATCTCGTCAATCAAGTGAACGTCATGAGGAACGTCATTGACCAACTCATTGAACCGTGTCGCTGTAACGGTGATCGGTTCAAGTTCCTGTGAATCTCCTGCACTATCAGCAAATAATTGGCAGGCACTGATATAAAGTATGGGAATTAAGTAGCGCATGATATCAGTGCAATTAATACATAACTAACAACTTTACTTTTTATTAGGTCAAAACCCATCAATTGGTTTTTTACTAAGGATAGTACTACGGCTGAATCTAATTGGCCTTGGCTGCTTTCTTCTTAAGGGAAATCTTATCAACTTTAGCAGTCAAAATCTTTTCTTTGTCTCTCAGAAAACGAGTCACTATCTGAACGTCATGAGGCGCAACGCCTCTCCATAATTGAAATCTTCTCGTCGAATTATTCCAATAAACCCATTTTTGATTTTGGGGAGGAGTTTGAGCAGTAACTGCTATGAATCGCCCTTCCCTAGGATGCACTAATCTTGGAAGACCAAAGTCACCATGAGCCATCGCTAAACGAGTAAGGACTAATTTTGCATTGTCGGATTCACTGAACCATCCTCCGGCTAACTGATACCGATAAACTATTACATTTAATTCCTCCACATCGGACGCAAGGCTTTCCGATATTTTAAGATCCTCGTCAGCGGCTCTCAGTTCACAATTGCTAGTACCAATGAAGAAAACCAATGGAACAAAGAGGTTCGGTCTAAGAAAACTAATCAATGCTTGAATTCGTTCCTTCATAAGGGAGTGCAGGAATATGCCTCCTTAATGAAAGACAATCAAATTTTTTACAGAAAATGAGTCTCAATTTACGTAGTTTTTCTCATAAATGAGAACTTATAACTCAGCTATTGCCTCAGTTGCTCAATGAGTCTCCTATTACTTTTTCTTTCTCGGAGCTTTTCTCTTCACCTTTGATCCCGGTGAAGCCCTCTTCACCTTGGCTGCTTTCTTTCTCTCCGTGCTCCACTTGGGCTTTCGCTTTCGCCGCGCTTCCTGCGTTTCACCTGGTCTGGCCTTCTTGGGCCCTCTCGCCGTTTTCTTTTTTGTATCAAATTCTCTCTTAGATTTTATACGCGCCTTCTTAACCTTCGGTTTCCCCTCCTCTTTGTCAGTTCTAGAAATCTCTGGTCGTTTCCGCTTTGAATCTCTCCGACCCCTCTCTGGTCTGGATCTGGTGGGAGCTCCTCTTCCGGAGCGGCTACGTGACCTTTGTCTTGTACGCCCCTTTTGAGATGAAAATCCTTGTTCTATTGATTCTCCTTCAAACCCAGCGATCTCGGATCTTTCGATCTTCTTTTCAAGTAGTTGTTCGACAGCTGCAAGTTTGTTCCTCTCTGCTTTGCAAACTAATGAGTGCGCGTCTCCCTTCTCCTCTGCTCGACCCGTCCGTCCAATGCGATGCACGTAATCTTCAGCCACGTCGGGTAATTCATAGTTAACGACTCGAGGCAATTGCCTAATATCTAGGCCTCGAGAAGCAACGTCCGTTGCGACTAGGACTCTGACAGACCCTTTCTTGAATCTGTCCAGTGCTCGGGTCCTTTGTCCCTGAGATTTGTCCCCATGAATGGCCACCGCATCAACGCCAGATTTTGAAAGGTACCTTGAAAGTTTTTCCGCTCCGTGCCTAGTCCTCGCAAAAACCAAAACCTGATCCCAATCCCCAGAATCGATCAATTCCACAAGTAATTCACGCTTACGGCTCTGTTCGACAGGGTGAACAATCTGTCTGACCTGTTCTGCTGCCGTGTTCCGTCTCGCAACCTCTATTTTTTCCGGATCATCCAAAAGCTTCTTGGATAGTCTTCTGATCTCATCAGAATAAGTTGCAGAAAATAAGAGGTTCTGCCGAGACTCAGGAAGTAAAGCTATGATCTTACGAATGTCAGGCATGAAGCCCATATCAAGCATCCGGTCCGCTTCATCGAGTACAAATGTCTCAACGCGCGAAAGATTTATGGTTCCTCCTTGAGCATGGTCCAAAAGGCGGCCAGGAGTTGCAACGACAATGCCCACTCCTCTCCTCAATAGGCCCACTTGTGGCCCCATTTTAACGCCTCCATAAATTGCACAGGAATAAACATCTAACCCTTTGCCATAATCGACAACGAACCGTTCGACCTGAGCTGCAAGCTCACGCGTTGGGGCCAGAATCAATGCTCTTGGAGACCGGTCCTTAGTTCGGTTCTGAAATAGTTGCTGCAGTATCGGCAAAACGAAGGCCGCTGTCTTGCCTGTCCCTGTCTGTGCTCCACCGATCACATCACGGCCTGATAAAATTGCAGGAATTGCCTTGGCCTGAATGGGTGTCGGCGCCTTGTACCCTTTCTTCTGAACTGCTTTCAAAAGTTGCGGAATGAGGCCTAGCGAATCAAAGGATGCCATCTGTTCCATCCCATTACGCCAGTTTTACCAATGATGATAATCAAATCGCCAATAATCTGCGTCTTTTGATTTCAATGAGCCTGATAAGAGCTCGCAAATGCCTCATCGGACTAGGACTCTAAATGGTCCCATCATTTCCCGCTCTTTAAGAACGGTGATCGATTTTTTAATTGGAATTCATGATTTCCTCAATTTCTTCAACCTCGACAGGAATCGTTGCCATCAAATCAATGTTTTCATCTCTTCCAATGAAATAGTTGTTTTCCAGACGGCACCCAAAATTTTCTTCACGGATATAAATGCCAGGTTCAATAGTAAAGACCATGCCTTCGCATACTGGCTTCCAGTTATCACCAACGTCATGAACATCTAGACCAATGTGGTGACTAGTTCCATGCATAAAATATTTCTTATACGCTGGTTTATTAGGGTCCTGATCGTCCACATCTTTTTGAGTAATGAGACCCAATTCTAATAGCTCGGATTGCACTAATTTTCCTACTTCTTCCTGATAATCCTTGAGAATCATCCCTGGGCGAAGCATTGCATTGCATGCCCTCATGGTTCTTAGAACGGCCTCATATACAGAACGTTGCCTATCAGTGAAACGACCATTGATGGGCACTGTCCTAGTCAGGTCAGAATTATAATTTGCGTAGCGTGAGGCAACATCCATCAAGACCATTTGCCCATCTTCGCATGTGTCGTGATTCTCCAGATAATGAAGAACGCATGCATTTTTTCCTGAACCAATGATTGGATCATAGGCGAACCCATCGGATCCATGACTCAGATACTCATGAATGAGTTCGGCCTCAATCTCGTATTCTTTGACTCCTGGTTTGATGAACTTAAGTACTCGTCTGAATCCAGACTCAGTAATGTCGCAAGCCTTCTTGATCAGATCCACTTCCAGATCACTCTTGGTAATCCGAAGCTCCCCCATGATCGGAGCCAAACGCTGATAATCATGCAAAGGGTATTGCCTCATTGTCTCACGAATGAACCGTAAATCACGGGTTTCTACGCGGTCCGTTGCTCTGGCATGTTCATTAGTGTTAAGGAATACATGTTCTGCCTGCGTCATTAGCATTCTCAGAGTGCCAGAAAAAGCATCTAACCAATGAACGTTCTTGATCCCTGAAGTTTCTTTTGCTGATTCCTTAGTGTGCTTGTCTCCTTCCCATATCGCAATCAATTCGGATGTTTCCTTTGTAAACAACATCTCTCTCTGCTTTTCATCAGGAGCATCAGGAAAAAGAACAAGGATCGTCTCCTCCTGATGAATGCCACTAAGATAAAAGATATCAGAATTCTGGCGCAAGAGAATGGACCCGTCCGCATTAGTTGGAAGAATATCATTAGAGTTCAGAATAACTAAAGAGTTCGGAGGGAGCCTCTGCCTAAGACGCTCGCGGTTCTGTTCAAAAAGCTTTGGGTCAATTTTTTGATAACGCATGGGATACTCTGAATAAGCTATTCAAGAACACGAGTCGAGCTCATAACTTAAAGCCTCTCAAATTATTTTTGATTTTAGCTATTATTGTTACAAATGGCACAAATTAATGGCTAAATAAGAACCAAATCATCGGATCTTCTAAGCGCTCTGCATCAGACCCCGAATATAACCAGCAGCGTAAAGCCGGCCCTGCATTTCATAACCGGGAACCTCGTTCAAGTCTCCCAGCATCGACGGAACATGATCCGGCCGAATGGTGCCCCCATAACCTATTTCCTTCAAAGTGCGAACGATCGAAGGTAGATCCAAATTGCCATTATCATGCCATGTCTCTGTGAACGATGCTGCATCCCCGATCGTATTCCTTAAATGAACAAAATGAATGTGTTCTCTGAGAGTCCTAATGCTAGCTATCATATCCTCTCCAGTCGGTCCCAATGAGCCAGTACAAAAACAAATTCCATTGCTGGGGCTAGGAGCTATTTCCGTGACACGTTTCAGGGCCTCGACGCTATTCATAATCTGCTCATTTCCCCAGAACTCAGGGAGGGGAGGATCATCCGGATGTATGGCAAGCTTGACTTTAGCATCCTCTGCTACGGGAAGAATCTGATCCAGAAACCATTCAAGGTTCGCCCAAAGTCCCTTTGCAGAGGTCTTCGTTTCAGGTGCCCCATCAGCATCAGTGACTGTCCGTTGACCTGCCTGATGATCAAATCCGGTCGTGTAGGATCCTCCTCGCTCAGGGTTTGATTTTGTTGTTCTGCACCAGTCCTCACTGGGCATCCAGTTATAGCATAAAACCTCAAGGCCCAGATCTCCCATGTCCCGGATAAGAGACTTTATCTTTTCAATCTGACCATCGCGTCCGGACAAATTATGAACGATCTGATCATGTGGGAGTTTCCTTTCAATGTGTGTTAATCTCATACCAAATGAATCCACCATCCGTTTAGCTTTTATTAGAGAAGCTTTCTCAGGCCCCGGATACACCAGAACAATCTCTTCTACACCGATTTGTGCTGCGAGTTGGAGATTTTCCTCAGAGAAAGGAGTCAATATCATTGAAAGGTGCATGACTTGTGGCTCTAACGTTAATTATTACAGCATCAAACAATGAATTTGAGACAAAGGCAAACACTGCCTATTAATAATGGAGTAAGTTCGTTAGAATAAGTGATGTGCCTTCAGTCGTCAGTCCTGCTCCTTGCAGCCCTGTTTTTCTTCTCTGCATGTAATAAAAAGCAGGGCACGGACTTTGACACTCCCGAACCAAAGGAAACAACACTTCAAAGTGAGCAGCCAACAATAAAAGAAAGTGAGCAGTTAGCAGCTCAAATAGAATCAGAACTGATTCTATTCGCTCAGCAAATCATTTCAGGATCTTTACCTGATTCATTGTCAGATAAAAAGAAATGGAGCCAATTCTCGAATCGATTCATTAATTCATCCGAACAGAGCCGAAGCTTTAAGGCATCAGTTTTTGAAATGAAGCATGAAGGAAGCGCCATCCAAATCACAGCACGGATTGAAATGAAAGCCCAATTGGAAAACCAAAATTTTTTCGGTCTGATTGCCCAATTCAAATCCTCATGGTCAAAGAATGAGGACGGACAATTAAAGGTTCTGGAAATCGGTGAACCTGAACAAACCGTTCTCAATGAAAGTCCGGCCCTATGGTTCAGTGATGAAACGGATCGATTAACAGCGAAAGAGCCTACGTTCACCGAACATCTTTCGAAGGGTCTTGATTTCTGGCTCAAAAGAATCGAATCAATTCATGGAATAGATGCCTTCATCAATAATGGCATGGCCCTCGGTGACTTTGATGGTGATGGCAGGGATGACATTTATGTTTGCCAGCCTGGCGGGCTTCCTAATCGGCTCTTTCTGCACCAAGCAGATAACACTATTCAAGAAGCACCTAAAAGAACCGGTGCCAATTATCTTGATCATACGAGTTCTGCTCTCTTCATTGACATGGATAATGATGGGGATCAGGACCTGACATTAGCTACACCTTCAGGAATTGTTTTGCTTGAAAATGATAAGCATCAATCTTTTATCAAACGGGGCATATTACAAACTGATGAAGTGGATTGTCATTCTTTGAGTGCAACTGATTTTGATCTGGACGGGAACCTAGATTTGCTCATCACTTTTGCTTTGGGTTCCCGGTCCTTGGATGATAATTCTTCATTTCGTTTTGATGACGCTAGGGACGGGGGCTCTAACCAACTCTTCAAGGGGGACGGGAAATGGTCGTTTTCAGAAGTAACAGCACTGAGTGGGCTCTCAGAAGGAAATGATCGGCATAGCCTAGCAGCGTCGTGGCACGATTATGATCTGGACGGTGATTCAGACATATATATTGCCAATGATTATGGCCAAAATCAGATGTATAGGAACGATATTCGTGACGGTTCCAGATTTTTCACTGAAATTGCAAATGAGATTGGAATTGAAGACCGCGGAGCAGGGATGTCAGTGAGTTGGGCCGATTATAATAGGGACGGTTTACCTGATCTTTATGTTGGGAACATGTATTCCAACGCAGGTAAAAGAATCACGGGCCTGAGCGGATTCTTGCCAAAAAATAAGGGGCTGACAAAACATTATCGTCGTTTTGCGAAAGGCAATACCCTGTTCAGCCAAAAAAAGAATGGTGAATTCATTGATTCTGGCCCTGCCACAACGATGGGAAGGTGGGCATGGAGTAGCGTATTCGCTGATCTGAACAATGATGGGTGGGAAGACCTGATCGTTGCCAACGGTTATATTTCTGGTCCGCGCCCCGATGACTTGTGAAGTTTTTTTTGGCGGCAAGTTGTGCCGCTCGGAAATTCCGGAATCGGGCCCGGCCTTGACGGTTCTGATCCGGCCCGACAACTTCAGGAGTATGTTCGAAGGGGAGCGTCATTTTCCGGCAATGAATCACACGTTGTTTTTAGTAACGAGAAAGGATCATTTAAAAATGTTTCAAGTATCACTGGGCTCGATTCTAAGGATGACGGTCGGTCAGTTTGCTTTACTGACTGGGACCTGGACGGGGACCTTGATGTCTGGATAAGTAACCGCAGTGGGCCTCAGATCAGATTTTTCCAGAACTCTAATTCCTCAGATGGGCAAGGAATCAATATCCGCTTGAGCGGTAAATCATGTAACAGAGACGCTATAGGCGCTCGGGTAATTCTTAAGGCTCGGGGCAACTTGCCTCAGACCCGAACAGTCACTGCCGGGTCCGGGTTCCTTGCTCAATCCTCTAAGACGCTTCATTTCGGACTCGCTAAAGAAGATATTATCGAAGAAATTGCAATCCTTTGGCCAGGCAATAAAGCGCAAAATATCTCAAACATTGTTCCAGGAAACTATCACATTGAGCAAGGGTCAAAGCCGGTTAAATTAAAGTTCCGTTCAAAGGAAATTACAAAGGACCCAAATCCTTTGCAGGAAACCTTTAATGACAGGACTTTCCTCTCACAGAGACTACCTCTGACTGCATTCTTCGAACGTCCTCAAGAAGCAAAAGATAAACCGCTCCTCATTTGCCTCACTGTTGAGGATTGCAAAGTATGTGTTGCTCAAAAAAAAGAATGGGAATTATCACCTCCTGAGGATGTTCATTTACAATTGATTAGTGAGTCAGATCTGGCCATTAGTGATCCTGAAAAGCTACGAATAATCCAGTTAACTTATGATCATTTTTTTGATGTTTCTGCGCGAGAAATTCCAACTCCACTCTCTTTTCTAATCGATCAAAAGAATAGACTCTGTGCGATTTATAGAGGGCGCATTGATCAGGATTTATTATTAGAGGATTGCATTAATATCGATATTAAGGGCTATCAACTCAGGTCACGTTCCGTTCCATTCAACGGGTCATGGGCTTCGAAACAAATATCATCAGCGAGGCCCCTGAATTTCGTTGAGGATCTGCTCGATGCCGGTCTCCTTAATCCGGCTGCGAACTACATCAATAAAGAATTGAATTCATTAAAAGAAGATGAGCTTTTTCCCATGCTCTTGAAAAGATTCGAGGCGCTCAAATCAGATCGTGCTGATCCTTAATTTTTGTACAAAAAAAGAGTGATCTAAAAGACCACTCTTTTTTATTTGAGGGGATCCGAGGTGGATCCGTTAAAAATAATTTACTGGCTTATTTCTTTGCCGCTTCGCGTGCTTGAACGTCTTCAATGACCTTTTCGGCGATGTTCCTTGGACAAGCAGCATAGTGAGAAAATTCCATTGAAAATTGTCCTCTTCCGGATGTCATCGTACGCAAATCACCAATGTACCCAAACATCTCACTGAGTGGAGCCTCACCCTTGACCCGTATACCTGTCGGCGTGCTGTCCTGTGACGAAATCATGCCGCGACGACGGTTCAAATCACCAATCACATCTCCGACATTATCATCTGGGGTAAATACATCCAGTTTCATTATCGGCTCCAATAACTGAGCGCCTGCCTTCGGCATTGACTGTCGATAGGCCGCCTTAGAAGCGATCTCGAAAGCCACTGCTGAGGAGTCAACTGCGTGGAATCCTCCATCGATTAGGGTCACTTGAAAATCCAAGCATGGATACCCAGCAAGAACACCCTTTTCAGTAGATAACCTCCATCCCTTTTCGACTGACGGAATGTATTCCTTCGGAACATTTCCTCCAACGATCTTGGATTCGAATTGAAAGCCTGAACCCGGCTCGAGCGGCTCGATGATATAGTCGATCTTAGCGAATTGACCTGCACCACCTGACTGCTTCTTGTGCGTGTAAGAATCCTCAAGCTTAGTTGTGACTGTCTCGCGGTAGGCGACCTGAGGAGCCCCGGCTTCAACTTCAACGCCATGGGTCCTCTTCAAGATATCAATCTTAATATCCAAGTGAAGCTCTCCCATTCCCTTGAGGATAGTCTCTCCGGAATCCTGATCAGTCTCCACATGGAAGGAAGGGTCCTCCTTGACCATTTTACCTATGGCTATTCCAAGCTTCTCAGCAGCTGCCTTATCTTTCGGAGCAATAGCAATTGAAATGACCGGATCT
>JABGYE010000255.1:0-6609 GCA_018675395.1 Akkermansiaceae bacterium
GCGTTCTGAGTAAGCAGAGCCGAAGCATTTAGGCCGTCAATTTTCTGATCGGCGGGGAGTGAAGTGCCAGTCAGGGCTGCGATCGTGGGCAACAAGTCGATGGTTCCCATAAGTTCGTGGCATTCGGTCCCTGCGGGGATGCGTCCGGGTGCCCACATTACGCAGGGGACACGTTGGCCGCCCTCAAAGGTTGAGCCTTTGCCGTCACGGAGGGGGCCCGCGCTGCCGCCATGGTGCTTGAAGGGCAACCAAGGACCATTGTCCGTTGTGTAGATTACATAGGTATTCTTTGAGAGGCCCAGTTCACGTACTTTATCCATGAGGCGTCCAACTTCAGCATCGATGTGTTCGATGGTATTTGTGTATGCGTTCAGGGGATTCGGATCGCGAACATCATCAGGAACGTACAGAGGAATGTGGGGCATTGAATGCGGCAAGTAGACAAAAAAAGGATTCTTTTGGTTAGTTGTGATGAAATCGATGGCTTTCTGAGTGTAACGGCGAGTGACTGTGCGTTGGTCAACGGGCAATTCTACGATTTTTTCGTTTTCCATTAGCGGGGTATTCCATTTGGTGAGAGTGGACTTGGGGTCCTTCCAGAGAGCGTCCATGCCTGGAGACCGGCCCGGAGGCTTGCCCTTGTTATCTGGGTGATTCATATCATTGGAGTAGGGAATTCCGAAGTAGGTGTCGAAGCCGTTCTTTTGAGGGAGGGTCTCAGGGTGATGTCCGAGGTGCCACTTTCCGAAGGCGGCAGTGGCGTAACCTTGGCTCTTCAGGTGATCAGCTATGGTGTGTTCTGTGGGATTTAGTCCCTTAGTAGAAGATGGAAAGAGTACGTGTTGGTGCATGCCGACGCGCTTTGGGTAGCAGCCAGTCAGTAAAGCTGCGCGCGAGGGGGTGCAGACTGGGGATGCTACCATGAAATTGGTAAAGCGTCGGCCTTCCTTGGCCATCCGGTCGATGTTTGGAGTCTTGATCTTAGTTGATCCGAAGCAGCCGAGGTCTCCGTATCCCTGATCATCTGTGAAGATGATAATGAAGTTAGGTTTGTCTTTGGCTGCCTCAGTGGGCAGGGACGTTAAGGTAAATACCAAGGTGAGAGAAAAGAGGAAAAGAATTCGGGACATGGGAGAATTGAAGCTGTCCACGGGGTGCCGAGTCAAGAGGAAAGGACGATAAGGTCAATGTAAAAACCAAATGTTTTTACTCTCCAGGGATTTTTTTTCCGGTTTTTCTGTCAATCCATGTATAAGAATATGGATCGAAGTCATGCCCAGTCATTCATATCATCGACGCTGATGAAAAGGATATTGGGTCGTTCATTGGCACTGGTGGTTGCTGCCTGTAGAATAAAAAGGAATACGATAATAATGAACGACCTTTTCATGTTACGATTGTCACAAGATATTTAATAAGCTGCAATTTTATCCTCATTTTTCGTGGTCAAGGATCATGGTGTAAGATGCCATTTGTGAATTCTCTTTCTTAGGCTTTTGACGATTTCAGGGTGCATCTCGGATAACTCGTTTTTTTCATGAGGATCGTCCTTTAAATTGTAGAGTCTCGTGGGTTCCTTGTCCCAGATGTGTAGTTGCTTGTAGCGCGTTGTGTCCACCCCACTGTAGCGAAGAAGGAGTTTCCATTCATCTTCGACGCACCAGAGGTATTGCAGGGTCCCGTCGGGATTGCCGGGGCTCATGTTATAAACAGAATGACAAACGCCATAGACACGCTTGCGTTTCGCTCTTGCCTGCCTATCGAGTAGATTTATGCCGGGCAACTTTACTGTCAATTTTAGCCCGGCAGCTGCGGCAATGGTGGGAAAAAGGTCAATGGCATGAGCTAGATCCTGTGCACGTTCATTTTTAATTTGTTCAGGCCAAGATAACATGATTGGTGTGCGGATACCCTTTTCAAAAGGTGAGCTCTTAGAGCGCTGAGCGTATCCCTTCCAGAGTTTTTGAGCCGGATCATCTTTGTTGGTGCTGGCGGCAGCCCATCCATTATCGCAGATATAGATAACCAATGTATTTTCTCTGATCTCTTTCTCATCCAGATAATTGAGCAGTTCTCCGCAGGTGCTATCAAACCATTCGCACATCGCAAAGTATTTAGCCTCATCCTTTGAGCGTCCGGGCATGATGTATTTTTTCAATAGCTGTGCCGGGGGATTGTGGGGAGTGTGTGGTAGAAAAGGGGCATACCACGTCAAGAATGGTTGTTGCTTTTCAATGGCCATATCAATGAACTCCTTGACTGGTTGCATCGATTTACGGCCGATCGTAAGGCCCTCATCTCCGTGTCGTCCTCCCCGGGCCGGGTCCCCGTGTGTCATGCCATGCGTGAAGTCACCGTCTTTCCATGATCCTTCCCACCATTTGCCGGACTGGTGAGCTAGATAGCCATTATTTGTGAGAAGTCTGACGAAATTTTGATGGCTATAAAATTTCTTACGTAAAGGCACATCTAGTTCGGCTCTTTGGTTCGGTCCGTCAACATCGTTTCCCGTGATGCCGTGCTGAAAGGGATAGAGTCCGGTAAGCATTGATGCTAATGATGGGCGGCATAGTGGAGCAGCTACGTAACCACGTTCGAAAACGAGGCTTTGACGGGCTAATTCATCAAGGTGCGGTGTCTTGATTTCAGGGTGACCCATGAAACCATAATCCGTCCAGGCCTGGTCATCGCTCAAGATGAAGACAATGCTAGGAGGAGATTTTGCTGTTGATTCGAAAGTTATCAGTGACCAAGCGAGAAGAATGTATGGCAATAGTAGTTTCTTCATATCTACTTACGTAGTCGATTTTGGATGGTAATGGAGGAAATGATTTAATTCTCTGAACTTATGCATTCTTATTAAAAATTATTGGAATTGAAAAGTTGAGGAAGTTGATTTGATAAGAGAAGTTATTCGATAAACGAGGTGAAGAAGGTGTTATGTAAAATACTCTTAGCTATATTCTGTGTTTATTTTATATGCGGATTAACACTCACTGCAGTGTCGTGGTCGAAGCAAAGAAAACACACGATTAGAATAAATCATTTTTATAAAGGGTTCGTGCAGATACCCGCATCTTATATTGGGATTAAGCTTCCTAAATGGTGGGTTATTAAATGGACTTGCCCCTTCAGAGATTGAGATACGTAGCTGAATTTCTTTACCCAAGATAATCTACTAATAGATAAATAGAATAATGGGGTAATTATTGACAGTGGTATTGACTATGAAAGAATAGAAAAATGAAATACTTTCTGCTCATTTTCTTGGGAATCAGTCAAATCACTTGGTCTTTAACTCATGAAGAGTTTGAAGAATTACATCAACAATTACAGCCTGATCCTGATGAAACCTGGCGTTCGATTCCTTGGAATATATCAGTCATTGATGGGCAAAATGATGCGATTGATCAAAACAAATTAATTTTCATTTGGGCCATGGATGGTCATCCCATGGCTTGTACGTGAAACAATGGTGTGCTGGACCGTGAGTCCACATTTAAAAATCCTGAAGTCGTTCAACTGCTTAAAGATAATTTTATCCCGATTGCTATAGATCAGGCTTATCAGCGCCGACAAAAGGATAATGAGGGCTCGTTCTATCAAAAAATAGCCAATCAGGGTCCAAGAAAGGTCGGTGAGGGAACCACTCAGGGGCTTTATATTGCTGATGGATCAGGAAAATTACTTGGATTTTCTAACAATCGAGGAGCCGAACGCGTGATCAATATGATGAGGAAAGCCATGAAAGAACCTCGAACCACAGACTTCGGCAAGATAATAAAAGGTAAGTCTGATCCTAGGTACAATCCCAAGCCACCCAAGGGAGGTTTAGTTATAAGAGTAACCACTAAGGTCTTAGATGGTTATGAAAAAACGGAAAATACTTACCGTAAAATAATGCATAGGTCCCTCGGTAGGGACAATTTTTGGGTCACCGTTAGCGAGAAAAAAGAATTAATAAATGGAAAATTACCTGACACTTTCCTTCACCGATTGGTCCGATTCCACTTGGTGGATAATACGCGTGGAGAGCCTACAATGTGGAGACCTAGCGATATTAGAACGATTAAAGGGAATCTGGAAAATGGTCAGCTTTCCGCCAAAGTAGTTCTAAGAAATGATCAGGGTGACCGTGGATACGAAACTCAAATACTTGGAATGATTAAAACAGAAGGGGGCGAAATTACCGATTTTGATGCCGTCGCAAAAGGCCAATATTGGGGCGAAGGTAAGTATACTAGAAATGCTCCTAAGGGTCGATTTCCATTAGCAGTTGCATTCAAATTAGCTGATGGTAAAGACATTGCCGATAGCATTCCACCGCAAGGCTCGAGGGGTTGGGTTCAGGGTTACATTAACTAACTATAGGAAAGACAGAATGAAAAACCGATTAATCTCAATATTCTTCTGGGCTGCATGCATTGCACCCAATCTAGGAGCTGAGCCAAGCAAGCTGAATTTCGTTTTCATTTTGGTTGATGACTTAGGCAAGCAGGACATGAGTTGCGAAGGTAGTACCTTCTATGAGACGCCAAACATTGATGCTTTGGCTAGGAGCGGGATGCGATTTTCTAATGGATATTCTACATGTCAGGTGTGTAGCCCTTCCCGAGCCAGTATCATGTTGGGCACGTATCCTGCACGGAACAAGATTACTGACTGGATAGGTGCTGCTAGTGGGAAGAATTGGAGACGCAATGATCGAGTGCTTCCTGTCGAGTACGTGCACTCTTTGCCGAAGGAGGAAACTACTATTGCCGAGGCGATGAGGGCAGGCGGTTACAGGACTTTCTTTGCAGGCAAATGGCACTTGGGAGGAGAGGGATCGTTCCCTGAGGATCATGGATTTGATATTAATATTGGAGGTCATCACCGAGGAGGTCCTCCGGGAGGTTATTTTTCGCCGTACAATAATCCCAAGATGAAAGACGGGCCCAAGGGTGAATCATTGCCTATACGGTTGGCTAAAGATACGTCCGACTTCATTGAGGCGAACAAGGAACAAAAATTTTTCGCTTATCTTTCTTTTTATGCCGTGCATGGGCCAATCCAGACCACTCAACCGCTTTGGCAAAAGTACCAAAAGAAAGCCGCGGCACTAGGATTGAATGGGTCCCGGTTCAAGTTCGATCGTACTAAGGGGGTCCGGCAAGTGCAGGATAATCCAATCTATGCTGGCATGATGGAGTCCCTTGACAATGCTGTAGGCATTGTCCTTAAAAGGCTCCGTGATTTGGGCCTCGATAAGAACACCGTGGTTATCTTTACTTCTGATAATGGTGGAGTCTCGTCCGGAGACGCTTTCGCTACCGCGTGCTTGCCTTTCCGAGGCGGCAAGGGGCGCCAATGGGAGGGGGGAATTCGTCAGCCATATTACATTCATGTGCCTAACTTGACTGAATCCGGATCCACTAATTCTACCCCAGTGACTGGAACGGACTTTTACCCTACCATTCTTGAGTTGGCTGGCTTATCTCAGAAGCCGCGACAACACGTTGACGGTGTCAGCCTGATGCCATTACTCAAGGGTGATAGGATCGCAGACCGTGATCTTTTTTGGCATTATCCGCACTACGGAAACCAGGGCGGTGAGCCTTCATCGATTGTCCGATCGGGTAATTTCAAACTCATTCACTATCACGAGGACGGTAGAGATGAATTGTACGACCTTACTAAAGATATTGGGGAGGGAGCTGATATATCTCAGTCGAATCAGCAGAAGGTTAAGGCTTTGCGTACGAAACTGGATCAGTGGTTGAAGGAAACTGGGGCACGTATTCCTGCTTCTGATGACCGTTTTAATGCTGAATTGAAGCAACGGCAAATAAAAAACGCTAGTGAGGGCCAATTGCAGGGGCTTGAAAAGCGTGCGGCGAATTACCTGAAAGCCACGTTCGTTCCTAATAAGGATTGGTGGAGTAGTCTCGTGCCTAAGGACTGAGTTGATAGGTCAATCCTGTCAGATTATTCGCTACGAAGGCGGATGAGAAACGGATCAAACTTATCGTTATAAATCCATAAACGTAAGAAAATTATGGGTCTATTCTTCTTTTACTCTATAGAAGAATTGATGGCTATTAATGACTGGATCAGTGTCGGTGAATTGGGTCGTACCATTTAATCCCTTAACATTGCCAATGATTGACTCCCATGAAATCAGATCTTTTGATCGTTCAATCCTGTAATTTCTGTTGTTCTTTGAGATGAAAGTTAGGGTAAATGATTGCAATGGTCCTGGCCATCCGTCCGCAACAAAATCGATGATTTTGATCTGCTCTACTGGGATACTTTGAGGATTAGTAGGGTCCGTTCCTGAGTTGACTTCTTCTCCGTCACTGTGGCCGTCCCCGTCAGTGTCATAAAGAGTGTCGCTGGTATTGTGAATGTCTTTTTCCTCGGCTTGAGTTAACCCGTCATTGTCCGTGTCTTCGCCTCGATCATCGGTCAGGATTATCTGAATTGTTGAATCGGTGGATGATATACCGTTAGTTGAGCGGGCAACGATTTCCAGTGAACGGATCTTAATTCCTGTTCCTAGCCCGCCCGGAACATTGATCTGACCGTCAAGATTATCTCCCCAGGCAACAATGGTACCGTCTTTTTTTA
>JABGYE010000385.1:0-4900 GCA_018675395.1 Akkermansiaceae bacterium
GTGGACGTAACGGTGGTGGGAATGGATACTTTGGGCTGGCCGACGATATCGCCATGTGGAACATGGTGCTTGAACCAGTATCAATAACAGAACTTGCCTTAGGATCGAGTCCAATCGGATCAAAATTACCATTTCAAATCACATCAATCACCTATGACCTGCAATCCGATGAGATAGAACTGACATGGGAATCAAAGCCAGGAAGAACCTATTTACTCTTATACAATACATCGCTCGAGAACTGGGACGCAGACATCGATGACAGTATCGAGTCGGGCGGAGAATCGACAACTTACCGTTTTGAAAATCCGGAAGGACCCGAAGCCAAGGCTCTGTTCTTTAAAGTGATTGAAAACTAAAAAAATATTTACAGCTTCTGAGCCTCCTTACCGTCGCTCATGTGAGTACAGCCATTTGTAAAATTTAGGATTACCGTAAGTTCGTGTCCATGAGTCATGACCGACTTTTTTATACGAGGTGAATTTGATGCTCTTGTTACCGGCTCTTTTTAAAGCCTCTACTAAGACCTCACTTTCCTTTTGTGGCACGACCCTATCATTCGATCCATGAAAAGCCCAGATCGGCATATCCTTCGCTTTGATCAGATCGTTAATATCAAATGGTTTAGCACCTTTTATTGTAAGCACTCCTTTCAATCGCTCAATACTGCCCCCACCACAAATCGGAGCCGCCGCCGCAAAGAAATCAGGGTTCTTTGAAATTAAGTCCCAGGATCCGTAACCTCCCATGCTCAAACCAGACACATAAATTCTCTGATCATTTATTTTTTTTCCATGAGAACTCAATACTTCTTTAACAAGCGCCATTAGAGTCTTTGAAACCCACCAACTATCACGTGGGCATTGTGGAGAAACTACGATGGAATTTTTTAATTCCGGAAACTTATCAATTAATTTTGGTGGCCCATGAACTTTAACTTTTTCCAGGTTTTTGCCCCTCTCACCGGCCCCATGCAGAAAAAGAAGCATCGGCCACCCATCATCAGGAGCCGCTCCATCAGGAACATGAATTAAATAAGAAAGTTTTTGCCCACTGACCTGCTCCTTCATCTTCTGAGCAGTTTGATCAGCAAAAAGGGACGAACCACTTAAAATAATGAAAAATAATGAAAGTTCTTTTATCATAATTATAAACTTAAAAATTATAAAGATTCTTGCAAGAAAGAAGCACAATCAAAGCTCTGATGCATTGACTTAACCTCCCGTCACTGAGATATTATATAAAATAAAATCCATGATCCGAAATTTAACTAAATTAATCGCTGCCGTACTCGTAACAGCAACTTTTGCTTTCGCTGGTCAGGCCATCCTCGGAGGAAAAAGAGTGAAACCAGTAGACAAAGTTACCCAAAAGGAAATATCAAAAGAAGAACAAGCAAAGCTAGAGACCATTGACCTTGGAGCAGGCTGTTTCTGGTGCATTGAAGCTGTCCTCGAAAGGGTCAAGGGAGTAATGACCGTAGAATCCGGTTATATGGGAGGACAAACAAAAAATCCCACCTATAAAGAAATATGCACAGGCACTACAGGGCATGCAGAAATAGTGAGAGTGAAATTCAACTCGAAAGAATTACCCTTTGATAAATTACTCGAAGTTTTTTGGGAATTACATGACCCAACGACCCTGAACAAACAAGGTGCAGATGAAGGCACTCAATACCGATCAGCCATATTCTATCATACCGAAGAACAAAAAAAAGCAGCAGAAAATTCCAGAGCCAAAACAAATAAGTCAGGAAAATTTGATAGCCCAATAGTAACAGAAATCACAAAAGCCAGTAAGTACTATCCGGCAGAGGATTACCATCAGGACTTCTTCGATAATAATAAAACTTACGGCTACTGCAGAGCTGTCATTTGGCCAAAACTCGCAAAGTTGGGTATGCTAAAAGAAGAATAGAAATTTCTTTCAATACTCAACAATTCTATTCCCTACAGTTCACCAAACCAGAAAATGGTATTGGTCTAATACGCAATGGATCAATAAAATATAAAATATTTCATGTATACTATTCTCACTTCACTCTTACTTAGCATTAGCATGACTGTAGCCATATGTGCTGCAGAACGGCCTAACATCATTGTTATCATGTCTGATGATATGGGCATATCAGATATTGGCTGCTACGGAAGCGAAATTGATACTCCAAGGCTTAACAAGCTTGCTGAAAATGGATTGCGCTTCACTCAATTCTACAACACTGCTCGTTGCTGCCCTACCCGAGCCTCACTACTGAGCGGCCTGTACCCTCATCAAGCAGGCGTTGGCTGGATGATGGTTGACCGTGGCCACGATGGATACAAAGGCGAACTTAACCGTGAATGTCTGACCATTGCAGAAGCCCTGAAAACGTCAGGTTATGGGACCTATATGGCTGGCAAATGGCATATCACTAAACACATCTCCCCTGATGGCCCAAAAAATAACTGGCCCAAACAAAGAGGATTTGACCGTTTTTACGGAACAATTCATGGAGCAGGATCACTTTGGGATCCAAACACATTGACCAGAGACAATACCCAAATTACTCCGGAAAATGACCCCGAATACAATCCAAAGGAACCATGGTTTTATACGGATGCCATCGTTGACCAGACAACTCGTTACATTGAAGAACACGTCAAATCCAAGCCTAATAATCCATTCTTTTGCTATGTTTCTTTTACTGCTGCGCACTGGCCAATGCATGCACGCGAAAAAACCATTGCTAAGTATAAAGGAAAATACGATGCCGGTTACAAAGTCATCCGTCAGAAAAGACTACAAAAAATGAAGGACCAAGGAATTATTAAGAAGAACACAGAACTTTCACCACAGCCTTGGGAATGGGGAAAAGTCAAAGAACAGGAATGGGAAATACGCTGCATGGAAGTCTACGCAGCAATGGTCGACGAAATGGACCAAGGAATTGGTAAGATCGTCGACACTCTTCAAAGCAATGGGGAAATGGACAATACGCTGATCCTGTTCTTACAAGATAATGGCGGATGCGCAGAAGCCTTTGGAAGATCAAAAAATAAATCAACTGGCCCACGTGCAGAAAAGCCAAGCCTACCTCCGATGACAAAGGATCAATTGCAGACAAGAATGCAACCTAGACAGACCCGCGACGGATACCCAGTACGTACAGGACCTGGAGTGATGCCTGGTCCTGCAGACACATACATAGGGTATGGTCTGGGTTGGGCCAATGCCTCAAATACTCCTTTCAGAGAATACAAGCACTGGGTTCATGAAGGAGGAATAAGCACCCCCTTGATTGCCCACTGGCCTAAAGGCATCAAACGTAAAGGAGAACTTGATCATCAACCGGGGCATCTCATTGATATAATGGCAACTTGCGTAGATCTAGGAAAAGTCAATTATCCAAAGGAAAGAGATGGAACAAAAATAAAACCATTAGAAGGAAAGAGTCTTAATACTGCCTTCAAGGGGGAAAAAATTCAGCGGAAAGCCCTTTATTGGGAACACGAAGGGAATCGAGCAATCCGCAAAGGGAATTGGAAACTTGTATCTAAAGAAAATAGGCCATGGGAACTCTATGACATGGCAACAGATCGGACAGAACTTCGCGATCTTTCAAAGAATAAAACGGAAATTGTTAAAGAGTTATCAAAGGCCTATCAAGAATATGCTGACAGGGCCAACGTTTCACCTATCGGAACATGGAGAGGTAAGCCAAGAGTAAAAAAAAACTAAATGAACAGGAATCATTTAAGTTAAAATCTGGTGATCAGCTTTCTCAGGATAAATCACCTAATATAGCAAATCGCGGAATTCTTCTAGAAGGGAAAGTAAATTCCACTGAACCTAACGGCGTAATCATTGCTCAAGGAGGCGATGCACAAGGATTCGCGTTATTATTACACAACAGATATCTTCGCTTTATCACATGCGTTGATGGACAAATAAGCAGGGTTCAGACCGAAGAACCTCTATCCGGATTGGAATTTAATTTTAAAGCCAAAATGACATCCGAAGGAGATGTCTTCATATCTATTAATAATAAATTATCAGGATCTGGCCAAGTTCCCCCCCTGAAAGTTATGCCACTCGATGGATTGGCTGTCGGATCTGACCCTGGTGGCAGTGTCGGCGAATATGAACCTGGATATCCTATTCAAGGAAAAGCCCAACTTACTCTGAAACTTCTGCCGCTAAAGGAGAAGCCTGCCACAAAAGGCCCCTTAGAACAGATTCAGGATCAGCCTGACCTGCCTAGGGTTCTAATCATTGGAGATTCGATTTCAATTGGTTACACAATTCCTGTCCGAGGAATTCTAGAAGATTTTGCAAACGTTCATCGCCCACCAGCGAACTGTGCCTCGAGTAAGCATGGTCTGGAAAGTATTGATAAATGGCTTGGCAATAAAAAATGGGATGTCATCCATTTCAATTGGGGCCTCCATGATTTGAAGTATATGGGACCAAACGGAGAGAATCTCGCAGATCCCAATCTACCATCAAACAAACAGCAAGTACCTATTGAGCAGTACAGCAAGAATTTAGATCAGTTGGTTCAAAAAATGAAAAAAACAGGAGCTAAATTGATATGGCGAAACACAACTCCAGTTCCGGAAGGCTCGAAAGGGCGCGTAGTTGGAGACTCCGATAAATACAATAAATCAGCTGCAGAAATTATGGCCCAACATGGAATACCAACTAATGATCTATATAGTTTCTCAAAAGAGAATTGGGATAAAATAGGGCGTAAAGCAAATGTGCATTTCACCCCTCAGGGGTCAAAACAATTAGCAACTTTAGTAGCTGAATCTATTGCTATTCAGTTGAAGAGATAATCCTGATATATCAAACCTAAGCCTGACGTCGTTTGTCATGCTGACGGTTATCGTGCTGACGGTTATCGTGCTGACGGTTA
>JABGYE010000223.1:0-4289 GCA_018675395.1 Akkermansiaceae bacterium
AAGAACCTGATCCATGCAGTGGATGCGGTGCTGACATCACTCGATCCAATGGCACACAGGATAGAATCTGGTACGGTAATGGTTTTTGCCAAAGAGGATATGGATGCTGCTGCGATTGGCCTAGAAGAAGATGACATTGAGGAGACGATTGATGCACAGTCCTTCGTCGTAGAATCCCTTCAGGAGTTACGAGGGAAGATTGACAAGGTGACTCCAGAGTATCGATATATCCTTGAGGTTACAGAATTTATGTATGGAGTCGTGCCACAAAACGCTGTGATTCGAAATGAAATGAACCAATGGCGGAACCAGGTCGAGAACGCTGCCAATGTAGAAGAATTAAAAAAGAAAACTGAGAAATTTGGTAATGATCTTCAAAAACTAACCGGTGAAGAGCGTTATGTTGATACTGCGAGCGGCTTGGTTGATGTCATTAGTGAAGAGGCTTCTGAGTCCGAAATCGATGAGGCGTTGGATGGCCTTGTCGCTGATACAGAGGATATGCAATTACTGATGGAAAATCTTGCCTATCTTATTACGCCACCGCCTTTGGGGGTTGTTGTTGAGGAACCTTCCAAAGAGGTCAAAATGATATATGCCGCGTTGTCAGTCGCTTCTCACCACAAGGATCTATTTCGAAATACACAGATTGTTAAACCTGATCAAATGGCAAACCTAGCTGTGCTGCAACGGAAGCTTGCCAGTGAGTGTAAATTCCTTCTTCCTGCATTATCCACGAATTCTCTTGAGCCTGGCGAACAACAGATTGATATTGAACCCGGGCTGGATTCTGACGTTGAAGAAACAGAAATTATTTCAATTCAGCCACACCCAAATATCAAGTCAGCTCATCGTCACTTGATCGAAGCGGTGGCTAAGCTGGAATCTGGAGGCCGTGACGCGGCGATTATTAGTCAGAAAAAAGCAGACGACGCGCTGCGTTACTTTATTTTAGAGTATACACTGAAGTATGTTGCTGTACCTCCACCGGCCCCTCCGGCAGATCCTGCTCCATCTGATGATGCTTTGCCTGATGATAGCGAGTTACAGCTTTTCCTCCCTGGATCACTTACTGGAAAACGTCCCAAGGGAGGTCGCGTTGAATGGGAAGTGCTCGGACGGCGGGACCGCGCCGCATTGAATGAAAATTTCGCACGTGAGTTGCCTCTCGAATACCGTGCTATTCTTAAGGATTATTATGAACAGTTGACTGAATAAGTTGATAGATAAGAAATAGATAACGATGAACACTAATCTTTGGAAAATAGATCACCAGGTCAAAAAAAGAAGCTCTTTGAAATTAATTTGTGTACATTCTTATAAGCTCGTGGTTTTTCTGATTGTGAGTTTCATGATGTGCGTTAATCCTAGACCTTTAACGGCTCAACAGGACGGTGCCCCGGAGCTCAGTGCTGAGGCCTCGCGAGCTATTGACAAGGGGCTTACTCATCTTTTGTCTATCCAGAATGATGACGGTTCTTGGGACAGTAACGGCGAAGGTGGTCATGCCGTTGCAATCACTTCACTTTCACTGATGGCATTCATGTCGAAGGCTCACTTTCCAGGGTTCGGCCAGTACGGAGATGAGTTGGATCGCGGGACAAAATGGCTAATTAAGGAGTCTAAGAAAAGGCCTGATGGTTATCTTGGCACAGTGATGTATGAGCATGGGCTCGCTACTCTAGCGCTTTCAGAACTTTGGGGAATGGCGCGTGATCCCAAAGATGACGATGCAATCCAGAAAGCGCTCGAAAAAGCCGTCGACGTTATTTTACGCTCACAAAATCCTGGAGGAGGGTGGCGCTACCAACCGCAGGCGGACGGAGGCGAAGACACCTCGTGTACCATGACCGTGTTTCACGCTTTGGCATCAGCCCGACAGGCAGGCATCTATGTTCCTAATGAGACGATTGCAAAAGTGGCGAAGTATTTAGGAAATGCGCATGATCCAAACACAGGAGGTTTTACATACATCCCGAACGTCCGTAACGTTACTCCGGCATGCACTGCGGGCGGTGCCTACATTGCTCAGCTTGCGGGACTGCGGGACACTGAAATGACAAACTCCGCGTTGCGGCATCTTAAAAGTCAGGTACCAGAAATTATTACTGGAGGTGGACGATATTATTATTATACCCACTATTACGCGATCCAGGCGATGGTTCAGTCAGGCGATGAGGAATATGCCAAGTGGTACCCTCAGATTCGTGATGCGCTCATTTCCAGACAAAATGAAAAAGGTGCCTGGGATAAAGGCACGAGCAAAGGCGGAGGCAGTTATTCAACTCCAATGGCGATCATTATCCTGGCCACACCGCATCGATATATTCCGATTTATCAGAGGTAAGAATTATGATTCTACCAAGAAAATTAATATTTTTCTTAAATCTAACCATATGCCTCGCGGCATCTTTGATTTTCGTGCAGATCAGTTCAGCAATTGATGCTACGCCGGCCGATATACCAAAGAACAAGATCGTGGCGCTTGAAGCAGATTTTCCAAAAAATGATAAAAGAATTTCCTCGGTAAGGAAACGTAGAGCCTGTAAGACTTTGGTGCGCGACGCAGAAAAGCTTCTCGAATTCTACGTTGATGCTCCCAACCGGTTTATAGTAATGGGGATCATTCTTAAAACTCAGAAACTGCTTCTGAGTTTGGAGTCATCTGATCGCAATCGCCAGGCGCTATTTGAAACGTGTGAGAAACTTTTAAAAGCTCCGGATGAATTCGCTGATCTTCGGTTGGAGGCCGATATGATGATCTCGGAGCGAGACCTATCCGCAAATAATGCCGATGTTAAAATGCGCACTCAGGCCCTCACGGAATTAATTGCACGTTACCGGCACACGCCTGGCGAGATGAAGAGTCTTATGATGGCCTCGCTGATTGCCCCAAAGCTAGAAGCCTTCGATTTGGAAAAACAGATCTTCCGAACCATGGGCGGGCGTTTTGCAGGAAACTACGACCTGATCGAGTGGCGTAGTAAAAATCATGGCTACGCACACGAACAAGTGCTTTTCACGGGCAACTTTAAATCTGTCGATGGAACTTCACTAACGTTCCCAATTGATGGAATTGGCCATACTTGTGTTTTGGTTTTTTGGTCAAAAGACACGTCGGAGATTGCCTCAGAGTTGACTAAGGTCAAAGAACTTCAATCTCAATTCCCAGGTCAGATCAATGTTTTCAGTTTTAACTTGGACCGGCTTCCTGATGCCGGGCAGAAAACATTGAGGTCAATGGATCTGGATTGGACGGCCATGTTTTTGCCCGAGGGTAAAGACGGCCAGGTCTATCGTGTTGTTGCCCGGAATGATCCCGTGGTAGTGAGGGTCAATGCTCACGGGCATGCCTTCCTGCCATCGCCTCTCATTGATGAATTGCTCAAAGAGGTTTCGATGGAACAGAACTTTGACGACACGCGATACCTCGCACAATTGCAGTCGCTTCTCGTCGGCGAGTTTCTCTTGTCTCGGGATATACCGAAGGTGACCACGGGACCCATCCCGGAAACAATGTTTAGTGAGATTAGAAACTGCTTTGTTGATGCGCCTCTTCGCTACCGATTGACAGATTCTCAGGCGCTAGAAAATTATCAAAAGGCTGAAAGGCTTTGTCAGGATGCCATCAAGAAGTTTCCTGAGGAACCGGGTCTATGGTACGTGCATCATTGCCGGATCATTGCGCTACTCGGTATATGGAAAATTGCTTTTGAACCGCGGTATCTGGCTGACGCTGTCGCCGAGTCTCGTGCTGTATTAGCCAAGAGCATACCTGAGGGAGGGGACCTTATTCCGCGTTTTTGTCTTGCCACTGAAGCACTTCGCCAAGGCAAAACCGCCCCCTATGAAGTGCTATCGGGGTTAATCGGTAGTAATGCTTCTGCTTCTGCTTACGCGGCGGCTACCGTCCTCACCATGAATGTCAATGCAGCTGACCTTCACGCTGAATACCGTGAAAAACTACTCGAGATGCCTAATAATAATCTTGGACTGGAGCCAGTAACAACATTCCTCTTTGATCAGAATCATCGATTTAGGATGTTCAAATACAATTACTATATGCCCGCGAGCAGGGCGAGGCGTATCGTGCGTGCAGATCTCCGTAGCAATGCCGCAGATCTTGATGGTCCTGTGGACAATAGTGGTCCAATACAGGGCGAACTTATAACGCTATCCGGAAAAAAGTTGAGTCTGCCGCAAGCGACAGATGGAAAGTTGACCCAGTTGATGTTTGTCGAGCCTCTGGAAGATGATGGCGAGGATTTCCCGATTTTGATTAATGGTTC
>JABGYE010000386.1:0-5060 GCA_018675395.1 Akkermansiaceae bacterium
CCTATGCTCAATCCATCTACAAGTATTTCAACGCACTGGACATGGTGGAAAATTCCCATTTCCCGAAAGAGAAGCACGGCTACGAGTACATCAAGAGACAGGCAATGTATCCCTTCATGGCCAAACACCTGAAACTAGACACCACAGACGTTCTGGACAAAAGATCCGGTAATTATGACGAGACAGGCAATACCATCGAAACAACGCAGATCATGCGTAACTTCCACTCAGCGACAGAGATGCCCGCACATGCGTTGAAACCGGGATCGATCGTTCCATTCCGGTAAATCTTTGCCGGCTTTCTTCCATCCGTTCTCACGACCTTCATTAAAAAGGCACATCAAAGGGCTCAGCACTTTTATGAATTTAGATCAGACTCACGAGCCATTAGCCAAAGCAAATCGGATAACCTGTTCAGATAAGAAAGGATCGACGCATCCAACTCATTGATCAGTTCAGTGCATTCGCGTTCCGCCCGACGGCAAACTACCCGGGCATGATCCAGACTCGCGGAAAGTTGAAGACCACTTGATCCCGGTAATGCCCACCCCTCGGTCTTAATGTCCTTACTTTCAATGATTGAAATCCATTGATCAATTTTCTCTAGGCGCCCAATCTCAAAACGATCAAATCCTTTCTCCTCATACTGAGGAAAATCTTCGGGGAGAGTCCCGAGTTCTCCCATCAAAACAATGAGATCATTTTGAACGGAAACGGTACGTTCCTTAATTTCGGACTGGTCGTTACAATGTGTGAGAACAATACCAAGCATCGTATTTAATTCATCAACTGCTCCTAGTGCAATGATCCGCGAATGATTCTTGGCCACTCGACGCCCAAACATCAAATCAGTTTCTCCGTTGTCACCTTTCCTGGTCGATATGCTCATATTAATCTGTTTCACTTGGAGAAGTTTCCGCCTCTTCAATCATAGAATCGATCTTTAATACGTCCTCCCAGGGGATCCGACGCCGCTGATACTTATTGAATAGGACTTCACGAAATGTCTTCAATTCATCAATGTCCATTTCTTCATGATTGGTCCACCCTTCATCCGTACGCTGTAATCTCGACATGAATTCCCAGTGGCCGCCGTGCTTTTTAGCCCGCCAGAGACGATTCTCACCCGTTTCTGAACGGGTCCTCCAATCATGAATTTTCATATTTAGATCTTAAACTGCAACAAAGGATTTGTCATCGGGCTTCACAGATACTTCATTTTAGTAGCAATTAACCCGCAATGTTAAAAAGTATTCGATCTGACGCACTGAAATTAGTGGCCTGGCTTGTCTGTTCATTAATTATCGGAGCGGCACTGGCTCCTTTCCTATACCATGGCTGCAAAGCACTCGTACAGTTCCGAGTCCTTGAAAGTATGGGACCGCCCGGACAATGGCTGGAAGGTAAATTGGATAATGCTCACTTTGGTAGATATTTTAATCGTTCAATGCTCATAGGAGCATTGGTATGCATGTATCCTTTGATACGTTCCCTTAAGCTGAAAAAAAGCCATCTTGGCCTGCAACGTAACATCCACTGGAAAACAGATTTTGGAATCGGTTTCGTTCTAGCTTCGGGAATCCTGTTAATTTTTGGTATTATTTACATGCAGCTTGGCATCTTCGATGCCACGAACACTTTCTCAGAAAAGATGCTCTTGAAGTTCCTCATTTCCGCACTCGCGGTAGCAGTCCTTGAAGAATTTCTCTTTCGTGGATTATTACTTGGAGCAGTGATGCGGACGGCCAGACCCTACTATGCATTAATTTTTGTCTCTTTCTTCTTTGCTCTAATTCATTTTTTAAAGCCTCCGCACAACTGTGCAAGACTCGCAGATCAGGACATTCATTACTTTGGGACAGGGTTCTGGACCGTCGGCCAGATCTTCGCTCAATTCGATAATCCGGTCTTCATTGCAAAGGGATTCGCAACCCTTTTCGCGGTCGGACTCGTTCTGGGATGGGCACGTCTAAGGACATCCTCTTTATGGTTATGCATGGGATTACACGCTGGCTGGGTATTCTGTATAAAAGCTTATGATTACCACTCCTTAGCACCCAAAAAATACGGCCATGACCTTATACTTCCCTACATTGGCTCTGACTTGAAGGAAGGGATGATCCCTTTTTGTGGAGTTTTTCTTACAGGTACTCTCGCAAGTATTTGGCTTGGAATGCGCAAAAATAAGGTTCAATTGGCCCATAATAAGAAATTACCAACTAATTAAAGGTATACCGAATGGGGGTTGTCCTCTGTGCCTTGGTAAGTTAGATTCTGAGTCCTGAAATAGTATTGTATAAAGATGCCCATTTTCAATAAACCCGCTTTCAGAGGCAGTGGCGAAAAGAAACGCGACGTGCCCGAAGGGCTATGGCAAAAATGCTCAGGATGCGGCGAAGTCATCCATGAATTGGAGCTTAAGAAAAATTTAAGAGTCTGTCCTGAATGTAATTTTCATTTCACTCTCAATTCTCAAGAAAGGATAGAATCGATTACTGATCCTGGAACCTTTGAAGAAACCGAAAAGAAAATAACGAGTGTGGATGCTCTCGAATTCAAAGGCTATAAGGATAAGCTTAAAAAGTACCAAAAAATAACTGGCCTCCCCGAAGCGATTGTCACAGGAAGAGCCAAAATCATAGGCCATCCAGTAATTTTAGGAGTGATGGACTTTCGGTTCCTCGGTGCCAGCATGGGTTCTGTGGTGGGCGAAAAAATTACCCGGGCCATCGAATTGGCAATTGAAGAAAAATCAGCACTCATTATTGTATCGGCATCAGGTGGGGCGCGAATGCATGAAGGCATTCTCAGCCTAATGCAAATGGCCAAGACGAGTGGCGCATTAGCTCTTATGGACAGGGCAGGACTACCATTCATCTCCGTTCTGACTCATCCAACTACAGGAGGAGTGACTGCGAGTTTCGCCACGCTCGGAGATATAATTTTAGCAGAGCCCGGTTGTATGATTGGATTCGCTGGCCCTAGAGTCATCAAGGAAACGACTCATCAGGACCTGCCTGAGGGTTTTCAAACAGCAGAATTCATGCACGAACATGGTCTCGTAGACATGATTGTGGAACGACGCGAGTTACGTGAAAAGCTCGCAAGTATCCTGGGTTACTTGCTCACATAATTGATCTTTATTTAATTGATCTAGGAACTTAGTCATGGACTATACGGAATCTATCCGGTGGCTCTATAGCCGACAGGAATCAGGAATTAAACTGGGGCTAACCAGTATAATCAGACTCCTCAATGAATTGAAGGTCCCGGACCCGGAAATGCCTATTATTCATGTGGCTGGAACGAACGGAAAAGGATCAACCTGTGCCTTCATGGACTCGATACTCAGAGCTTCGGGTCATAGAACGGGTCTCTTCACTTCGCCTCATCTTATTTCTTTCCGCGAACGAATTTCGTTAGACGGAAGACCAGCCAACGAAATTGAAATTGCGAAAGGTTTGACTCACCTAAAGGAGCTTGTAAGTGAATGGGAAGAGGTTCCTACCTTCTTTGAAATTACTACAGCCCTAGCATTCAAATTGTTCACAGAAAAAAAAATGGATGTGGCCGTAGTCGAAGTGGGTCTTGGAGGAAGACTCGATTCAACAAACTCAATCTTACCTTCTGTCTGTGTAATTACTCCTATCAGTCTTGATCATCAACACATACTAGGTGAAAGTATATCTGAGATTGCTCAAGAAAAAGCAGGCATCATGAAAGCGGGGGTCCCAGTAATTTCAGCCCCTCAGCACAATGATGCGCAAGCAGTTCTTGATTCGAGAGCCAAAGAATTGGGAACAAGTGTCCACTACGTTGAAGGGTCCTGTGAACAGGAGACCATTTCTCTTCGAGGCAAACATCAACACCAAAATGCGGCTCTTGCAGTTGCGGCCCTTGAGAATTGCCCCTTTCAAATCAACCACAATTCTTACGTCAAAGGCCTGGCTCAAACAAAATGGAGGGGAAGGTTCGACCAATTCGCCCAGAAGAGAGGAAAGGACATCGTAATTGATGGCGCCCACAACATCGAGGGAGCAAGGGCACTAGTAGAAACCTGGAAAGAGGTGTATGGGGATATTAAACCGGTCGTTATTTTCGCAGCCGCAGCAAATAAGGACCTCCCTTCATTAATTAATATCATATCGCAAATAGCAGAAAATTTTATATGTACTCAGCCAAATACGCCCAGAAAGTTAGCTAGCCGAGAAGACATTGCTCGACTCATTCCTAGTCATATAACAAATGAATATGAAGAATCAGTTCAAAATGCCATCAAGAAAACTGAGGCTTCGGATAGACACGTTCTTATCGTTGGTTCATTATTCCTAGCCGGAGAGGCCTTATCTATTCTGGACGAAGGGAACTTAACGTTCGAACCGAGTGACCAATGACAATATAATTCTTATCAAATAAAAGCTCTTATATAAAAAGAACCCTGTGATTTATCTAGATAACAATGCGACGACCCGAGTTCATTCGGAGGTTGCAAAGGCCATGAGTCCTTTTCTGAACGATGAATATGGAAATCCTTCAACGGGATATGACCTTGGCAGAAGAAGCTATAGAGCTGTAACAGATGCACGTAATCAAGTTGCTATATTTTTGAATTCAGATCCTGAGGAAATCGTTTTCACTTCATGCGGAACAGAGTCCGATAACGCTGCAATCTTTTCAGCTATTACGGCAATGCCTGAAAAACGGCACATCGTTACCACTTCAATAGAGCATTCCGCTATCATTGCATTTGCAAAGGCGGTCCTGCCAAACCTAGAGATCACTGAATTGCCGGTGAACGAGGAAGGAATTATCAGTCTAGAGGATCTCCAGACCGCGATCAGGCCAGACACTGCACTAGTAACTATAATGTGGGCAAACAATGAAACTGGTGTTTGCCAACCGATTCAAGAGGCTTCATTAATCGCCAAAGAATCAGGAACTCTCTTTCATACAGACGCAGTGAATGCTGCAGGAAAAATCCCTATCGATGTGAGCTCAAGTAACATCGACTTCCTTTCGATATCTGGTCATAAGTTCCATGCGCCGAAAGGAGTAGGCGC
>JABGYE010000169.1:0-3629 GCA_018675395.1 Akkermansiaceae bacterium
GAGGAAGGTTATCTAAAATCCCCGGTTCTCTCGCACTTCAAGCGCCGGGCAGTATGGGTATTCTTTCTGGCAATCGTGGCCATTCTCTCCGGTCTGGTCATCCTCAATTACGAGAGTCTCCTCGAGAACGTTTTCATTCTTGCCGTTTACATGCCCATGATCGTAGCGACTGGCGGCAACACTGGATCACAGGCAGCAACGATGGTCATTCGCGCCATGTCACTTGGCGAATTCACACCTTCCGAATTTTTTCGTGTCGTCTGGAAAGAACTACGGATCGGGCTCGCCCTCGGCGCTCTACTCGGCGCTCTCATTGCAATTGGAAGCTGGATCCTTATCACAACCTTCATCAATCCCGATACCTTGAAGACCATCACCGGAGAGCACAGCCTAAGCGATCTAGTTATCACTGTTGGAATTGCTCTAACCATTCAGGTATCAGCGTCAACCTTCATCGGCGGCGCCCTACCCATGATGGCAAAGTCCTGTAAACTGGATCCAGCAGTAGTCGCGTCCCCAGCCATTACCACAATCGTCGACGTGCTTGGACTCCTTATCTATTTTGGCATCGCCTCAATGATGCTTGGAATATAAATTAAGTTCTCTCTTTACTCGTTATCAGCTCCGATTGCCTCCTTGAGACGGTCAGCAAGATCAGGCACAGCTGAAAATGTACGGTTCCAGTTCGGAATCTGCCTCGCCTTATAACCTTCGGTAGTAAAGACCTGAATCGCATTATTCAGGGATGAACTGAAAGCTTCTACCGCTTCGGCCTCTTCGTGTCGGTAATACTTGAGGCCATTCACTGTAGAATCGTCATGATAACGTTGAATGAGCTCCTTGGCGGTTCTCTCATAAGTTAACCGCAGAGCCTTGAGCGAGCCCGAATCCATTACCACCCCCTCTGAAGTGATGCTAGAGAAAAGGCTCAACGCAATCTCTCTTGCCATTTTCATGAGCCCCTTATCGACTGTAGGCTCAGGATCATCGTGCTGATGCCCCAAGTGCTGATGCTTGTGCTCAAAATTTGATCCTAGATCAACTTGGCATATCCCCTTCACGGTCGTATTATGATAAACCTCCACCAACATTCCAACTTCAAGTCCCCAGTCCCCAGGCATACCAACCCTCCTGGCAAGGTCCGTTGAAATAGAAAATTCCCCAGACAATGGGTAACGGAAACCTTCAAGATAATCGAGCATCCTGAGGTTTCCATAGACCTTAATGAGAGCCCTCAACAAAGGAATCACAAAGAGTCTAGTGACGCGCCCATACATCCGATCACTGACCCGTCCGTAGTAGCTCTTGCAGTAATCATATTCGAGTCCAGGGTGTGCTGTCGGCATGCACAACCTCGCAAGCATTTCACGATGATAGGAAAGAATATCAGAGTCATGCATTGCAATGATACCCGCGTTTCCTCTTGCAAGAATGAACCCATAAGCCATCCACACATTACAACCCTTCCCGGGAATATACTCAGTGATCTGCGCCTCTTTTAATTCATTATAAATATCACTCACTCGCGGTCCGTCGTTCCATATAATGAAGTGTTTCTGCGGGAGCCTTGAAAAAAAATCCTTAGCTTTCTTGAACTGATCAGAGTCCATTCTGTTCATGGATATGACCACTTCATTGATAAATTCCACTTCCTTTAAGTGTTCAAGAATACCAGGGAGAGCAGGGCCCTCCACCTCTGAATAGAGTGCAGGCATAACCAAAGTAATTGGTTTATCCTTCGTATACTTCTTGAGCTGCTCCTGCTGATCATTGAAGCTCGGATCAGCTAACTGATGGAGAGTTGTCACTAACCGGTGCTGGTAAAAGTCAGACACTTACAATGATTTTATACTAAACAAAAATAGATCGGGGCGTCTTTAGTTATTATTTATTATCGACGCCCGATTCGTCCTCCAGATCAGAATCATCCTCTTCCGGACTCAAAATTTCATCCTCTATCCCTTTCCTTAAGATCTTCGGTATGAAGGGTCGCATCAAACCATAAAGAGCATAAATGACGAGAAGAAGAGCCGGCATCCACTGATAATAGTAAATGGTAAACATCAGAACAATGATCGCCCCGACTACCCATGGAAGAGGCCTCTGAGTCTTCCATGTTACTTTTTTAAAGCTCGGGTACTTGATCGAACTAATCATCAAATAAGAAAGGAATAGCATCAGTAACAAGAAAACAATCCTCAGACGACTGAGATCCTTTTCACTCTCTGCGACCCACAAAACGAACAATGTCAGAGCACTAATAAGACCAGCAGCTGCGGGAATTGGAAAACCTTTGAAATGACCTCTAGATTCTTCCCCATATGTCGCGATACAATTAAATCTCGCTAACCGCATTCCTCCGCACACTAGATAAATCGAAGCAACGATGATCGGGAACGGGAAGCTACCCGAAAACTCATTCATGATAACGCTTTGAACGAGCAGAGCTGGGGCAACACCGAAAGAAACGATATCGGCAATAGAATCAAATTCTTTACCGAACGGACTATCCTGCCCGCCGAGCCTGGCTAATCTCCCGTCAAGAACATCAAAGAGACACCCTGCCAAGATAAGCCATATCGCCCTCTCAAAAAGATACCTGGACTCGTCCAGGTTATCTACCCCGTCATAAGAGATGGCATTAATTATGCTAATAATAGCTAAAAAACCACAGACGAGGTTACCTGCCGTCATAAGATTCGGCAGAAGATATATTTTTGGTTCGTATTCTTCCTCTTCTTTCACCACTTAATTGCAATCATTTGCACCTTAAGGTATGCGAGTTTTTATTAGCACCCAACTAAATTCGATAATGATGGCATCTGATATTTCTGAAAAGACAACTATGAATGAATTACAAGAGCTCATTCCCGGTTCCAGGAGAGCCCTTTTCGCAAAGTATCATATCGGAGGATGCCAAAGTTGCGGGTTCGATGATTCAGAAACAATAGCTGAAGTTTGTCAAAGAAATGACAATCTTCCGGTGAACGAAGTGCTCGAACATTTACGAACAAGCGCTGACCATGATAAGAAAATTCAAATCGAGCCAAAGGATCTAAAATCCAAAATAGAAGACACTAATAATGAGATCCATTTATTAGACATCCGGTCGAGGGAAGAATTTGATGCGACCCGAATCGAAGGAGCACAGATTCTCACTGCAGAGCTTCAACAAGAGGCCCTTGGAAAATGGGACAAGGGCACGTCAGTTATAATCATTGATCATGCCGGGGACAGGTCCTTGGACGTTGCCGCATTTTTCATTGGTCACGGAATGAATAATGTCCTTGCCCTTGCCGGAGGCATTGATGCTTATGCTCGGGAAGTTGACCCTTCAATACCAAGGTACCGTATAGAAATAGAAGCAGACTAAGATGTGTTCTTTCTGGAGACTCTTATTTCTTTTATGGTTTTCTGGCCAATCCTACTCACTACTATGTCTCACGGGCCCGGCTCAAACAAACTGGCCTTCTTGGCGCGGGCCAACCGGCAACGGAACCGCTCCTGAAAAATGTAAGCCGCCAATAGAATGGTCCGAGGAGAAAAACATTATATGGAAAAAGGCACTACCTGGTCGGGGCCACTCAACCCCAGTCATTTGGGGTAATAAAATCTTCATCACTTCAGCA
>JABGYE010000131.1:0-25300 GCA_018675395.1 Akkermansiaceae bacterium
CGCGCTGATTTTGTTTCAACCACTACTCATAAATCGCTTCGAGGACCCCGCGGAGGCTTAATCCTTTGCAATGAAGAATGGGGGAAAAAGATAGATAGCATGGTCTTCCCTGGAGTCCAAGGTGGACCTCTAATGCACGTAATAGCCGCAAAAGCAGCCTGCTTTGGAGAAGCGCTAAGCCCTGATTTCAAAGAATATCAAAAACAAATCGTCAAAAATGCCTCTAAACTTTCCGCGCGGTTAATAGAACATGATTACAGAATTGTTTCAGGAGGAACAGACAACCATTTGATGTTGGTTGATGTCAGGCCAAAAGGGATAAACGGCAAGATAGCCCAAACAGCACTCGATTCTGCCGGGATCACAGTAAATAAAAACTCGATCCCATTTGATACTGAAAGTCCATTTAAAGCGGGCGGCATTAGAATCGGGACGCCTGCTGTCACGACAAGAGGAATGAGTGAAGAGGAAATGTTGGACGTCGCAGACTTCATCCATAAAGCACTTGAGAATAGAGAAAACCCCGCAGTCCTAGAGAATATTCGCCTAAAAGTAATAGAATTAAATAAAAATTTTCCCTTACCTTGATCCGGATAACAGACCAAGTATTCTATCATTTTCCCGCCTTAAACATTCATTATATAACTCATGCCCGAATCCTCCGTCACATCGCTCAGACGAGGATTCAAAACGCGTCAGATTCCTGAATCCTGCTCAATTATTATTTTTGGGGCTACAGGAGATTTGACTCATCGAAAGCTCATACCGGCGCTTTATAATCTCTCATTAAATAATGAACTGCCAAAATTTCTTAGAGTCATAGGGTTCGCTCGACGTAACAAAACCGATCAATCATGGCAAGAAGAGCTGCAGGAATCAAACGCCGAGAATTCACGTTCAGGACATGACAGTAAAGCATGGGGGAAATTTATATCATCATTCTCATATCATCGTGGAGACTTGAATGATCCAGAATCCTATAAAGCACTCTCTAGACACCTTAATGAAATTGAATCAGAAAAGGACACTAACCATAATCGGCTCTTCTATCTTTCTACCGCACCTGAATTCTTCCCAATAGTCCTAGAAAACTTGAAGGCTACTGGCCTAAACAATGCTAACACGAACGCATGGTCCAGAGTCATCATTGAAAAACCGTTTGGATCAGATTTAAAGAGTGCTCAAAATTTAAATACTGTAGCCAATGAGACATTCTCTGAAACTGACACTTATCGTATCGATCATTACCTAGGAAAAGAAACGGCTCAAAACATAATGGTTTTACGTTTTGCCAATTCTATATTTGAACCGCTGTGGAGGAGCCGGTTCATCGACCATGTACAAATCACATGCGCAGAGCACCTAGGAATGGAAGGTGGTCGTGGAGGCTATTATGATAAAGCTGGAGCCACTAGAGACATGGTACAGAATCATTTGTTACAGCTGCTGAGTTTAGTTGCTATGGAACCTCCTACTGACCTCTCCGCTGATAGTGTACGTGATGAGAAAGTAAAAGTATTAAGAACGATACGTAAGATGAATTCGAAGGAGGTAATCAAAAATGTCGTCCGTGCTCAATACAATGACGGAACCATTAATGAGGAACCGGTAAAGGCTTACAGGGAAGAGGATCGGGTAAACCCTCAAAGCATGACCGAATCTTATGTCGCAATGCGGCTATTCATAGATAACTGGCGCTGGGAAGGTACTCCATTTTATATCCGAATGGGAAAAAGACTCCCCAAGAAAACAACCGAGATATCACTGCATCTCAAATCACCCCCTAACGTCCTCTTTCAAAAACTTCCAGGCGCAGGAGAAAGTAATATACTGACTATCAGAATACAGCCTGACGAAGGAATGTCCGTTCTCATGCTCTCAAAAAAACCCGGAACGAGCTTAATTATTGACCCAGTAAAAATGGATTTTCATTACTGGTCATCATTCGAAAAGGGATCTCCTGAAGCATATGAAAGGCTTCTCATTGATGCAATGATAGGTGACGCCACTTTGTTTGCTCGACGAGATGAAGTTGAAAATGCGTGGGTATTCATCGATTCGATAGAAGAGGCGTGGCATCAACCCCAAGAAAAATCGCCAATGGCAGAATATCCTGCCGGTTCCTGGGGACCGAAAGAATCCGATCTCCTTCTTGCAGAAATGGGTCACGAATGGAGGATCCTATAGTTCATCGTTTGGCGTCACAGGCTTGAGGCAAGTTAGATATTAGTGCCCACTCAATACAAGGAGCAGAGATACTTCTTTTAACTTCTATTAAATCGGGCCACTTCTCTGTTCGCCTCACGGTCCTGAACCTTTTTCTTTAGGGTATGCCTCTTATCGTATTGAGCTTTCCCCCGACCTAATCCAAGTTCAACTTTGACCCTTTTATCTTTCCAATATAAGCGCAAGGCCGGCATAGAAAAACCTTTCTCCTCAAGTTTGATTTCAATTCTATCTATCTCTCGCCTGTGCAATAATAGACGTCGTGGGCGCCTCGGTTCATGCTGCTCATGGCTCGCAGAGGAATATGGCTTAATGTCGCAGCCAACGAGGAAAATCTGTCCATTTTGAACAACTGCAAATGCATCTCTCAAATGCACATGCCCTTCACGAATTGATTTAACCTCAGTCCCTTTGAGTTCGATTCCAGCCTCGAACTTATCGACAATGTTAAAGTCGTGAAAAGCTTTACGATTCTTTGATATTTCCTGCGACATGGCGCAGAGGGTTTACTCTTCAGTATCACCGTCCTCAAGGACGATCTTGCCTTCTATAATTTCAGTTAAAGCAATGTCGGCAGTACCCATTCTTTCAACCATAGTAATTAATGGACTCCTACCACTATTCAACTGCTGGACTCTCTTAGAGACTAGATTAATTAGCAAGGGCGGGTCAGTAATAACTTCCAAGGCTTGCTCAACGAGTTCTGTTTTCATGGCAGATCTATCAGATAGAATTATTTCTTTAACAGTTATGACCAATTCGGCCAGCTGGTTGTAATAAAAATTCTATTTTATAAGGGATGGTTTAATTTTGCGGATTAATGAAAAAGTTAAAATAAGATTTCAAATAATTGGGTATTATAACCTTAGTCTTCTTACAACTCGTGGTCAAAGAAGGGTTATTGGATTATCACAATTCAAGGCAGAATCAAGCTGATTCCTAATATGCGGCATAAAAACAAGGGAAAATTATCAACAAATCTTTAAAATAACAGACCTGAACCAATAAAAGTATCTAATTAAGCAAAGAGGTATCAGGATAATATTTGATCAACGCAGCACCTTTAACGCCGCTTTCTCCTCCCCCCCCCTCCGGTCCTGACTTGCTGAGGCTTTGGCGATTTTGTCTGTCCCCCAGGAGCTCCTATCGGTGGCTTTTTCATACTGCGATCGACCTTCTTCAGCTCAACTTCCTTGCCAAACTTTTTCGAAATCCAAGTCTGGCCAATACTAAAAATGTTTCCAGCAGTCCAGTAAAGAGCAAGAGCTGAGGCGAAATTGTAACAAATCACAGTAATGAAAATCGGCATAATTGACATTATGAGTTGCATTTGCTTCTGGTTAGGACCAGCAGCCTGTGGCGTCATTCGCATTTGGAACATCATAGTGATCCCCATCAATAAAGGTAAAATATTAATTGGAATGCCTAAGCCAGGCACCTCGCCAACGCTGTCAGGCAAAGACAGGTCATTCACCCAACCAATCCACCCCTCATGCCGGAGCTCAACCGCAGATCGTAGCATTGCAAAATAGCCAATGAAAATCGGCATCTGAAGTAAAAGAGGGAGGCATCCGCCAATCGGATTGACTCCGTAATCTTTGTATAACTTCATCGTCTCTTGCTGCATCTTCTGAGGATTGTCACTGTGCTTCTCCTTAATTTCCTGCATCATGGGCGCAAGCTTACTCATCTTTTTCATGGCCCTAGTTCCTTTGGCCGTGATGGGCCATATCGACAAGCGCATGATGACCGTAATAGAAATAATAGCCCAACCAAAATTACCAAGGCCACTATGCAATAGGTTCATGAGCCAACTCAAGAGAACGGCGAAAGGCTCTGCAAAGAATCCGAATATCGGCATCCGATCAAAACCGACTATTTCTTTTCTCTCACCGTCAAGGCCCTTAAGAATCTGATAACTTTTTGGGCCTGTATATATTTCATATTCCCAAGCCTTCGATTCTCCAGGATTTAAAGTGATATTTTTAGGCAACCCAAGTGCTCCTTGAGATGCATACTGGTCTGAATTAACTTCGAAACGACTGGCCCAAACAGATGACTCATAAGAGTTCTTTACATACAAATTTGTTGAAAAGAACTGATTGCTTACACCGATCCATCGAAGCTTCTCATGCAATTCCTGCCCCTTAATATCATCCTTATCTTTTTTTAAATAGCTTAAGCTCCTGAATTTATCCTTGCTGCCTCGCATATATTCGAAACCAGTATAGAGGTCCCTCGAATTGCCGTCTTGAAGCTGAGATGCGGATCCCGCATATAGGAAATAATCATTCAGACTGAAATTGCCACCCTCGCCCAAATATTTGAGAGCTAAATCCATCTTTATGATATGGCCCTCTCCTGGATCCTTATTTCCAGTCAGCGTGAAGGTCTTAGTCACCTGCAACTTCTCTGAACTTTCCGCACGAAACTCAATTTGATTTGGGCTCTGAGAAACGACCTCATAGTTCAATCCTTCAAATTTCCCAATACCCTTACTCAGTGCCCCTATCGGATGCTTTGAATCTTTATTAAGAATAACAGATGAAGCATTTTTAAGCCCTTCTTTCTCAACTACCTCAGGACTCTCTAAGTTATGCTCCTTAAGAGCGACCGTCTTAATTCCTCCTCCAACATTGGTAAATGTCCAATCAGCCACTCCATTAGACAGAGTCACGAATTGTTCTTTTGTAGATTCGATGACAGGGTCATTCTGAACCTCTTTTTTTTCCTTTACTTCACCAGCACCGTCTGGATTTACTACCTGAGAACTTTGCTGATTTTTTTCAGCCAACTCCCTCTGTTCTTCGATACTTTTCTTTTGCCCATCAAACCACAAAAAGAGCCCCAATGAGCAAGCGATTATAACTATCCAGCCTGTTCTATCCATGTTTCAGTAAATCTTGCTTGTTATTGTCTTCTTTTCTTAAAATTTGTTCGGACCTGAGAGGAACAGGATCATGCCCGTGCCCGCCCCAAGGACCGCACCTCAATATTCTCTTTATTCCTAATATAGATCCGCGCAAAGCGCCATAACTTTGAACGGCCTGCAAAAAATATTCTGAGCATGTTGGATCGAATCGGCACCCTGAATTCGGACCTCCTACCAAATGAATTAATGGGGAAATTAGAATCTGGTAGAACCTGATCAACAATTTTATTATATACTTCATAGAAGTTGATCCTCAGCAACAATGCCAGCTGTATGCATCAGTTTTTTCCAGTCAGATTCTAAATCTTGAAAAGTTGCACGAGGCGCCATGTATCTGGGAATCATTACAAGGTAACCGGAAAAGTCCAAAGAATCACCCCAACAATTAATAATCCCTCGTAACCGGCGCCGGACACGATTCCTAGTAACTGCATTTCCTATCTTTCGGGTCAAAATGATACCAAATTTCATCTTTGGAATGATTTCTTGATCAGCAAGAATCCCCAGAACCATATACTTACCAGAAAATGTCCTTCCTTCATTTCGAACACGCAAAAACTCGCTACGTGATTTCATGCGCATTGGACGCTTTAACCGCATAATCAGTTATATTGATAAGTGATTGTCCTACCTTACCACGCCCTAATCAAGCCCAGACAAACAATTTAGGTCTGGCGATGGCGCTTATAATGAATCTCTGCTCCCTTAGGAATAAGCCTCTTGCGTCCTTTTTGACGCCGCCTTTTTATAATACCCCGACCACTTTTTGTCTTCATCCTAGCACGAAATCCGTGCTGACGCTTTCGGCTACGTTTAGAGGGCTGATAAGTACGTTTCATGGTCGTTTTATTTTTTCTATGATCTCACAAAATAAGTTCAGATCATTGGAGGGGCGCACATGATACTTCTTATCTGATGACAGTCAAGCAAGGGCATAAAACCTTATTATGAAAATTTAGGACCTGAAAACCTATTATTTAAGGGTTCTTAACTATATTTATTGTTATAATCTTCTGAAAGAGCATTTCCCTCCTCCATCTTTAAATAAAGGGAAAAGATCGTTGAGATATACATCAAGGTCTGCATTAAATAGTTAAAATCATGGGCAGCATTAAATTTTTACTCTCCTTTTGCTTTTTATTTATTCCTATTGCCGGTATCGGCCAAGATAAGGTTGAAGACCCTGGAGCCAGAACATGGTCCCATTCAGATGGTAGAAGAATCAAAGCAGGAATCGTTGATGTCGTAGATAACAATGTAATTCTCAAGACCCCGAACGGAAAGAGCGGTCCTGTGGAATTGGTAAAACTGAGTAAAGAAGACCAGGAATATATTGCCAAGTGGATTCAAAACAATGCAGCTCCTAAAGATTTCGGCAAGCCCGACACAATAATTGAAATCACGACTCTGAAAGGGGAAATGAAATATAATAAGCCAATTATTACGGTCTATCCTGGGAAAAAAATTAAGCTGATACTTCGGAACCAGGATGACATGCATCACAATTTAGCGATCACAAAACCTGGCAAGGGAAAAGATATGAAAGTGGCTCAGGAAGCATGGAAGTTAGGAGCCGACGGTTTTGCTAAGCACTGGATTCCTAAGCATCCAGACCTTCTCTTTGCGAGCAAAATGGCGGACCCTCATTCTTCTTCAACACTCTATTTCACTGCCCCGAAAAGAACAGGGAAGTATCCATATGTTTGCACTTTGCCTGGCCATGCTCAGGTGATGAGGGGGACAATGATAGTTTCCAAGGAAGTGAACCCCCTCAGCGAACTTACCTTCACTCTGTTTAAGGGTTCATGGAAAAAAATACCAGATTGGAATAAAATAGAACCGTCCGGAACTGATCATGTTCCTAGTGGAAAGTTTGATCTTTCTTGTACCAAGGAAAAGGACTCTTTTGGGATAGTATTTAGAGGAAACATTGAAGCACCGAAATCAGGAGACTATGTATTCACTGTGAGTTCTGATGATGGGTCCAGACTGCTCATTGATAGAAAAATCGTCATTGATCATGACGGAATCCACGGAGACTCTCCCAAATCCGGAAAAATAAAACTGGATAAAGGGTCACACCATATAGAAGTACAATACTTTGAAGGAAGTGGCGAAGAATCACTCTACGTTGGCTGGAAAACACCAGGCTCCAAAAAGGAAACTCCCCTCTCAGTGAACAGAATGCCTTCAGGGAGGAATTCACCTAGCGGACAATTACTCGTTGCTGAGGAAGAAGCTCGCATTTATAGAAACTTCATTCAGGGCGCAGGATCAAGAGCTATCGGAGTCGGTTATCCTGGAGGACTCAATTTAGCTTATGATGCAAATAATATGCGCATTGCCATGCTCTGGCTCGGAGACTTTATTGATGCCAAAAGGCATTGGAACGGAAGGGGCCAAGGCTATCAGCCTCCGGCAGGCGAATCCGTCATCAATGGGCCTCCAGGCGTTCCTTTTGCAGCCATTAGCAATGCGAATGAATCGTGGCCAGACTCTTTCATTAGAAAAGACAATGCACAACTTCCACCAATTCAAGGAGGTTACATATTTAAGGGCTACAAGTTAACAGGAGAAGAAAGAATTCCGACCTTCAGATACACTTTCGGCACCCTATCCGTTGAAGATATGCCTTCACCTGAAGGATCATATGATTCATCTGATGTCGCCTTCAAACGCAGCATCAGAATTAAAGGAAAACCTGTAAAGAACCTCTATTTCAGGGCAGCGGTAGGGCAATCAATAGAACTTACAGATAATAACACTTACCTCATTGATGATAGCACTGCTCTGACTTTTAAATCAGATGGGAAACCCGTAATAAGAGAAATCGGAGGAAAAAAAGAACTGCTTATCCCCATTCAATTTAGTAATGACTCGGCACTAATCGAGCAAACTATCAATTGGCAATAAAAAAATCATACCGTCCTTATGAAAAACATAATCTGCTCATTATTAATTACCGTCTCAGTAAGCTCGTTAGCACTTTCGCAAAATCCCCAAGAAGAATCCGATCATTATCCAATCGTTGAAATTCCAATCCCGGATGACATTGTTCTGGAAGTTGGAGGGATCGAGATCTTACCTGAAAAACGCATAGCCGTAAGTTCTCGCCGCGGTGACATTTATGTCGTTGAGGGAGCATACACGGATGATCCAGGAGATGACAAATGGATTCCTTGGGCAATCGGTTTACATGAGGTCTTGGGATTGGCCTGGAAAGATGGCTGGTTATACGCCACACAAAGACCTGAAGTGACAAGAATGAAAGATGAAGATGGCGATTTTAGAGCGGATATTTTCGAAAGCGTTTCCTCTGCTTGGGGAGTGAACGGAGATTATCATGAATATGCTTTTGGCTCTAGGCATGACCCGGACGGAAATATATGGGTCGTTCTATGCCTAACAGGGTCAGGCGGCGCAAGCTCTGATTTCAGAGGGTGGTGCGTCCGAGTAACTCCTGACGGAAAAATGATTCCTACAACGAGTGGAATACGTTCTCCGGGAGGAATTGGTCAGAATCATCTTGGAGATATGTTCTATTGTGACAACCAAGGCCTGTGGAATGGCACAAGTTCAATTAAACCGTTACCTGTCGGAGGATTTGTTGGGAACCCTACTGGCAACAAATATTATGAATTAACAGATGCCATTGGAAAAAGGCCAGAGGATCCAAAGAGTGGGAGCAGGATATCAACAGAAAGAGCAAAGATTCCAGAACTTGTTCCACCGGCAGCAATGTTTCCTCATGGCAAACTAAGCAACTCTCCGACCGGCATTGCATGTGATACGACGGGAAAATTTGGCCCCTTCACGAACCAGTTGTTTGTTGGGGAACAGACAATGTCAACAGTGTTGAGAGTAGCACTCGAAAAAGTGAATGGAGTCTATCAGGGAGCCGCGTTTCCATTCCGTGGCAGGTTCAAGTCGGGCAATGTGGCTGTGCGGATCGGCGCTGACGGCAGCATGTTTGTAGGAGGAACTGACCGTGGCTGGGGAGCAAGAGGAGGAAAACGTTTTGCTCTTGAGAGGTGTCATTTTAATGGCCAGAAACCATTTGAGGTCCTACAAATGAAAGCCAAACCGGATGGATTTGAAGTTATTTTCACTGAACCCATCGAAGAAAAATCAGGTTCAGACGTAGCAAGTTACAAGATGGATTCATATACTTACATATATCAAAGTGGATATGGAAGTCCCGTCGTAGATAAGAGCAACCCCACAATAAAATCAGTTTCAGTTTCGCAGGATAAAAAGAGCGTTCACTTGAAAATAGAAGGACTAGTTAAAGGAAATGTGCATGAACTGAACCTTCCCGGCATCAAAAACGTGACAGGGAAAGCACTTTTGCATCAGGTAGGATATTATACTCTCAACGAAATTCCTGAAAATTAAGAAGGCTAAAAGATCCTCCCAGTAAGCTTAGATGCTCATCACGTGATACGCATACGGAGTCTGGCAACTCTCGCATTTTCGTTAAATACTAGTTATTTTTTGCTCTACCAATGAAGGTTACAATGGTATGTTACCTCAATGCGTATTTTCATTTCCCTTGCCTTAATATTTTTCATTAGTTCATATACTCAGTCCGCCGAACTATGGAAAAGTGAAAAACCCATAGCCAACTTTCATCTCAAAGCAAAGTACCAGTCAAACGAGAGCGGAGTCATTTCCATTAGTGCCGCACCAGACGCCACGATCTCTTTTACTGTCGAACAAGGAGCTCAGGGTACTATCGAAATTGGAGCAACTCAAAAAGAGGGTGAACGCGGAAAAATAAAGGGATGGATAGATGGGAAACCTTTAGCTGAAATCAAAGAATATGGGAAAACAGAACAGACCAAAAGCAGCACAAATAAAGGAAAGAGCTTATTTATCTCTAGCCCTAAACAATCAAAGGATCCTTTCGATATGGGCAAAGACTTCACTGTCTATGTTAAATTCAAAGCCACCGGCGATGGCACATTGTTCTCTAAAGCAGTGCCTGGGGAGAAGTGGTTAAAGGACGGAAAGGCCCTTTATATAAGAGAGGGTCGACTCATTTATGACATTGGGTGGAAAGGAATGATTGCCGGCGCCAATAAAGTCGATGATGAAAAATGGCATGAAGCCGCACTAGTCACACGTTCTGGCAAAGCCAGCCTTTATCTTGATGGGAAAAGGATTTCTGAAAACAAATTATTCTCCGCAAATGATCCCGCCAAAGCTTTGTTCCAAATCGGCACTTGCACAACTGACTTTGGTGGCGATCTAGAAGGAACAATTAGTAACTTGAGATACTGGAAAAGAGGATTAGATGAAAAAGAATCCTTACTCGCAGTTTCCAAGAGAGTCGCCGAAACAAACACGCCGGATTTTAATTGGCTCCCTCCAAATTCGATTGAACCCAAGAAAAAAATTCAAGAAGGGAAACCTTTGCTAATTAATGGATTTGTCGCTTGGCATGCTTCTATTGTTACAAATAACGATCAGATCAAGATATCAAAAGTTAGTGTCTCAGAGCTAGGAGACGCGGACCATTCACAAATTGTAAATGCCTGGGACCATAACAGTCTGGACAGGGGTGCGAGGATATATAACGGATTATGCATCACGTGTCATGGTACCGATAAGGTTGAGGGAACACTGCCAACCGCTCTCCGGTTCCATAAAGGAGAATTCAAAAACGGGAAGGATCCCCTGTCCATGTACTCAACGCTCACCAAAGGCTTTAATCAAATGGTCTCCCAGCCATGGATGACACCTCAACAGAAATGGGATGTTATTCATTACATTCGCGAAACCTTCATCAGAAAAAAGAATCCTTCACAGTTCGTTAATGTGGACGAAGCATACGTGAATTCATTACCACGTGGATTGGATTTAGGAGCTAAAAGTCCAAAACTTTTTGGTTCGGGAGAACCAAAGTGGAAAAAAATGAATTACGGCCCTGTGCAGTTCTGGACCATACAAGTTGGATCAGGTAACATTGCTTATAAAGGCATAGCAGTTCGCCTAGACGAGGGGCCAGGCGGAATTGCTCAAGGAAATAAATGGATCCTTTACGATCATGACACAATGCGTGTCGCATCTGCTTGGGAAGGTGATAAATACATCGATTGGAGAGGCATTGCATTTGATCAATCTCACGGCAGTCACGCATCACTAGTTGGAGAAAAGGTTTTCGAAAATCCTGTTGGGCCTGGTGTCGGCAAGCCATCTGACGGAACCTTCAAGGATCCTCGGTTCCTTGGCCGAGACGGAAAACCTTACGGACCGCTCCCCAAGAACTGGACTCATTACAAAGGAACCTATCTTCACGGAGGACGCGCCATCATTAAATACACTATCGGCAGCACAGAAGTGCACGAGCTTCCGGGTTATGAAACCCTAGGAGAAAAAACCATTTTTACACGGACCTTAGAAATAGGAAAATCTACAGACCCTATACGCTTACGCATTGCACCAAAGGGCAAAGCCGTTGCAACAATAGGGTCCGAAGGCACTAATATAAAAACCGACACCGATGGTTTAAACGTTCTTGAGATTCCTGCAACTTCGACCCCGGCCCGAATCAAAATTCTAATTGCAGGAGTTGATCAAAAATCTTTAGATGAACATCTTGCTAATAGCGGTCCACCGATCGCCTTATCACCACTTACTGAGGGAAGCTCAAAGCGATGGCCGACAATAGTCACGACAGAGGGGAAGAATGGAGGATCCTCAGCATCTTTTGAAGTCGACGAAATCACTCTGCCACTTAGTAACCCATGGAACTCATGGATGAGAGTCGGAGGCTTTGATTTCTTTGCGGATGGAAAACGCGCAGCTGTCGCTACTTGGCTAGGTGATGTATATATCGTTGACGGTATCGATAAGAAATTCGGAAGACACAAATGGCAAAGGATCGCCACGGGATTATTTCAGCCCTTAGGCGTAAGAATCGTAGGTGGTAAAATATTCGTAACGTGCCGAGACCAAATAGCAAAACTCCATGACCTAAACGGAGACAACGAAATAGATTTCGTCGAAAGCTTTAATAATGATCATCAGGTCACTGAACACTTTCACGAATTTGCAATGGGTCTTCAGACAGACAAAGAAGGGAACTTTTATTACGCAAAATCTGCGAGGCATGCAAAAACAGCCCTAGTACCACATCATGGTACATTAATCAAAGTGAGCTCTGATGGAGGCAATTCCAAAATCATAGCTAACGGTTTCCGTGCAGCTAATGGAGTCTGCCTAAATCCTGATGGAACATTTATCGTTACTGACCAGGAAGGGCACTGGAATCCAAAGAACAGAATTAATTACGTCAAAGAAGGTGGATTCTACGGCAATATGTTCGGCTATCATGATGTAACGGATAACAGTGACAGCGCAATGGAACAGCCGCTTTGCTGGATAACCAATAATTTTGACCGAAGCCCAGGAGAGCTGATGTGGGTACCAGAAAATGCTGAGTGGGGAGCCTTAAATGGAAAATTACTTAATCTAAGTTACGGGACAGGAAAAATTTTCTTAGTTCCTCACGAAAAGATAGGAGACCAGGCGCAGGGCGGAATGGTTTCTTTAGGATTGGATTTCCCAACTGGCATCATGCGGGGAAGGTTCCATCCTGAGAATGGGCAACTTTATGCTACCGGAATGTTTGCTTGGGCAGGCAGTAAGAGGGGCGACGGTGGTTTCTATAGAATTCGCTATACTGGAAATACACCCAAACTACCAATTCAGCTAGAAGCCAAAAAGGATGGTATCGAAATTGAATTCACAACAGAACTTCATGACATTCAATCTCAGAACACTGAATCCTATCAGGTAGAAGTTTGGGATCTTAAGAGAACTCGAAATTATGGATCAAAACATTACAACCAGCGCAAGCTGGCCGTAAAAAAAGCAGTTCTATCTGCAGACAAGAAACACATACGTTTGCTTATTCCTGACCTAAAACCAACTTGGGGAATGGCAATCCGTTACAATTTGTCTAGCGCTGAGGGAGAAAAATTCACAGGCGAAATACATAACTCAATTCACAAAATTCCTGAAAGCTAAACCGTGAATAATATTCCGCCAAATTGACAGAGGCCTCGTTCTAAGTCCCGGTCCTTGGATATTTCTGAACAGCCTTCCTTAATTTCACTCGAGCATCATTCAATGATCCTTCTTTTAGATCTTGAATAGCATTCTGCACCTCATCATCCGCATCCTTAGCGGCCTGTTGCCGCCTGATAACTTCTCTTTCAGCAGCAGCTGAAGCTTCTAATAGAACACTTTTAGATAATTTAACTTTAGTCGTTCCTTCTGGCCGGACAATAAATGAACCGTCCTGAGATTGAGGCAAGGGTGGAGCCGGGCGATCATCTAAAGAGACAGGGACTGCCTCACTGATCTTGTTGCTGACACATGAAACCGATAACAACGTCAAAGCACAGGAAACAAATAATTGGTATAATTTCATACTGGTCTTAAAGGGCTAATGAATTGGTAGTACGGTAAGGTCTTTGACACAAATAATTTATACGTTTAGCCCAAGAAATTTTCATTTGAGAGACTCATTTCAAAAATTTTAAATCTTTCTCAATATTCTTTATCAATTGATGTGCCCAGACCTTCTCAACCAATCCTCAAGCAAACCCGGCCATTTCTTTGATCCTTTATCACGGCCCAAACCGACTCCATGCCCTCCTTCCCGAAAGAGATGGAATTCACACCCCACACCTGCTCTTCTTAAAGAAGACACAAACCGCAAAGAATTCTCTGCAGGGACTGGTCTGTCTTGGTCAGTATGGAAAATAAATGTTGAAGGGACTTTCGCAGTCACTTGATTCTCTAATGACATCTTTTCCAACAATTCTTTGCCAGCATTTTTCCCCAATAAATTCATTTTGGAACCTTCATGCGTCACGCCTTTGGCCATCGAAATTACTGGATATGCAAGAATCATAAAGTCAGGCCTTTCTAATGCATTGGAAAACTGAGTTCCTGCAGTAGCGGCTAGATGACCACCCGCTGAAAACCCCATGACTCCTATCTTTTTAGGATCAATATGATATGATGAAGAATTAGTCCTGATTCGGCTCATTGCCTTTCGGACATCGTTGCCGGGCAAAGGGTGTCGGTGAGGAGATACGCGGTACTTAAGAACGAAAGCGCTGACACCTCTTTGAGCGAACCATTTCCCCACATCATTGCCCTCGTAAGACATCACGCACATACCATATCCACCTCCTGGACAAATAATAACGGCTGAAGTTTTTGTGTCTTTTGTTTCTGTTTTGGCCCGGTGAAGCGTAAGAGTAACGCCCTCCGCACCTGAGCCTCCCTCCCCTTCAGGCCAAAGCTTAAAAGTTTCTGAATAACTATTAAGTATCAATGTCAGAGCCACCCCAAGAGCACATAGTGTCGTTTTCATAAATAATATCCTCACACTTATAATGAAAAGAGTCGAGCACATCTATCATGTCTGAACAAAAAATATAACAAACTTCTCAAGCCTATATTAAATCAATGCTCAATACTTCATTTAAGAATACCACTGACTAAAGAAATTAATTCATTGGGTTGATAGGGCTTAGGCAATACCCCACTAAAGCCAAAACTTTTAGGGTCCGCCATGGCAGGATCATCTGAATAACCACTAGATACAATTGCCTTCACCTCAGAATCGATATTCAAAATTTCTTTAATGGCTCTAGCTCCTCCCATCCCCTTCGGAACGGAAAGATCCATGATAACAAGATCATAGGGATTACCCGATCGATATCTCTCAATATATCTAGCAACAGTGTCAACTCCGTCCTCAGTCTCTGTAACCTCATACCCTTCCCTCTCCAAGTTCGCAACGAGCAACTGCCTTATTAGAGAATCATCTTCTAATATCAAAATACTAGGTGAAGATTTTCCCATATCCATTAACGGGACCTTCTCAAATATTGTTTCCTGATCCGTTGAGGCTGGAAAAGCAACGACTGCTCTAATCCCGGAAGGCAAGTTCGACTCTAGAGCAATTCCTCCATTATGAGCTCTTGCGATAGATTCACAAACGGTCAACCCTATACCTGTTGCATTGGCCTGAGTCCTAGATGTGAAATAAGGCTCAAAGACTTTTTCAAGCAAATCATCATCAATCCCTTGACCATCATCAATGACTTGAAGCACCACGTAATCTGAACTTTCATCCAGTTTCAGGGACGATGGTAAATTTCCCTTTGAAAGACCATCGGCGCCAACATTCATTAAACTTATAACAATCTGTCCTCCTCCCGGCATAGCCTGTTCAGCATTACGTAATAAATTTTCTACTACTCTACGGAATTGGCCCGGGTCCGCATCCACTTTCCAAATATCTTCAGGATCTTCAACCACATACTGAATCTGATCATCACGATCATGCTCCTCTAGAATTTCAGAAATAACTTTTCCAAAATCAATTGTCTGTCGAATTGGAGAACCTCCCTTCGCAAAAGTTAACAGTTGTTGCACTCGGTTCTGCGCCCGGAGCGTTGCGCTTAAAGCATTCTCTATTTCTTCATCTCCCTCTATCCCTTTCGGCAATTTAACATTAGCAAGAGATAAATTGCCCAGTATAACAGTTAAAATGTTGTTAAAATCATGAGCAAAACCACGCGCTAACAAGCTAAGGCTCTCTAACTTTTCTAATCTCAAAGCGCTTTCATTTTCTTCAATCCTCTCCGTAATATCACGCATGAGGAGCAACAATCCTCCACCGAAGGGGTAAGCGTTAAGCTCAAACCAAAAAGAACTGTCTTGATGATAGAACTCGAAAGAAAATCTTTCTCCACGCGTCATGGATTTCGAAGCATCATGGATATTATCTTCTCGCACATCTTCTGAAAACATTCGCCAAAATTTATTACCAATGATGCCCTCATCCGAAGCATCAAAAATCTCAACGGCTCGCTGATTAACAAATGTAATTTCCCAATTCTTATCAACTGCGAAAAGAGGATCTGCTATTCCTTCAACTATATTCCTAATAGGATCATCCGCCGCCTGATCCGGACTAAGTCCTTTTGAATCCTCATCCAACGCCTTGCGGAAAACAACGACCAAGCCAACCAAACTCCCTTGAGGATCTTTGAGAGGAGCCGCATTATCTTCAATCAGAATTCGGCCCCCCCTCTTCCTAGTCAGATAAGAAGTCCGCTTCGATTTATTCTTGGACCGATAACCCGGAGAAAGGGCCGGCACCTTATTTCCTCTAGAATCCTTAATAGATAATACATCTTGCAATACCATGTGCTTTGCATCATCAAACTTCCATTCCGTTAAAGATTCAGCTACAGGATTCATATAAGTAATATTACCAACAATGTCAGTTGCAATTAAGGCGTCAGCCATACTGCTTAATGTACTGAAAAATTGTTTCTCGCGATCCATCAGAGCCTCTCTGGACCGGTTCCTCGACACTGCGATCACGACTGAGGATTTAAGTTCATTCTCATCAACGGGCTTTAATAAATAAGCCTCAGGGTCAATTTCACCTGCTCTCTTGATTGTATTTTCATCAGCTGAAGCCGTAAGAAAAATGATCGGTTTCCCATAATCATAACGAATCTTTTTAGCTAATGCGATTGCATCACCCAGCTCTTCGATTTGAATATCCATGATCACCAAATCCGGATCAGCTCTTCGAACAATCTCTATAGCATCGCGCTCATTTCCCGCAATCTCAGGTTCAGCATAACCTAACCGGACAAGCGACTTCTGGACATCCTTACCGGCCCTACTTTCATCATCAATGATAAGAATGCGGAAAGGATTCATCAATTACCCTGCATTAACTTATCTGCCTTCTGGAAAACAAAATCCAACATGAAATTCAGTCATAGGGCCGCAGTTCATTTTTAATTCGCCCCCGATCCTGCTCGCTAATGATTTTACAATTTTCAATCCATTGCCCGCGTCTCTATCTAAATCATAATTAGCAGGTAAAGGAACGCCATCATGACTAAATAACAATTCACCACTGCTCCCATCATTATTAATAATTATTGAAAATTTTATAGTGACCTCTTCACGATTTTGACAAGCGTGTATAAAAATATTCCTAAGCATTTCATTACATATAAGAGCTAACGGCATCGCTAATGAATAAGGCATAAGAATCTTCTTCCTCTCTATCCTGGGTGACCCTCCTAATAAATCCACCCCATGCTGCACACCATAGTTTAAATGAACGCACGGATCAGAATAATCTGGAGCAAGCTCTATCAACTCCTTCACTATAGCACTTGAATACATCCCAAAATCAACACTCGAAAAATGCTCTTCCCCAGTAGTATGAGTTAGCAATAATGCCAATGCATCGATCCTTGAAACCGTTACGCTTAAAGTTTCCATATCATGGCCGTTGCTCCAAAGCCGTAAGATATCTGAAACTATACTTAGCAGCACATCCATTCTTCGATTCATCTCTGATAAACTTTCCTTATTATCTCTAACAAGTTTATCACTTACATTTAAACCATTCACCTCTGATAGAGCTAACAAGAGGCCTCCGTCATTCATTAACTTAGGCCTAAACTCAATTTGTAGAGGCTCTTGAGAATTTGTATTTATAGAAAAAACTTCTGCAGATCCCTTAACCCAAACCAAAGAACGCCAGCGCTCAAGTAGTTCGTTAACTCCTAATTGATTATTCGTTATCAAAGCATGAGACAACCAGTCTTCTACCATTTCAAATGATCCCAAATCTGTACCTACTATTTGGCTAGCGGCGGCATTTGTATAAGTTACCCTGCCGTCACGACCCAAGAGCACAATGCCTAATGGCAATAAGTCAGGAATCGAACGGGCCTTAACTGATGAAGATTTCAACTCCGTAATCTCTTTTTGAGCATGCTTCAGTTCAACGCCCGAAGCAACAAGATCAGCCTCAAAACGTGCGGACTCAGACTTTGCCATACTTAACTCATCCTCGGCAGTCACATCATATGCTAATCCGAACACAGTCTTCTCAGGATTATTCTTATCCGGATCTACGCAGAAGCGCATACTGCGCTCCTTTCCATTGCAATCCTTAACCTTAAAGACTTCAAAAAATGACAACCGAGAAGCGACTGATGAACGAATCAACTCCGATAAATTTTGAGCGTCAGAACTTTCCATCCCTGCATAAAACATTAAATCAATGTCTTCGCCTTTTGCGCACCCACGGAAAGAAATCCACGCATCATTAACGCACTTTACAGATCCCCCATCATCACATCCCCATGCCGGCACCGGACACGCTTCCAATAAATCAAATTCTGAAATATTACTTTCTGAATGGTTAATAAAAAGTCCAGCATCCGTCCCCACCCTAATGATCCCAATAACGCTTCCATCGGAAGATCTTCGAGGCGAATTGGACCAGGTCACAGAACGTTGAGAACCTTCACTGTCAATGATCTGGTCAACTGTCGTGTCCGGAAACGTAAATTGGCCATCATTCATCAACTTTTGCGAAAACATCAAATATTGATTCCGCGATGCATCATGTTCCGATCTTTGCAAAAATATCTCCCAATAATATTTTCCTTCATCAACCAAGGGATCCCAATGAGCTAGCTGCTTAGCGGCTCGGTTACTACGAACTACCTTGCCTTTGAGATCCAAAAAAAGGACTGGAATCAAAGGACTCGTCATCACTGACTCTGCCACATCAGCTTCAAACCGACGCTCTATTTCAAGTGTCTTTTCTTTATTAATTGATTGGGCTGAAATTACCAATCCACCCAATGCCGTATCCTCTAAATACCAAGGATTCACAAACCAACGGATCCATTCCTTCTCACCACTTGACCACTGAACCAATTCTTCTCCTACCTGCTCCGTTCCATATTTGAAGCAATCATTACAGAGTGACCTCCATTCATTAGATACTTTAGGAATAAATTCAAACTGACCTGCGCCAGAAGAATCTAAAACAGCACTGCCTATTGAATCATTCCATGAATCGTTCGAAAACAAATAATTCATGTTCCTATCGAACATGGCCATTGCCAAAGGGCAGGCATCGACCATCGACCGCAAATTAGTTCCTGTAAATGATCCTAAAACTTTTTGGGAATCGGCTTCTCCTGTCCCTCTTCTAACAATGATAGATTCCTCCTCTTCAACCCTATCTGAACCATCCTCGGACTTTTGGGAAATGGCCTGTTCCTTTATCACATTTCGTGCATTCCAATTTCCGGTCACTTTCTGTGACCTTTCCGTAATGGCAGTCTGGGCATCTTCCAAACTAAGTAAAAAATCTTTCTCATCTACAGGAACAGCCAGCACCTGATCAATGCCTTCTATAATTTTTAATCTATTCTTGTGGTTCAGAGCAATGAGGTACGGTTTTTGATTTTCCCCGGATCCATTACTAATATCTTCAATGAAAAGCTGAAACTCAGGATCATCGCCGTGAAGACTTAAAACTATCAATGATTGTGATGAAAATGACTCTCTAGCTTCCTGTATCGAATCACATGGCATTGTTTCATATCCTTTAATGCTAAGCATCTCGCATATGGCCTGACTACTAACAACATCACCATCAATCACCAATGCTGCGCGACCCCGATTCATTTCAATCGAGAAATCCTCTGAACCGGTATTTAGATTGGCTTTATTTTTCAAAAATTTCGCTAAGGAGGCTACTTTTACCCTTAAATATTCAGTTCTTGGGTAAAATAAGGAATGAGAAGGAAAACTGATGTCATCAATCAATAGATAATAACCAAAATGGAATATCGAACAAGGCTAATGGCAGCTGATTGATAACGAAACCATTGAAAAAAATGAATGAATCCCTAAAATCAAAACTTATAATATATTCACTGCTATATTAATCTTTTCGAAGCAATGCATTACCCAAAGAGTCTACAAATAATCCTTTTTAGTTTTTTCCTTTTATCCTATTCGAACGGTAAAGACAAACATACTTGGACTGATTTCCGAGGCCCTTCCGGGGACGGCATCGTTGCAGACTGCCCACGTAACTTACCTACTAAATGGTCAGAGCAAAAAAATATTGTCTGGAAGACAGAGATAAAAGGCCGAGCATGGTCATCTCCCGTTATATGGAAAGAACAAGTCTGGGTCACAAATTCGACGCCAGATGGAAAATCAATGGGTGCCTTTTGTGTTAACTCAAAGACCGGCGATATTATATATAAATTCGAACTCTTCGAGAACGATAATGTAGAGCCTTTAGGTAACAGCGTAAACAGTTACGGATCCCCCTCTCCAACGGTCGAAGAGGGAAGAGTCTACATTCATTTCGGCAGTTATGGAACGGTTGCGATTAATACTGAAACCGGAAAAATTATATGGAAAAGAACGGACCTTCCTTGTCGGCATTTTCGGGGGCCCGGTTCGTCTCCTGTCCTGTTTGAGGACCTTCTAATACTCACCATGGACGGCGTCGATTTTCAGTATCTTGTCGCCCTCAATAAAAAAACCGGAGAAACAATTTGGAAAACAGATCGCTCAACTAAGTGGGATGACGTAGAACCTAATGGCAAAATACGAGGAGACGGTGATTTAAGAAAAGCATACTCAACACCAACATTTACAAACGTTGGAGGAAAAACAATAATGATTAGCCCAGGCGCAAAGTCTTGCTTCGCCTATGATCCAAAGGATGGAAAAGAAATCTGGAATGTCACTTATTCTGGATACTCGAACGCTTCGCGGTGTGTCATTTATAAAGACAACGTAATCATCAACACCGGATACGGAAAGCCTCACTTAATTTCAATAAAGCTAGACCCGAAGGCTCGTGGCAATATTACGAAAAGTCATGTCAATTGGGATATCTTTAAACGGGTTCCTAAACGTTCCTCTCCAATCATTTACAAGGATAACCTTTACATGACAACTGATGAGGGAATTCTAACTTGTCTGGATCTTCAAAACGGCAAATCGGTATGGAGTGATCGGATGCCGGGGCACTTCTCTTCATCGCCGATACTTGCTGACGGAAATATCTATTTCTTCAGTGAAATGGGCCACTGCTATGTAGTCAAGCCCGGTGAGAAATACCAGCTAGTTGCCCGCAATGAGCTGAATTCAGGATTCATGGCATCTCCAGCAGTTTCAGGAAAATCTATTTACGCAAGGACCAAAACTCACCTCTATCGAATAGAGAAACTCTAAATTCCTTTTTTTATTTCCATCACCTTAAAGTTCTGCCCCATCACAGATGGGTGAAATAGCATCTTAAACTGCCTTAAAAGCTTAGCAGTTTCAGCGTCCGGATCTCCTGCCTTTTCGATTTCAAGGAGCCACGGTTCTGCAGCCTTGACTAAAAAATGATATTGGTCAGTAACGCTGTTAACTTCGAATCCACAATCCTTTGCCGCACTTGAAGCATGATCAAAATTAACATGCGCAGTAAGGTCAATTCTTCCCGGAGATGAGAGTGGGTCATCAACTATGCCGTGCTTTGAATAGGCACGCAATGTGCCGTTCTTTCTTCCTGGATCAAAAATTGCATCCTCCTCCAATCCATAATCAATGAAACAGCCATATAATATTTCAGCAGCAGGAAAAATATCTTCGAAAAAATTATTGAACCGTAAATTAACTTCAGCTGTGAATCCTTCGGCAAGAGTGGTCGGATAATCCTTAACAATTTCCCTTAACTCTGATGATGCTATTTTCCTTTCAGTTCCAACTAATTTTTTCGCTTCACTGCACTCATCCACACCCACGCTAATTTCAACCCATTCATTACCATTCCAACGAACTCTCTTCACTGGAATGGCATCAAGAACCTCATTTGCAATTAAAATGCAATTCTTGGCAGACAACTCACTAAAATTTGAAATCACCTCAAACTTATCCAATCCCTCACTAATAAATGTTGAATGGAGTTCAGCCCGTTTTGCGGCAAAAGGTTCAACCACAATGTAACGCAACCTATTAAAAACAGAATCACTAAGCAATTCAGATAAAGTGCCCATCATATCTTTAGCCATGTCTCCTTCTTCAGCTCCAAGCTCAACGATGACAACCTCATCAGAATTACAAGCCATTGTCTCAATGACAGGAGCAAAATGATAAGCCAAAATCATTCCAAAACATTTCCCCACACTGACCGAAGTAATAAAATCCCCATCCGATCCCACTCTTTTCCGCGCGCTAGTGTAATACCCATAATTAGGATGATAGAGCGCCAATTCCATAAATTCATCGAATGGTAGAGCTGAATCTGATTCATGAATTCTTTCATGAATTAAAATCATTATGCTATTTTCTTGGGATGACTGGCCATTATCGGTGGCTTGCTCTGACATTTCCTTAGATTATATTACATTACTGTGCACCTGACTTGAATGCACAGAGATTCTACGAATGAATTACCACAAGGGCAACACACTAAAAAAGCGAACCAAACTCTATCAAAAAAGATGGTTCCAGATTCCTTTGCTTATCATATTGATAGGCACTGCGGTTGGTCTTAGTTACGGAATATCATTTTTAAAAATACGCCAAGAGCAGGCCCAAGAATTTGATTTAAATACCATCAGTAAGCTTGAGGTTCCTAGCCGAATATACGACAGGGACGGGGTAGAAATTGGTCAGATTAAAATTGAGGACAGACGCCCTATCAAACTTGATGCTGTTCCTTATCACCTCATCCAAGCACTCACCGCCGTCGAAGACTCCCGATTCTTTGAACATAGCGGCGTAGACTTCATTGGAATCGCTCGTGCAGTTATATTAAACCTGAAGGCTAAGAGAATTACTCAAGGAGCAAGCACAATAACCCAACAGTTAGCCAAGCAATGCTATCCAGTAGAATTTAAAACACGGAATATTAACATCAAAATCATAGAGGCATTCCTTGCCAATAGAATAGAAAGCAGTTTCACCAAACCAGAAATATTAGAACATTATCTGAACAGAATATATTTTGGAAGTGGCTACTTTGGAATCGAGTCAGCTTCGAGAGGCTATTTCGGAAAACCAGTTACAGACATTACTGTATTAGAAGCAGCGACAATTTGTGGGCTCATCAAAAATCCTTCGCGCCTCTCTCCAAGAAATAATATGAAACTTTCTTTGAAGGCAAGAAACCACGTTCTTAACAGAATGAATAAAGAGAAAATGATTACCGATTCAGAACTTTCAACATTCCTTAATCAGCCGATTCAACTCTCCCAGGTCAAAGGCGAGCAAAATTCTTACGTTCAGGAAATGGTTAGACTACAAGTAATCAAACAAATAGGTCTAGACAATGCAGGTAAAGGAGGCCTTAAAATTAATACAACCATAGATAATGAAACTCAAAGGGTTGCCATACAAAGCCTTTACCGAAACCTAGCAAAAACAGAAGAGCATCCTGAATTCAAGCACCAGACATATGCTAATTTTCAGGAAAAAGAAATCTCACCTGATCCTATCGCCTTAACGAAAAAGAAAAGGCCCGATTATTTACAGGGAGCTGCCATAATGATCGAAAATGAAACCGGAGGTATCGTTGCTCTGGTAGGAGGACGCAACTTCAAGCACAGTCAGTTTAATCGGGCATTGCAGTCAAAAAGACCAACTGGCACAGCCTTTAAGCCTTTTGTTTATGCCGCCGCATTCTCAGAAAATTACTTCCCCGGTTCAATGATTAAGGATTCTCCCATCGATAATAGGAGCGTTGCAATTGGCGGATCTACAGGAATTCTTGGGGAGTGGGGAAGCGAATCGGAGGCTGTAACTTATAAGGGAACTATCACGGCAAGGGAAGCGCTTGTTGAATCAAAAAATTCCGCGACAGTACGGATTGGAAAAATAATTGGGCGTAGTAAGGTCGTAGATCTTGTGAAAAAGGCAGGCGTTAAGTCGGCCATGGATGAATACGACAAAACTCTACTTGGTAGCAGTTCAACGAGTCTCCATGAAATCTGTCGCGCCTTCACTATCTTTCCTAATGGCGGACACACAGCAAATCATATACACATCATTTCCTCGATCACCGATCCCAAGGGGAAAAAAATATTCATAGCCAATAATAATGGTCAGACAAAAGTCACCGATAGCGCAACAGCTTATTTGGTTCATAGCTGCCTAAAGGATTCCCTCACTAAGGGAACCGGTAAGGAATCCTTTGAGAAGCATGGCCTAAGAGACCAGAATGCAGCAGGAAAAACTGGGACAGCTTATAACTTTACAGATCACTGGTTCGTTGGATACAACAGTGCTGTAACGTGCGGGGTCTGGGCAGGGTTTGATACCCCTAAAACAATATATCGAGGAGCATTCAGTAAAGACACAATCATGCCGGTCTGGGTAGACGCAATGAACACATCACTAAAATCCTTTCCATCCAAACTTATCAACCAACCAACTGACGTAATCACAATTGAAATATGTAAAAAGTCAGGCCTTCGTGCGACAGATACATGTTACGAAGAAATAGCAGGAGAAGAAGAAGGGACAAGAAAGATTACAAGAACCACATACAAGGAAATAATCCAAAAAGGTGCTGACTTTCATTCTTATTGCCAATTCCATGCTAACGGTAACGAACAGATTCGGAAACCTATCATTAGCGATTTAACAAATCCAAATAACCGGCCTCAAAATATCAGTTCCATCGATGCTATATTTTTAATTTCACCCACGGTAGTAGGTGAATCGGATCCATACTCATCATTAGAACCAGTTCTCAAAGCTCGGGCAGTAGATGAAAAGGAAAACCCTCTAAAGGCGACACCAGTCACGCCAACAATACTTGGAAATGGAGAGCTCCCAATTCAAATCACACCGCCAAAACCATTAGAAATTCCGGATATAGATTAAAATTTACATCGATAACCGATAAAAATCCCTTATCTTAGTATTCATTACACCTTTCCCGCCTGAATGAATCCAGAAGAACCAAGGGACATTAAATGTCCTCAATGTGAACACCGAATACCTTTGGATGTTGATGCTGATAAGGCTAAAGGAGTTATCTGCCCTCAATGCAAAACGGAAATTCAGAACATTGAGGATTCTATAGTTCCTAGTTCATCACCTGTTTCCGAACTTCCTGATAAACAGGGTACTGATCTTGGGATCACACTTGACGACCTCATCAAGGATAATGCTACAGAAGATAACATCACAGGAGTAACTGCTAATAGCGGCCAATCTGAGGTGCCCGCTCAGGAAAAGAAAGGTCTTAAC
>JABGYE010000351.1:0-7963 GCA_018675395.1 Akkermansiaceae bacterium
GCGAGTATATCCGAGACGAAGTCGTCTCTGTAGTAAGGAAGTTGACGCTCGACGTTCAACCTGAATGACTTCTAAGCATTTTTCGATAATTTTCTCATCTTCTTCAGAAACTTCGTCATCTTCTTCGGATTGGCCATTTAGACTATCTTCGATTTCCTGCGCAAATATGGGGCTAGCTTGCTCAGAACAGAAATCGACAACGGAAACACACTCTTGATCAGTGATGAGTGCACCTTGGGCTCTTTGTAGTTGGGCGCTTCCTGGTGGCAAGTAGAGCATATCGCCTTTACCGACAAGTTTTTCTGCACCTTTATTATCCAAAATGACACGACTATCTAAGGAAGATGATACTTGGAAAGCTATTCTTGACGGAATGTTCGCTTTGATTATTCCGGTCACAACATCTGCTCGTGGAGTTTGTGTAGCTATTATCAGATGGATTCCAGCAGCTCTTGCCTTTTGCGCGATCCTTGCAATTGCCTGCTCAACATCCGCCGGGGCAGTTTGCATTAAGTCAGCTAGTTCGTCGATAATTACAACGATATAAGGAAGTCTTTCAGGTATTTTTTCTTCATCAGCAATATCAACAGAATCTACGATTTCCTTGCCTCTTAGATGTTCTTCTTTACTAGATCCTGTAGCATTTGCTGAGTGATCGCCGAGTATGTCTTCACTGTGTGTTTGAGGCTTTGAGTCTTCTGATTGATTTATGGAGGAGTCTTCACTGTCGATCTCGTTCCATTGTCCATCCTTTTCTCCTTCTTCGTATTCGACTTCGACTTCGACTTCTTCATATTCATATTCCCATTCACCATCCTCTTCTAAATCCGAATCCTTTGTTGCTTCTGAATCCGAATCGAAGTCCAATTTAGATTGACCATTAGAATCAAAGAACTCGTTCTGATCACTTTCAGTTCCATCGTGTTGCTCTCTATTATTGAAAGCGTCAAAGTTACGAAGATTAAGCTTAGCAAATAACTGATAGCGTCTTTCCATTTCATTAACGACCCAGCGCAATGCGAGTAACACCTTTTTTGAATCGGTTACTACCGGAACGATTTGATGCGGCAAATTGTTATAGACCTGCATTTCGACTACCTTAGGGTCAATCATTATGAATCGAAGTTCATCAGGGGTGAACCTATAGAGCATGCTCGCTATGATTCCGTTAATACAAACAGATTTTCCGGCACCAGTGGCTCCTGCTACTAGGAGGTGCGGCATTTTAGCAAGGTCACCTATGACGGTTTTGCCGTAAACATCTTTACCTAGCGCTATTGGAATTTTATGTTGAGGATCTGTGAATACTGGATCTTCGAAGAGTTCCCTCAAAGCAACCGTCACTTTTTCATTATTTGCTATTTCTATGCCGACAGTGTCTTTTCCTGGAATAGGAGCAAGGATATTGATTCTTTCCGCTTTTGTGGCACGTGCGATATCTGCTTCGAGCGCTGTAATTCTATTTACTCTTAACCCTTTGCTTGGATAGATCTCATAGCGTGTAACTGTTGGTCCTCGGGTAATGTCTCCTGCGCTTACATTGACATTAAAATTATCTAATGTTTCGACTATCGTTTTTTGGGTCTGAATTAAAAGGTTCTTGTCAGTAGGTTTTCGTTCTGATTGAGTTTCAAAATTAAGCAAATCTATATCGGGCAGTTTATATCCAGGGAACTGGACTTCTTTCGGCGCAGAAAAATCTGAGCCGTTGACACGATTTGCTGCTGATTTATTTGCGGCGAGGACTTCAGCTATCGAAGGTTTGCGTTCTTTGGCTTCTTCGGCAGACCTTACTGAAGCATCATATATTTTTGGCTCAGCTATTACCACTTCTTCATCAGTTTTTATATCCGCACCCTCTTCCGGTAAGGAATCTTCTGAAGAGTCTTCTTGAATCGGAGGATCTACTTTCTTCTCCTTTTTAGGAATTTCTTTTGATTGTTCTTTTTGATCTAACTCGATCGTCTTTCCTATCTTTTTTTCTATGCGTCTTTGTTCCTTTTCAAGTTTCTTTTTCTGAATCAGGAGCCGATCATTTTCATTGGCCTTGGAGTAGATCCTGTTCTCACGCCACTTTTTCAAATATTTATATGAGGCGATGAAAGCTTGTAATATTTGGCCCGGATGGACCCTAGTTATTAATAATGCCGCTGCACAGTAGGCCGTTGACATGATTAAAAAGGAACCAACATTTCCAGTCATCCCGACTAGCTTGTCTCCAACATATTCCCCAATGATTCCACCAGTTCCTGAAATATGAAATGGGCCGGATTGAAGGAACCATTTTTGGTAATGCATGAGGCAGCAACCTGACACTAAGAGTATACCGAATCCTAACAGGCTAATTTTAGATATTGGTGACTTCTTGAGTAACCTAGCAGCTCCAAACCAGATCATTATTGCTGGTATAAGATAGCTAGTTACGCCAATTGTATAAAATGACATTCCTGCCCAAGTTGCTCCTGGAGGTCCCAAGAAGTTAACTGCTGGTCTTGTTGGATTGGCCGTGTGGCTAAAAGGGACCCACGCAGGTAAGTCATCAATAGAAAATGAAGCGAGTGACAAAATATAAAGAAAACCAAACCCCATTAGGCCGAGACTTAACAAGTGAGAATTTGAAAGTTCAAATTCCTTGCGCCGTTTACGTTTGGTATTTGCCATTAAAAATTATTAAAACCTTTGCGGATTCACGCCGGTTTTATAAATTATTTGCGAATCCTGTGGAGAAATTAGGCGGAAATTAGATAATAATCAAAAAATATCTGATTTTCATAATAATTAACATTTCTTATACATTTGACTGATTTACTCTTAATTTTTCTGAAATGGCCAGAACCTGGGCGAGTTAAAACTCGTTTAGCCAATGATATTGGAGCTGAAAAAGCAGCCGAAATTTATAAAATTCTCGTTCAGAGGGTCATGCAGCAAATTTCACCAATTTACAGTCAATTAGTTCGTATTTGTTGGGTTTTTGACCCAATAGAGAAAGAAGATGAAATGAAGGATTGGATTAAAAAAGAACTCGATGATTTAGGTTTTACCGATCTAAATCGGCATATTTTTTGGTCCCAATCGGATGGAGGCTTAGGTGATCGCCTCCAAAGTGCTTTTGAGAAGGCTTTTTCTTTGGATTATGACAGGATTATAGCGATAGGCACTGATTGCATTGAACTCGATAGCAGAACGATAGAACGCGCTTTGGCGAGTCTATCAAGTGAACGATCCATAGTTTTTGGTCCATCTTTTGATGGTGGCTATTATCTCGTTGGAATGAGGAGCAATTTAGGATTATCGGTATTTAGGAGTATACCTTGGAGTACCTCGAAGGTTCTGGAGCAAAGTCGAGATCGAGCTGTTTCCTTCGACTTGGAATATACTTTATTGGAAGAATGCAATGATGTCGACACTTTGGAGGATTGGAACTCCATGCGGCTTTTAATTGAATAAAATTTAATGAAGATATTATTTTTTTTCAGTATTGAGATTAATAGTTTCATAAGTCATCTTATTGGTCTCAAATTCAACTATTTCATTTAATGTCTTCTATCTCCAAGTTATCCCGCCGTAAATTTGTAAAATCTAGTGCGTTGAGCGCTTTCGCTTTTCAGGTTGTTCCAAGCCGTGTCTTTGGTGCCAATGAACGTGTGGCAGTCGCAGGGATCGGAGCAGGAGGGAAGGGGGCTAGTGATATAGCAGGAGCCAAGGGAGCAGGAGCGGACATTGTAGGTTTGTGTGATGTCGATGCTGGTCGCCTCAATGGTGCTGTTAAAAAGTATCCAGGAGCTAAGGGGTTTTCTGATTACCGAAAATTGTTTGATGAGCTTGGAAAGAGCATAGATGCGGTAACCGTTTCGACTCCTGATCATATGCATTTTCATGCCGCATTGGCTGCAATCAAAATGGGTAAGCATGCATATGTTCAGAAGCCCTTAACTCATTCTATATGGGAAGCAAGAACGCTCACGCTTGAAGCTGCCAAAAATAAGGTCATAACACAAATGGGCAATCAGGCGCATGCAGGTGAGCCGATCCGTCGTGCCGTCGAGCTTATAAGGGCAGGAGTCATAGGTAAGGTGAAGGAAGTTCATACTTGGACGAACCGCCCCATTTGGCCGCAAGGTGTTAAGAATGCTCTCCCGGCTCAGGAAATTCCAAAGAGCATGAACTGGGATCAATGGATAGGCCCCGCTCCAATGCGGGATTATAACTCCGGCTATGCTCCATTTAAATGGAGGGGCTGGTGGGACTTTGGAACAGGTGCATTAGGAGACATGGGATGCCATATTATGGACATGCCTTTCTGGGCCCTTGACCTTAAGCATCCCGTGGCGGTTGAGGCTAAGCAGCAAGGGAACTCAATTCATTCCGGCCCTAATAAATCCATTGTCACTTATACTTTTCCTGAAGGAAAGTATAACCATAAGATGCCATACGTTTGGTATGATGGGGGTCACATGCCTGAGGCGTCTGTCTTTGAAGGAACGATTGTGAATCCATCCAACGCGAAGAAGTTTGATCTGATAATAATAGGGGATAAGGGTAAATTTCTCTTTAATCGTAACAGTCAGAAGTGGAAAACAACCCCCGAAGATCTTATCGAGAGCGTGAATCCGGACAAAACAATACCGAGAGTAAAGAACGAAGATCAAGAATGGATTGATGCTATTCGCGGAGTAGGTAGTGAGCCCCTTTCTGGATTCGCTCATTCTGGTCCTTTCACAGAGACGGTGCTTCTGGGGAATCTTGCAGTTAGGCTTGGCAAGAGAATCGAATGGGATGGGCCAAACCTTCGTGCTACAAATGCGCCGGAAGCGGCGGCGATTGTTAAAAGGGAATACCGCAAAGGTTGGGAAGTTTAACTGAGCTTAGACTCGTTTATATTTTATCAGGCAAAAGAAAATTGAAATTACGATATATTTTTGTAGCGCTGACTTGCATCTTTTATTTTCCTTGCTGTAAAACTAAAGATACTGAGTTCGGCATTCCTCCTGAGAGAACTTCAAAAGTTCCTCGTTTATTTTCTGGGGAATACTCTCGTAAGTGGCAAGAGACTCGAGCCCGATGGGCAGAGCGTGAAGATAAAAAGTTCAACCAAATGTTTGAACGGATGAAAGGCGATCGTTGAGCAAAAGGATTGTTTTAATTTAATCTTAAACAAGTTCCATGGCTTTGTGTGCAACACCAATTGCCGCTGCATAATCGCCACCAACGGCCCAATCGAATCTAGTAGTGACTCCATGTGGAGGTATCGGTGAATTCACATAAAAGGATGGAGCTCTTTCTTCGAACCCAAGCCTTACATTTTCTAGATACCAGTCACGGAATCCAGTCTCTGCCAAGCCTCCACCAATCACAATTAATCCAGGATCCAGTTCACTTGCTTGGTCACCCATTGCCCACCCCAATATGTGTGCTTGTCTCTGGAAAAGCGACCTTGCTAGCGGATCCTCATTTTCACAATAGTCCCGTAACTGAAAGGCCTTTTCTTCAATGCTGATTTGTTCTTGCGCGAGTGGATGACTAGAATTTTCGCTTTTATCCAATTCAATTTTGAGGCGTCTTCTTAGGGCGACCAGTGAGACCCAAGCCTCGAGAGATCCTGGTCCCTTGCCTGCACACTCAGGGAGGCTACCGTCTTCTTCTCTGAAAGGGACAGAGATGGCGCCTATCTCCATTGCTAAACCATTGCATCCTTCATATAATTGTCCCTTGCCAAGAACAAATCCTCCACCGAGTCCGGTTCCTGGTGCCACAAAAAGTAGAGGGCCATCGTGTCCGGGACGCAAGATCCATTCACCATAAGCAGCAGCGTTACCGTCATTTGTCATATAACATGGGCGGTGAATTTCTTTAGAAAATTCGTCCCGAATATTTGTGCCTACCCAGTCTTCATTCAGATTGGCCTGTCCCCATATTACTCCATCAGAGGACGGGGCCGGAACATCTATCCCTACAGCTGTGATGTTGGAAGATTCAATTGAATTATCAGAGCACAATTGATCAATGGCAGCTCGTAACTGTTTGAATGTTGCCTTGTATCCGTCGCTCCCATGTGAACGAACCTCTACACCATCACCGACTTGCCTGCCGCTCTCATTGAGTAGGGCAGCTTTAACTGTAGTGCCGCCGATATCTAATCCGACGAAATGAGTCGATCCTTCCATCGGGTAATAATTTTTTGTTAGTACTAAGCTTGTTTGATGATTGTTTTATCTACAGATAACAAATCATCACATGCCTGTCCTACTCTGTCAGCCATAGCTTGTTCGCCAGCTTTAAGGTAAGAGCGGGGATCGTATACTTTTTTGTTGCCGATTTCTCCGTCAACCTTAAGAACACCATCGTAATTGCTGAGCATGTGTCCGGCTACAGGTCTACTAAAGGCGTACTGAGTGTCTGTATCCACATTCATTTTGACTACTCCATAGTCAAGAGTTTCCCTTATCTCTGATAAGAGGCTTCCAGATCCTCCATGGAAAACGAGATCAAATTCTGATGTGTCCCCATACTTTTCCTGAACAGCGCTCTGACCTTCCTTTAAGATCTCTGGTTTTAGTTTTACTGCGCCAGGCTTGTAATGGCCATGAACGTTGCCGAAGGTGGCAGCGAAAGTAAAGCGTCCCAGATCGGCCAATGCTTCATGGACGGCAACCATGTCCTCAGGTGTTGTGTAGAGATCTTCGTCAGGAGTGTCTTCTGATCCAGCGGATCCATCTTCTTCACCGCCTACGACGCCGGCTTCGACTTCAAGTATAATTTCATGCTCTGCACATTTCTTCAAATAGGTTTGCGAAATAGCCATATTTTCCTCTAAAGGAAGAATAGATGCATCGAGCATATGATTTTGGAATAAATTATTTTCGCCTTTTGCTCTTCTGGCTGCAGTGGCCTCGATCAATGGATCTAAGAATGATTCCGCTGTTCCGGGTTGGCAGTGATCAGTGTTAAGGCCAATAAGAACATCATATTGTTCTGCCAGAGCATGGGCTGCTTCTGCAAGGATAATGGTGCCTTTCGTTGCATCTTTATTATTTAGTCCTGAGGCAAACTGTCCGGCACCAGTTGAGAATTGAATAATACCATCAGACTTATTGTCTGCGAATCCCTTTAATGCTGCGTTTAGCGTCGGAATACTCGAGCAATTAATGGCTGGATAAGCGTAACCACCCTCCTGGGCGGCGTCTAACATGGTTGCGAATTGTGATGGGGTTGCTATAGGCATATTGGCCGCGAAGTTAGTGGTTTGTTCCTTATACGTCAAGGTTAGGTAAATGCATAAGCTTGCGTATGGTAAAAAGACGGCTAATCTGCACGAATTTGCTAGCAGAATTGAAGTAGAAAGACTCAAGATCCAATAATATGTCAAAGAAAATTGCATTCTTAACTGCTGGGGGCATTGCCCCATGTTTATCTTCATCTATTGGTGCTCTAATAGAGCGTTATAATGAACTTATTCCCGATGCCGAACTGATAGGATATCTGAACGGGTATCAGGGCTTGCTTCTTGGTAAGTCCATTGTCTTTGGCGAAGAAGTAAAAAAAAATTACGATGTTCTTTTTGATTTTGGAGGTAGTGCGATTGGTAATAGTCGAGTCAAGTTGACCAATGTTAAGGACTGCACGAATCGTGGCCTAGTTAATGAGGGTCAGGAACCTCTTCAAATTGCAGCGGAGCAACTAAAATCCGATAATGTGGATATCTTACATACGATTGGGGGAGATGATACAAACACGACGGCAGCAGATTTGGCGAAATATTTGGAGGATAATGGTTATGGCCTGACAGTTGTGGGGCTACCCAAGACAGTTGATAATGATGTTTTTCCGATTGACCAGACGCTCGGGGCATGGACCGCAGCGGAGCAGAGCGCATTGTTTTTTGAGAATGTTGCAAATGAGAATACGACGAGTACGCGCCAGCTGATAATTCACGAGGTGATGGGGCGTCATTGTGGATGGCTTA
>JABGYE010000387.1:0-3568 GCA_018675395.1 Akkermansiaceae bacterium
CGTAACGTTTTTGCGCACGAAGACCATCTCCATCGCTACTGGCATATGTGTATCGAGCGACTAATTGCAGCTTGTCACTAATATCGTATGTGGGGAGGAGGACGACGCCATAAGCGTCATCGCTGTAGCCACCAGCATGTATTAAATCAGTATTGAGTGTGATTGCTCCCTGGCTAAGAGTATGGTTTAAAGAAATTGAGTTACTATAGGGCTTAGCGGCATTGTTTGTTTCATCCCTGTTATGGATTAAATCAAGTTTCCAAGCCGCTTTATCAAAATCAGAACCTTTTGTATAATCGTAACCGATGCTGGCCAATGCAAACTCTCCGGAATTATCAAAATCACCAAATTCTTCATTGATATTGCCATTGTAGATTCCGAGAATGTAGCTCCAGTTTTCGATCGAACCGCTAGCGCTAATACCTGTGGTTTTCTTTGGAGATAACTGATTAACAAGAAGAGAACGCTCAAAGGTTAGTATTTTCCTAGATGATGTAGACCATTCGTAAGACCAGGCAGGCTTTTGCTTACCTATAGTTACATTAAATGCGTCATTCCCTTGATACTTTATATAAGCTTCTTCAAGACTCTTATAGAAAGGGGAGGAATCATCATTAACGTTAATTTCACCTTTCAGTTTCCAGTCGCCTCCAAACACTTTAGCTTCTGTTCCAAGACGGAATCGACGAGTCTCTGAATCGCTCCAATCACCTTGATCTGAATTCAAATCTGCATATTGCGATTGGTATCTACCGACGAGTTTTAAATCGGTAACTAATGATGAATCTGAATCAGAATAGAGTTGAGGTATGTTCCATAGATCTTCCAGTGAATTTGAGTTGATATTTTCGCTGGGCCGAGAGGATTCTCCCGCTATTAATGTAATCGAACTGAAAGGCAAGGTTATTGCGGCAATTAGGGAAGGTGAAATTTTATTGCTCATGTATTAAATTTTGCGGTTATTTTGTTATCGTTTTTTCTGGAAATGTTTATGCCTAGTTATTTCTTAAAGAATAGAAATTTCATGTTACAATAACGCCACTAAATATAATTAGTGTGAATGGGGAGGCTAAGAATTTAAGGTTATGCTGTAATAAATCTCTTGATATGCATATATAATTTAGAGGTTTGAGCCTGAAACGAGATAAATTAATATAATAGCTAAAACATCTTTTTCTACGAATTAAAATTTTCGGAAGTGCAACAACTGTGCGAAAATCAATGCCCGTTTAATCCATGGAGATTCCGTACATAAATAGAGAACTTAGCTGGCTTGAGTTTAATCAGCGCGTTCTTAATGAGGCCAGAAGGCAAGAGCTTCCCTTGTTGGAACGATTAAAATTCTTGTCTATTACTTCTTCGAACCTAGACGAGTTTTTCATGGTTAGGGTAGGAGGTCTTGAAATGCTTCGTTCGGCACGGAAGAGAAAGCCTGACCCGGCCGGATTATCACCTAGCAAGCAATTGTTATTAGTGAGGCAGAGGGTTGATATTATGCTTAGTGAAATTGAGGAATGCTTCTTTGAGGAGTTACTTCCTGAGCTGAATGACGAGGGTATACGCAGAGTTTCAGTCGATCAATTAACGGCTGCACAGATGGACCACGTTGCTAAGTTCTTTACTGAGAGGGTCATGCCTCTTCTGACGCCGGTCATAGCAAATTATAAGATCCGTGAATCTAGTGCTTTGCCGAGCCTTTGCATTTCTCTTTTTTGTGAGATTGGGAAATCGGAAGGAACGGACGCGAGACACGTTTTGGTTCCGGTTCCGGGTAACGTTTCTCGCTTCATTTGGCTCCCAGATTCCGATGAGAGCAAATTTATCCTACTTGAAGATGTAATAGCTAATTTTGTGGGGCAGGTCTTTCCTGATGAGGTGGTAAATAGCAGCGGTCTCTTTCGTGTTACACGCAATGCAGACATTTCACTTGAAGAGGAGGGGGCACATGATCTGGCTAGAGAAATGGTTGATGTGCTTGCAGAGAGGAAGCATAGCAAATGTGTGAGACTCGATGTGGGGCCTGAGTTTCCAAGATTCCTATCTGGAAAGCTTAGAAATTTATTTGGGGCTGAGACAAATCAAATTTATACAACGAGGGCACCATTCGGTTTGGGTGATTTCATTGAAATTGCTACAGTGAAGGGTTTTGGAAATCTTCAAGCGGAACAGTGGGCGCCGATGTTGAATAGAAAATGGAGTCCTGGGGAAAATATATTTAAGAGCATTTCTGAGAATGACATTCTTTTGCATCATCCGTATGAAAGTTTCGAGCCTGTCATTGCTCTAGTTGAGCAATCGGCGACAGACCCTAAGGTCTTGGCTATTAAACAAACTTTGTACAGGACGGCTAATAATAGCCGAGTCATTAGTGCCCTGATTAGAGCAGCTGAGAATGGTAAGCAGGTCACTGTCGTAGTTGAGCTTAAGGCTCGATTTGATGAGGCCCGGAATCTGGAAAGGGCTGAGGAGCTCGAAAAGGCTGGCGTTCAAATAATTTATGGAGTCAAGGGGTACAAAACACATTGCAAGATTACCCTAGTTGTTAGGAATGAAAACAAGGAGCTGAAACGCTACACTCATTTTGGCACGGGCAACTACAATGAAGTGACTGCCGGACTCTATACTGACATTAGCTACATGACGTCGAGGCGAAAATATGGGTACGAAGCGGCAGCGTTATTTAATGCGCTCACGGGCGGGTCCAAGCTCAAAGGAATGAAAAATCTTATAGTGGCTCCATTTTACCTCAGAAAAAAATTCATTGAGTTAATTGAAGTGGAGACAAGAAACGCAGAGCAAGGTAAAGAGGCAAGCATTGATATTAAGGTTAATAATTTACAGGATGTTTCTATAATTAAATCCCTGTACGAGGCGTCATATGCTGGAGTTAAAATTAGGCTTAACGTTCGTGGCATATGTTGTCTTCAACCTGGTCTTAAGAAGATTAGTAAGAATATAAAGGTGATGAGTACTGTGGATCGTTATCTGGAACATTCTCGTATTCTTTCTTTTTATAATGGGGGTAAGGCTAGAGTTTTTATTTCGAGTGCTGATTTGATGGAGCGCAGCTTTGATCGGCGAGTCGAATCGATGGTTGAAATTAAGGATTCGAGTTCGAAAAAAAGAGTATTAGAAATACTTGAGGGAAGTTTCAGGGATAATTCCCATTCCTACGAGCTTGAATCTGATGGGACTTATGCCTTGCGTGATTTTGCAAAAGGAGAAAAACGATTTCGTGCGCAGAGCTATTTCCATGGCCAGTCAGTTAAGAGGGCAGGTAAAATCGCATTGTTGAAAGATGCGTCTTTTGCTCCTCACAAACCAAAAAAGAAAATGGATGAGGCGATTTAATGTTCTGAGTACGATTCTCTTAGATGGCTAAAAAGATTTCAGTGGGAATAGATTTGGGAGGCACAAAAATCATGGCGGTGATTTTTGATAAGAACTTTAACGTGCTGGGTTCAGAGCGCGTTCCAACGGAAGGCCATAAAGGATCGAAGGAAGGCTTGAAGAGAATCTTAAATACAGTAAATACGGCTCTCGAATCAGCTTATATAGATAAGGATGA
>JABGYE010000049.1:0-17737 GCA_018675395.1 Akkermansiaceae bacterium
GTAAGTCTTTCCGGTACCGGCCGGACCAATACCAAATACCACATCATTCTTATCCATGGACCTGAGATAAGAGAGTTGAGTCCTTGTCCTCGGGACGACCTCGGGACGGCCCCTACCTCCAAGTATTCTATAACCCAGCAGATCTGAGACCGAACATTGCCCACCTGATTTCGCCGCATTAATAGCAAACTGGAATGATTTTAATTTTATTTCCGCTCCGTCGCGCCTTGCAGATTCAAGATCCTTTATAGCCGCAGAAGCCTTAGAGACTGCGTCCTCTTCCCCAGTGAGCTTAATCCAAGCGTCCCTAGTAGTGACTTTCACACCAAAATTAGATTCAATCTCTTTTGAGAGACCAATGTCTCCTGCAAACAATGACAGAAGAAAATGAGCATTTTCGAACTCAAGAGTTTGTTCAACCATAAATATTTTTTCTCTTATTCGCCAAAAAATCAGTAATCACTAGTAGCGTACGATCGTCAAACCAAACCTTTCAGATCTTAAATATCTTGTTAAATACCCAAAAAAAACTTTATTCTCTGTGGCGTCTTGGGAAAAACATTAAATGATGTTTTATATTGAAGAGACAAATTAGGAGAATATGCATAAAAGTCGCGTCCTTGGAATCATACCCGCTCGTTGGGCCTCAACTCGATTTCCAGGAAAGCCACTCCATCCAATCGCAGGCAAACCACTAATCCAACACGTCTGGGATCAATGCAAAAAAACTAATAAGTTAGATGAAATTCTGATCGCTACGGATGATACGAGAATAGCGGAAAGTGCAGAATCTTTCGGTGCAAAGGTCGTAATGACTTCAGATAATCACGTTTCCGGCACTGACAGGATAGCTGAAGCAGCTATAACTGATCAAAACTCTACTCATATCATCAATATTCAGGGAGACGAGCCCCTCATCGATCCGGACCTAATTGATCAATTAGCCGAAAAAATATCAAATGACTCCACAATTTGTATGATTACTGCAGCAGTGGCTGGGATAAATAATTTGGATCTTGCAAATTCAAACGTAGTGAAGACAGTTATAGATAAGGAAAATAATGCCATTTACTTTTCGCGAAGCGTGATACCTCACCAGAACAGCGAAAGCCCGGCAGCTCCTTGCTACCGGCACAAAGGAATATACGGATACACTAAAGACTTTCTTCTAAAGTTTGTCCGATGGGAACCTTCTCCCCTAGAACTTGCCGAAAGACTCGAACAATTACGAGCTATTGAGAACGGTGAACGTATCCATGTCATTATAACTGACGATAATTCGATTGGTGTAGACACACCAGAACAAGCAATTATCGTCGAACAACAAATCCTAGCTAACACTTGATATAGTCTCCTTATAAGATCTCGCTACTGACCATGAAAAAAACTAAATTTATTTTTGTTACAGGAGGAGTCGTAAGCTCTCTCGGGAAGGGCCTAGCAGCAGCTTCTCTTGGCACCCTTCTGGAAAAAAGAGGTCATAAGGTGTTGTTACAAAAGTTTGATCCCTACCTTAATGTCGATCCCGGAACAATGAGTCCCTTTCAGCACGGAGAAGTCTATGTGCTCGATGACGGCGCGGAAACTGACCTTGATCTGGGACATTATGAGCGGTTCACCAGCGGGATTCTTTCAAAGCTAAACAACCTGACATCAGGCCAGGTCTATGAAACGGTCATTAAGAAAGAACGCAAAGGAGACTATTTAGGAAAAACGGTTCAGGTCATCCCTCATGTCACAAACGAAATTAAGGGACGGATCTACGAAGTGGAAAGTAAAATGGATGCGGATGTCATCATTACCGAGATCGGAGGAACGGTCGGTGACATAGAGGGCCTTCCATTCCTTGAAGCTCTGCGACAGTTCGTTCAGGAAGTCGGTCCGGACAATGCTCTATTCATCCATGTTACTCTGGTCCCGTACATCGGCGCGGCCGGTGAGCTGAAGACCAAACCTACTCAACAAAGTATCGCAAAACTCCGAGAAATCGGCATCCAACCTCAAGTCGTTCTATGCAGAAGTGAATTCCCAATAGAGGACGAAGTGAGGGAAAAAATTTCAATGTTTTGTAATGTTCCCTCTGACGCAGTCATAGAATGCAGGGACGTTCCTCATTCTATTTACGAATTGCCTCTCTATCTACACGAAGAAAAACTCGATGACATCGTCTGCGAACGATTAAATTTACCAAAGAAAAAGCCCAACCTTAAGGCATGGCAGGAGTTTGTTTGGCACGTCATTGATCCGTCTCACGAGACAAGGATCGCTGTGGTAGGAAAATACATTGAGCTTCAGGACGCATATAAAAGCATCTACGAAGCCCTGACTCATGCCGGAGCCGCGAATGACTGCCGAGTCATCGTGGACCGGATAGATGCTGAAGATCTTGAGAACTGTGACGATATTGAAGAGATGCTTGATGGTATCGACGGGTTGCTCATTCCTGGAGGATTTGGAGATCGGGGAACTGAAGGGAAGATTAATGCGGCAAAGTTTGCGCGGAACAGAGGCATCCCTTATTTTGGAATCTGCCTCGGAATGCAAATCGCTACAATTGAATTTGCGCGTAACGTTGCGGACCTTGAAGATGCGAACAGTACTGAATTTGATCAAAGCACTCCTCACCCAGTGATTTGTTTACTGGACGAACAAAAAAGTGTAACACACAAAGGCGCTTCAATGAGACTTGGGACTTGGGTATGCGATCTTAAACCAGAGACCAAATCTTTTAACTTATACAAAAGCTCAACCATAAACGAAAGGCACCGTCACCGTTTTGAATTCAACAGTGATTATCGGGAAAAACTGGAAAAAGCAGGCCTGATTATTGCAGGAACTTCCCCAGACGGGAGCCTAGTAGAAATTATAGAGTTAGCGAATCATCCTTTCTACGTAGCTTGCCAATTTCATCCGGAGTTCCTCTCCAAGCCGAACTATTCGCATCCGCTCTTCAAAGGATTCGTTGCAGCGGCCCTTGCGAGAAGAATCGGCGTCGCTAAGCACGTTGAAGAAAAAGCTTCAAAAAAATAATCAACCATTTCCTCAGTTCAGTATGACTGAGACCTAATCAAATAAGGCATGACCGTGCAAACTAAGCGGATCCTGACTAATTTTACCACGGGAGTGGCAATCCTCTCTCATGCGCTGGTCTTTTTTCTTCCTTTCATGCACTCCAAAAAGGCCCTGACCCTTATGGACACAAAAGGAGAGACTATCGTTATAGGACCCGGTGAACCGCTCAGCATGAGTAATGTTATTGGTAACTCGCCTCTCTTTGGAATCATTGAGCTCTGTGGTGTCCTGGGAGTAATGAGTTATTTTTTTGCAACGTTCATATGTAAAAGCAAAAAACGTGAGACCGGTACCGGAATATTTATTGGCTCATTATTATTGGCCCTAACTGCCCCAGCCTCACTCCTTCCCAGAGGAGGCGTTCATATTCTGAACGCAGAGGACCAGTTCCAAAACTTAGAATTCCTCCCAACATCAGGTTATATTATTTGGGTGATTTCGCTTTTCATTGGCGGTATGGCGATTCATCTTATCGCAAACTTGAGGTGGCATCTCCACAGCCAAAGCAAGTAGCAAATACTCAGACTTATTGAATGGAAAATAAAAGCATCGAAGTGATTCTAGGAAACTCGAATCGCCGGTTCTCGGGTGTCACCTCGACCATGCTTCGGGTATTGGAACATCATAAGGACAAGATAGGAATTGCCGTCATGGGAAAGCATCACCTTCCCGCAGATGTCCCATCGATCAGTTTTTGGAAATGCGCGAAATTGTGCAAATCGACTCTGCCTGATGGGAAGTTCAGGGTATTTCATGCGCGACGTAACAATGAAGTTATACAAGCGCTGATCCTCAAAAAAATATTCAAGGCAAAGATTAAAGTCATCTTCACTTCCACAGCACAGCGTGAACATACCTGGATCACACGCTGGCTCATTAAGCAAGTTGACTACCTGGTGGCCACCTGCTCAGGAGCCGCCGCCGTCCTCAAACGCAAGCCCGACAAAATGATCCCGCATGGCGTTGACCTTAAAACTTACAGACTCCCTGAAGAGGGGAAAAAAATAGCCTGGGAATCTTTAGGATATTCAGGCGAATACGGGATAGGAATCTTCGCCCGGGTCCGCCAGCAGAAAGGTATCGGAATTCTAGTCGACGCAATGATACCCATCATGAAAGAGGACCCTTCTCCGACCATTCTAATTGCCGGCGAAACTACCAGATCCCATGAACAATTTGTTGCTGACTTAAAAGAAAAAATTCGCTCAGAGGGGCTCGAAAAAAGAATTCTGTTCCTTGGCAAGGTTCACTATGCGAAAGAAGTGCCCAAGCTCATGCGTGGACTCTCAATAGTAACAGCTTTAAGCACAATCGAAGGTTTCGGCCTTCCTGTCCTTGAAGCCATGGCCAGCGGATGCTCAGTTGTCGCATCGAGGACCGGGGCCTGGGAGGACATTATTGTGCCCGGTGAGCACGGGCTACTTGTCCCATGCAATGACGTCAAAGCAGCTCATGAAGCTCTAAAGAAACTCACTTCAGACTCATCAATACTTGAAAAAATGGGACTAAAAGGCAGGGACCGCATCGCTGAAGGATTCACTATTGAGACTGAGGCAAGTTCTCTTCTCGAGCTCTACAAAAGCGTTCAGTAGGGTCACTATCGTCGCTTAATTCGCCTCTGAAGATGCCAAATAGGTAACAGGAATAAGAGTGGCACCTGAAATTGAAATGAATTGACCACTCTAATTAACCTCATTAAAATAGTTTCAAAGAGCTCATTTAGTCTCTAGGAGCAATTAACGCGTAATTATTTTCACCATTATGACCAAAAACATCACTCGTAGAAAATTCACCAAGGCCGCGGCGGCGAGCTCGGTCTTTAGCCTAATCCCCGGCAAAGTCATCGGAGCCAATGAAAAAGTGAACGTTGCTTTTATCGGCTGCGGAGCACAGGGAGCCGGTGACGCTCACAACGTTAATGCAACGAAGCTCGTAAATCCTGTCGCTCTCTGTGATGTGGCAATGGGAACTAGGCACACTGCAGGGACTGAGAATAAGTTCAAAGGAATCCCTAAGTTCAAAGATTTCAGGAAGATGTTCGACAAGATGAGTAAGGAAATCGACGCGGTCACGATCGGAGTTCCTGATCACGCACACTTTCCCATCTCAATGCGGGCCATGGCTGAAGGCATTCACTGCTACGTTGAAAAGCCACTCGCTCACACTTTCCAGGAAATTGAACTAATGATCGCTGCCGAGAAAAAATATAAGGTCTCCTGCCAGATGGGAAATCAGGGCCATTCCGGTGCAAATTACCACCAGTTCAAAGCATGGAAAGAAGCAGGCATCATCAAGGGCGTGAAAAAGATCACCTCATACATGAACTCGGGTCGCCGCTGGCACCCTTGGAAATTTGATGATTGGCAGACAGGCGAAAAGATGCCTGAAGGAATGGATTGGGACACTTGGCTCGCCACTGCTCCTGAACATCCTTTCAGTAAATATCTGCACCCAGGCAACTGGCGCAGTTGGTACGATTACGGTAACGGTGCTTTCGGTGACTGGGGACCCCACATCCTTGATACGGCTCACCGCTTCCTTAAGCTGGGCCTGCCGAACAAGATCACTGCAGTTCACCGAGAAGGTGTCCGTAACCTCATTTTCCCAATGGGTTCAACTATCCAATTTGATTTCCCTGCCAGGGAAGGAGAGCCTCCATGTGAGGTTCGCTGGTATGATGGAACAAAGAACAAGCCAGCGCCTCCGGAAGAACTCGAGGAAGGACGCAGACTTGAAAATAATGGTAAAGTTATCTACGGCGAGGACCTCACATTCAAAGGAACTTCCCACGGGAGTCCTCTAAGAATAATTCCCGAATCAAAGATGAAGGACATGGCCAGCAGCCTGCCTAAATTTGGGGGAGGGTCGAACCATTTCATGAATTTCGTACTTGGAGCCAAAGGCGAAGAAAAGACCCGGTCCCCTTTCCATATTTCAGGAGTACTGAGTCAGGTCTTCTGTCTCGGTGTCATTGCGCAGAGGCTCGGCGGCGAACTCAATTTCGACCTCAAGACTAAGCGCATCACCAACAACAAGGTAGCCGATGCTCTGATTAAAGGACCACCTCCTAGGAAGGGCTGGGAAGAATATTATAAAGTCTAATCCTTTTAGCTCTTTGAAATTGATTCATCAAGATTAAGGATCAGTGACATTACAGCCGCAGTAGCAGCCAGTTCGGCAGACTCAATGTCTGCAGGAGCTTCTCGTACGCCTCCACCGGACAAGTACGCTTTGGCCGATTCCTTATTTGATTGGAATTCGGCCAATCTGTCACTGTATTCAGCCAGAAGAATCCTCAACTCTTTGCCTGTCACTTTGCGTGAAGTGGCTAACCTGAATGCAAAAGCGATGCGATTTTCAACACTCTCCCCCCCCTCGCGAATGGTACGTTCAGCGAAGGCCCTTGCCGCTTCCACGAACTGAGGGTCATTGAGAAGAACGAGTGCCTGCAAGGGTGTATTCGTTCTTTCTCTACGGGTGCGGCAAGAATTACGACCATCAGCACCGAGTATGCGCATATTCGCTGCGGGAATCTGTCGTTTCCAATAGGTGTAGAGGCTTCGTCGGTAAAGTGATTCCCCTTTGCTTTGAGTGAAGGAAACGTTCGACGCACCAATCGCATTACGACCAAAAAGCACTGAGGGCTGGTAAGGATTGACTCCGGGGCCTCCTATCTTATTTACTAGAAGACCACTCACTGAAAGAGCATGATCACGAATAAATTCCGCCTCCAACCTCCGACGAGGAGCATGTGAAAGTAACTCATTCTCTGGATCCATTTCCACAATATCTCTAGTGACCTTACTGGACTGTCTGTAAGTGGCAGAAGTGACAATCTTACGAATGAGTCGCTTAACGTCCCAACCCGACTCAACAAAATCGATTGCAAGATAATCCAATAATAACCTGTGAGAGGGGCGCTGCCCCTGCGTCCCAAGGTCCTCTGATGTCTTAACGATACCGTTGCCGAAAATCATTTGCCAGTACCGGTTAACCGCGACTCTGGCAGCGAGAGGATTCTCAGGATCAGTAATCCAACGTGCAAGCCCTGATCGGTTCTTTGGCAAGTCCGGTGAAAAGGTCATTATTGAAGACGGAGCAGCAGGCTCTACCCTTTCGCCCGGTTTATCATATTCTCCCCGCATTAGGACATGAGTGGCTCGAGACTTAGCCTCATCAGCTGCGATCATGCTAACTTCCGCTTTCCCCTCAAGGTCGGACTTACTCTTCTTGGCAGCGGCAAGGGTTGACCTCTGTTCTTTAAAACCGGACCAACTTTCACGGAAGTAAGCAAGTCTTTTGTCCCGGCCCTCAGGGACCTTCTTGCGCTCCACCGCACTAGAGCTATCAGTGATACTGACCCGAATATTATCGCCGACCAGTGAAACCTTGAGCCTGTCCCTGTCAGTTAAATTTTCCGGTTTTTCCAAACCTATTATCAGAGGGTTTTCCTTGCTGAATTTACCTTTGGCTTCACCAACTATTTTCAATTCATGAGCATTGCCCGCTGATGATACGCGCTCAATCCTTACAGATTCAATGATGCCTGGACTAAGACCTGACAAGGAAATAGCAGCTAAAGGACCCGGGACAGATTCAAAAATTAACTCGTAGTTCTTTTTTCCCGACTCAGGGAGGACAGAACCGGGATTAAAGGTCAGCACAGAACGGAAAAGCGCGTCCCCTATTTTGCGTTGAGTGACCTGCTTGCGTGATGAATCGAGCAAAGAGACAGACACATTATCCAATCTCTCGGGACAACAATCGTTCCGGTTAAAAATAACCACGTGATCAATTGGCATTTCAGATCCAAGATCAATTTCCCACCAAGCATCTTCTTGCTCCTTCGTGCATGAACATGAACCGAATGAACCGTCCGCGTTCCCATCAATAGCCTTAGATGCAAGGCCTGCAGCAGAATAATCACTGGACTGGGAAGCCTTTCCTAATCGCCCTACATTCTTACCCAAAGAATAAACTTCAACTTCTGAAATGGTAATGAAGCCTTTCTGACCTTTCGGAAGCGCTACTCTCAGATAACGCCCCATGATCTTCGAAGCCTGCACTTTACTCTGAACCTTTTTAGCACTAGAACCTTCGCGCGCATCACTCACTTCCTTAAGATCTTTCCAGGGAATAGGTTTTTCGAGCTCAATGAGCCATTTTTCAAAGTCCTGGTTAAGCTCGGGAGGCGCCCCCTTCAAAGTTGATTCAATTCCTTTAATTTGATCAGCTAATTTTGCTATTTGCTCCGTATGAGCCTGAGAAAGTATCTTTAGGGTCGGAGCCGTTGCGCCTTTAGTATTTCCGCGACCGACTAGGCTATTGAAGAAACCCGAGAACTGATAATATTCGCGTTGCGATATCGGATCAAATTTGTGATCATGGCACTGAGCACATTCCATGGTCAGTCCGAGGAAGGCAGTCGCGGTCGTGTTGACGCGATCAACAAGATATTTGATCCGATAATCCTCATCTATGATACCCCCTTCATTGGATGTTGGATTGTTACGAAGAAATCCGGTTGCCAATTTTTGCTCATTAGCCGCATCAGGGATCAAATCCCCTGAAACTTGCCAAGTAATAAAGTCATTGTATGGAAGGTTCGTATTAAACGCTGAAATCACCCAGTCCCTCCAAGGATATATGCTGCGGGGGTGATCCTCAAACAATCCGTCAGTGTCCCCGTACCTGGCAACATCCAACCACTCAAGAGCCATCCTTTCTCCGAACCCCGGAGAATCTAATAGTCGATCAACGGCATCCTCGAAAGCATTATCCGAATTATCTTTAACGAAATTCTCAAGATCAGTGATGGTAGGAGGAAGCCCAGTAAGATCAAGACTGGCCCTACGCAAGAGCTGTTCTTTTCCTGTAGCAGCCGAAGGCTTCAATCCTAAACTTTCAAGTTTAGACAAAATAAAATAATCAATCTCATTTATGACCCAAGGCTTGTCATTGACCCCGGGAAATGGTCGCTTTTGTGGTGACATGAATGCCCAATGACGCTCCCACTTCGCTCCTTCTGTGATCCACTCCCCAATCAATTGAATTTCTTTTGCCGTCAGTTCGGATTTCGCATCCTGAGGAGGCATGACCTCATCAGGATCATTGGACGTGATTCGTTTAAAAATTTCACTCTTATCCGTATGGCCTGCGACGATAGGCACATTACCACTCTCTGCCAAGGCAGCCTTCGCAAACTCTTCACGGTCTAGCCGAAGCCCTGCCTTTCGGGCTGCAGAGTCCGGCCCATGACACGCAAAGCAACGATCAGCCAAGATTGGTCGGATCTGATCATTGAATGAGACGGCTGACCCCAGCCTCATCAAAGAAATCATTAACACAAAGACAGCGGCCCCTTTCATCATGAAACGATAGGTTGGATAACTTTGCCATGGACGTCCGTGAGTCGGAACCGGCGGCCTTGATATTTAAATACGAGCCGTTCATGGTCAATGCCCATCAAATGCATGACCGTTGCCTGAAAGTCATGAACGTGAACAGGATCCTTTGCTATATTGTACCCGACCTGATCAGTTTCACCATATGTCATTCCGGCCCTGATACCGCCACCTGCCATCCAGTAAGTGAAACATCTCGGATGATGATCTCTACCATTGGCTGCCTTACCTGCACCTCCCTGACTATAAGTGGTCCGACCAAATTCACCTCCCCATATGACAAGAGTCTCATCAAGCATACCTCGCTGCTTCAGATCAGTGACTAGAGCGGCGCAGGCCTGGTCCGTGTCCTTGCACTGCTTCGGCAAGGCACCAATGAGGCCACCGTGCTGGTCCCAACCACGGTGATACAATTGAATGAACCTTACTCCACGCTCTGCTAGGCGCCGAGCCAACAATGCATTCGCCGCAAATTTTCCAGGCGTCTGACATTCTGGTCCATAAAGGTCAAGTACTGACTTTGGTTCATCACTAATGCTCGTCGCTTCAGGAACAGACATCTGCATCCGGAATGCCATTTCATATTGAGCAATACGCGTTGCAATTTCCTGATCTCCAAAAGCTTCAAACTGCATCTTGTTGAGAGACTCCATTCGGTTAACCATCCTTCTCCTCGCTTCCACACTTTCACCGGGTTGACTGTTCAAATAGAGGACTGGAGTTTTCCCTCCACGGAATTGAACTCCCTGATGAAGGCTCGGTAAAAAACCACTACTCCACAACTTACTGTACACGGGCTGACTCCCCGGCCGCCCGGTCCCATTGGATATGAGAACACAGAAAGCAGGGAGGTCCTTATTGTCAGTACCCAAACCATAACTCATCCATGCTCCGAAACTTGGCCGTCCCGGTTGCTGATGACCGGTCTGGAAAAATGTCACACCAGGATCATGATTGATTGCCTCAGTATGCATTGATTTCACAAAACAAATATCGTCAGCAATCGATGCGGTATGGGGTAAAATATCGCTTAACCATGCTCCGCTCCTTCCGTGTTGTTTAAATTTAAAATTCGATCGTGCGACCGGGAAAGATGACTGTCCGGCAGTCATGCCAGTTAGCCTTTGATTCTTCTTTACAAATCCCTCCTTGCTCCAGGACTTCGACTTTTCATCGTATTTCTTGAACAGTTCCTGACCATGAAACTCGTCCAACTTGGGCTTGTAATCGAAAAGGTCCTGCTGAGCAGGGGCACCGTTCATGAAGAGAAAAATAATCCGCTTCGCCTTCGGAGCAAAATGCGACGCCTGTTCCGAAATCTTTGAAGCCAGGGCCTCAGGAGCCAACATCGAATTCAATGCAATTGAGCCTATGCCAGCCGACCCCGCTCTCAGGAGATGACGCCGCGTCGATAAGTTCTTGTATGCATCCTCAATGATGTCCATTTATCCAATATATTAATTCTATTTTACGTATTCAGGATCTTCTTCATTTCCCAATCCGATATAAATTATTCAGAGAACGGATATAGATCGCTCCTTCTCCGATTGCGTATGAGGCTAGGGTCCTCTCATTGATAGGGTTCCTTGCCAGAACTTCAAATTTCTTTCCTGTCTTAATGACGGTAGTCTGGCCCTGTTCATCTAGGAAATAAATCCGCCCATTCGAATGGACGGGAGAAGCAGACATCGGCCCCGCAGTGCGCTCCTGCCATATCACTTCTCCAGTCATAGGATCAACGCAAGTTGCAATACCTCCATCGGAAATGAAATACAAAAGATCATCCACAATCAATACAGAAGGAGTATGAGGAGCCCTCTTCGTAATCTCCCACTCAACGTGCGAATCCGTTACATCTCCCTTCGAATCTTTATCAACTCTGATTCCCAGAAGCGTCGATCTCTCATAGCCTGTCCCAACAAAGACTATGTCCTTATAGAGTACCGGCTTCGGGATAACTGACCATCCACGGTAAGTCACATTCCAGAGCTCCTCTCCGCTCATTGGATCATAAGAAAAAACAGCACCGCTGGCCGGGCTAATTAATTGCTTCTTACCTTTAACATTAATAAGTGTCGGCGTACTGAATGAAAACTTCTTATTCTGTGGTGTATCTGATCGTGACTTTTTCCAAGCCACTTTCCCATTCTTCTTGTACAACGCAACGATGAAAGGATCCGTCCCAGCATCAGCACTAAAGATCAGAAGATCACCAACAACGATCGGCGTTCCGCCATTACCATGAACCGGATTATAGCCCAACTCTTTATTGGCCCAAACTATTTCACCTTTAAGATCAAGACATGCAGTTCCCATGTGCCCGAAGTGCACATACACTTTACCATTCTCAATAATGGGAGTCGGACTAGCATGAGAATTTTTGTGATGAATGGGCCTTGAAGATGATTTCTGGTCAAAGACTTTAGTATCCCAAACAGTTTTACCATTTTCAGCATCAAAGCAAAGAACTCTCAATTCTCTTTTCACTGCCGTAGCGTCTTGATTATCGCCTTGGGCATATGCAGTAGTTAGATAAATTCTTCCATCTGACAAGACAGGCGAGGACCATCCCTTGCCTGGCACTGGAACCTTCCATCTCACATTCTCAGTCGCACTCCACTTCAGTGGAAGAGACTTTACCTTTGCATGCCCGTCCTCGGTCGGACCTCGAAACCTTGGCCAATCATTGGCTGAACATAAGGTTGAAAAAAGTAACGCGTGCAGGAAATGGATAATTAAAATCTTCATAGAATCACTTAAAATTAAATCAGACCATAGTCGAACTTCAATAATTGTTATCTAATTCAACGAAAATGCTATATTTTGTAGAGTTCCTAGCAATAATAGACAAAGCGCCTTAAATGGCATTCTAATGATGGAAAATAATAAAGATTTCGAACCTCTTAAGGGCCTAATAGCAGCGACCTTCACTCCATTTGATCAGGATGGACAACTTAACCTCGATCCAGTTCCAAGGATCGTAGAGCATCATGCAAAATGCTCTATCAATGCACTGTTCATCAACGGCACGACTGGCGAAGGCCCCTCACTCACGGAACAGGAACGAATCATCGTTGCCGATTCGTATACTAAGGAGGCTAAAGCCCATGGCATTAAAACCATTATTCATGTTGGACACGAATCATTACAAACTGCCGGTTCACTGGCCACTCATGCCGCAGAAATTGGAGCCGATTGCATCTCAGCAGTCCCCACTTCTTATTTTAAACCTTCTAGCCTCAACGGTCTCATTGATCATCTGACAGCAATCACTTCGTACGCCCCAAAAGTCCCCTTTTACTACTATCTCATACCTCGAATGAACAGCGTCCAGTTTGACATGCTTGACCTTCTTAAAGCCGCCGAAAAGAATCTTCCAAGCTTAGTAGGAATTAAATACTCAGCGACTGAATTATCAACTTTTGTGGAATGCAAAAAATATAAGGATGGGAAATACAATATGCTCTATGGAGCAGATGAAATGTTACTTGCTGGACTGGCCATGGGCGCTGACGGCGCCGTCGGCTCAACTTATAATTTCCTTGCGCCTCTATATAATAAAATCATTTCTGAATTTGAATCAGGGAACAAAGAATCCGCGCAAACCTATCAAGCAAAGTCAGCCGAGTTAATTCGTGCAATCATAAGTACAGCAGGAATGCCCGGCCTGAAAGCCGCTATGGCCATTGCCGGTTTTGACTGCGGCCCTCACAGGCTACCACTGAAGACACCCTCTCCTGGAATTGTGGATGAACTACGCAACCGACTCGAGTCCACTGGATTCCTAGAATGGAATGTGCCAAAGGGCGAATGAGCTATAGGGGCAGCAATAGAACTAATAGAATCCTAGCATCTTGCTCAGTTATTTTACGATTTTCGCGGCCTGCGCCCCTGTATTTATTATCATAGCAAGCGGCTACGTTTGCAGGCGGCTAAAGATCTTATCCAAAGAATCTGATAATTCACTAGTCAAACTCACGCTCAATCTTCTCTTCCCAGCCTTCATCATCAACCATATCCTTGGAAACCCCAAGCTAACGGACACATCAACGATTGCAACGGCAACAGGGACCGGTTTCTTTTTCCTAATTTTGAGCATTGGAATTTGCTTCTACTTATCAGTATTCCTTAAATCAACAAATGAGCAGCGACGCGCGTTCGCAGTCACGACCGGATTACAGAACTACGGATTCATTCCAATCCCAATAATATATGCGCTCTTCCCTGAAAGCAGTGTCGGCACCATTGGCGTTCTGCTAATGCATTCAATAGGTGTTGAAATTGCTCTGTGGACTGCAGGAGTCATGATGCTCAGCGGCAATCAAAAAGGGAGCTGGAAAAGACTCCTTAACACACCACTAATAACGACTCTGGCCTGCTTAATTGCTAATTCAGTCGGAGCCGGCAACTGGCTTCACGGAAAACTTGAAGGCACCTCAAAGATGCTTGGCGATTGCGCCATACCTCTCAGCCTTCTTCTGATAGGAGCCACCGTCTATGACCTTCTACATGGCGCAAATGGAAATAAAGTGAAGCAAAACAAGACCCCAGAAGCGATCCTTGCGGTAGGACTGAGGATGATCATTTTACCATCACTCATTTTGTTATATGCCAAGTACTCTCCGGTATCACCTGAACTAAAAAAAGTACTAGTGATCCAAGCCGCAATGCCGGCAGCAGTATTCCCAATAATTCTCACTAAACAGTACGGAGGAGACACCGAAACAGCGGTACGGATTGTTATTATAACAACCCTCATCTCCATCATCTCTATACCTCCAGTAATTGTATTCGGACTCTGGATCATGGGACTGAGCTAAAACTAAAAGTAAGCTTCCACTTTGGTTCGTCTTGACCTAAGATTATTATCCTTTTGAAAGACAGTAAGGACACCCTCAGAACCCAACAGCCCCTAATTCTTCACAGAAAAGGGTTCTTCGGAGATCATGAGCTTACTTTAGGTTAAGACAGAAAATGGCAGTAAAAGAACTAACAGGTAAACTTAAAAACATTGTCGGTAAAAAGGGACTGATGACCGCAAAGTCTCGGACCGCGTATTACCGTAGCGGATTCCGTTCCGGATTCGGCGGTGCCCTTGCCGTTGTCTTTCCTAATTCTTTACTCGAACTCTGGCAAGTTCTTCAAATATGCGTTGAAGCTGACTGCGCCATCATCATGCAGGCCACAAAAACTGGCCTAACAGAAGGGTCAATCCCGAGCGGATTCGATTACGATCGAGAAGTTGTAATCATTAACATCACTCGAATAAAAAAGATAATCCTACTGGACGGGGGCAAGCAAGTCATCGCCCTTCCTGGATCAACGTTACATGAACTTGAGCAAGAACTAAAAGAAATTAATCGCGCTCCTCACTCCGTAATCGGTTCAACAACAATTGGAGCAACGGTCGTGGGAGGGATCGCCAACAATGCAGGCGGCGCCTTATGCAAGCGCGGATCATCTTACACCGAGCTATCACTCTTTGCGCAAGTAGACGAGGACAGGAAATTAAAATTGGTAAATCACCTCGGAATTAAGAATCTAGGTCAAACACCCGAGGAAATATTCAATCGTTTGGAAAAAGGAGACATTCCTATCGATGACCTTGAAGGAATGGACAAAGCCGCTTCTGACCATGAATATCAGAACCGTATCCGTAATACTGATGCCGAATTTCCAAACCGTTATAATGCCGATCCTAGCAGACTTTATGACGTTAGCGGCAGCGCTGGAAAGGTCGCAGCGTTCGCCGTGCGGGTTGACACTTATCCATTACCTGAAAAGAAACAGGTGTTCTATCTCGGAACTAACGACCCTACTGACTTTGGCGTCTTGCGTAAACACATTCTCACTAATTTCAAAGAGCTTCCGGAAATGTGCGAATACATGAATAGAGGAATTTTCGACACAGCCAACAAATATGGAAAGGATGTTTTCCTGTCCATCAAACACATTGGAACGAAGCGTCTTCCAAAGCTCTACGCTATCAAATCTACTCTAGAATATTTTTTTAATAAGATTCCTTTCTTGCCAAAGTATCTGCCTGATCAGTTCCTCTACTATCTGAGCCGAATTTTTCCCCAGCACTTACCCAAAAGATTGCTCGATTACAGGGACCAATACGAACACTATCTGATCCTATGCATGAGCGATTCCGGGATCGAAGAAGCTCGTAAATACCTCAAAGAAGAATGGAGCCAGTCCGAGGACGTAAGCTTTTTTGAATGTGAGGCACATGAACAAGAAGCCGCTTTATTGCACCGTTTTGCTGCAGCAGGTGCTGCAATACGATACCAGAATCTGCATCAACGGAAAACAGAAGAGGTGCTGGCACTAGACATTGCATTACTTGGAAATGATTCCGACTGGGTCGAAAATCTACCTCCTGAGATCAAGAGCGATCTTGATCTGTCACTATATTATGGACATTTCATGTGTCACGTTTTCCACCATGATTACATATTTAAAAAAGGAACTAATCTTAAAGAGGTTAAAGAAAAATTACTAAAATCCCTCGACGCTAAGAGCGCTAAGTACCCGGCCGAGCACAACGTCGGTCATATGTACAAGGCTGATGATACCTTAAGAAAATTCTATGAAGAATTAGATCCCACCAACACCTTCAATCCCGGGATCGGGATCACTAACAAAAAAAGACGCTATGGCGCCCCTTAAAAACAATCAAATTCTTATGAGAACCCTTCTCGTCTGCCTCATAGCTTTCAATTCAGTAACTGCTTCTGCAGCAAAGGTTCAGACCCCAAACATCATATTGATTATGTGTGATGATCTTGGCTGGGGAGACGTCGGATTCAATGGAAATCAAACTATCAAGACCCCGAACCTAGACAAAATGGCAGATTCAGGAATGAAATTTAATCGATTCTATGCTGCGGCACCTGTCTGCTCACCTACCAGAGGCAGCGTCATCACAGGACGGCATCCTTTCCGATATGGAATCTATTTTGCTAATACTGGTCATATGAAACCTGAAGAATTAACACTAGCTGAACTGCTCCTTAAAAAAGGATACAGGACAGGTCACTTTGGGAAATGGCATCTGGGAACATTAACTAAAAAACTTCCCGATGCGAACAGGGGCGGCCCTAAAGGGGTAAAACACTTTTCTCCTCCACAAGAAAATGGATTCGAAGTTTGCTTCTCGACAGAATCGAAAGTTCCAACCTGGGATCCTATGTGGGTCCCAAAAGATTTCACTAATGGTGGGAGCCGAAGGCTCTGGTGGGATTCCGAGAATAGAACTGAAAAATTGCAGCATTACGGAACTCGTTACTGGAACCAAAAGGGTAAGGAAGTCACTGAAAACCTGAGGGGTAGTAATTCCAGAGTCATCATGGACCGAGCGATCCCTTTCATTCAATCCTCCGTAAAGTCAGACAAACCATTCTTCTCAGTAATATGGTTTCACACGCCACATCTGCCAGTCGTTGCAGGCCCCCAATACACTGCACTCTATAAAGGAGAATCTAAATACAAGCAGCATTATTACGGTTGCATCACCGCAATGGATGAACAGATCGGAAGATTACGCAAAGCTCTCAAAGAATCAGGAGCCGCTGAAAATACAATGCTGTGGTTCTGTTCAGATAATGGACCTGAAGGGAACGAATCTTCACCAGGAAAAACAGGAGGATTTAGAGGAAGAAAACGGAGCCTCTATGAGGGAGGTGTCCGGGTACCGGGTCTCTTAGAATGGCCTTCAAAGGTAAAACCAAAAACATCGACTAACTTTCCTGCAAGCACGGTAGATTATCTACCCACAATACTGGCTACTCTTAACATAAAAATGCCTGACAATAGACCGACCGACGGGATTGATCTTAGGTCAGCAATCGAAGGAAAAACAAAGATACGCCAAAATGCTCTAGGATTCCAAAGTGGCTCAATGGCATCTTTTGTCACGCACCGTTACAAACTCATATCCAGAAAAGAAAAGAAAAATGACAAAAGCAGTGACCGTTACGAATTATACGACCTGCTAAAAGATCCCCATGAAAAAAATAATATAGCCCCCATAAATAAGGACACAGCCAATGAACTTAGCATCAGACTTAGGGACTGGATCAGGTCCTGCGCTGAAAGTGACAAAGGAAAAGATTACAAAAAGAAATCACAAAAGACTCGATCAAAGAGACCATGAAGATACGACATCTCATTCTATTAGCTCCATTCCTGATAATTTCAGAACCAGCTAATTGCGACGAAAACGGAAGAGCCTACCAGATCCGCTTGGACAAGGA
>JABGYE010000201.1:0-2767 GCA_018675395.1 Akkermansiaceae bacterium
CCTTCATTATAAACATCAAAATTGTTTTGGAACTCTGTTACCATGTTGAGACCAATGAAAACGACTGGGCTAAGCACTCCAAGACCAACAATCACTGTGAGGAAAACTGCAGGAAATCGAGGAATTCCTATTGAACGAAGCCAACGTAGAATTGGCAAACTGATTACAGAAAGAAAGAACGCTAGGACTATTGGCACCAAAAGATCTGCAGCAAGCTTCAATCCTCCTACGACAACCACAATACATCCCATAGCCAACAAAAATTTGGTTCCTCTATTGACTGGGGTTTTAAACTCGGCAGGCACATTGTTATTTTCCCCTCTATAGTGGCTTTGCTCAACGAGATTTTTTAGTTCATTATTATCGGAAAAACCTTGGTTTAATCATAATTACAGCCATTAAATCATTATTAGCACAATAGATAAGGCTCATTTAAATTATGATATCATGGCATCTGACCTTGGATTAAATAGTGAACTCCTGACCAACCTCTTTACTGCACCCGAAGGGCCCGAAGGGTGGCTACAGCACGCATTAAGCGAAGAGCAAGTCATTCAATTCAAAGAGCTCGGATATTTACATGGGATACAAGCCCTCAACTCAGAACAGATCAATGCTCTAAGTGAAGAGCTTCAGGAAATGGTAGATCCTGAACATGAAGGGAATGAATTTTTCTACGAATACCACAGCAACGAATCAGAAGACCCTGAAACTGCAGTCTTCCATGCACTAGGGGCCTGGCGCGTTCGACCAGCTTTCCATGACGTTCTCTGGAACCCTGCATTCACGATGGCCGCTTACCAGCTCCTCGGTGCAAACTTTAGACTATTTCATGATCAACTCTTCAGTAAACCTGCCAAGCATGGAGGGGTTGTCGCTTGGCATCAGGACTTTTCTTATTGGACATGGACCGAACCAATGAGTCATTTAACTTGCTGGATAGGGCTTGATGATGTGGACAAAGGAAATGGCTGCATGTATTACATACCAAATAGTCATCGTTGGGGACTACTTGAAAAGGAAAGCCTCACTGGGGACATGGATGCGATAAGAGAAAAACTGACCGAAGCACAAGTAGCGGACTTTGAAAAAAAAGTTCCCGTCGAAATGAAAGCAGGAGAAGCAAGCTTTCACCATCCTCTCCTCATGCATGGGTCTTACGAAAACAATTCTGAGAGGGGCCGCAGAGCAACCATCATTAACGTCTTTTCGGACGGAGTCGTTTCTAACCGGGAAGATGACGGCAGTAATGCTCCAGGGGCTGACAACTATCCTAGGATCACTAAAGGAGAGAAAATGGAAGGCACGTACTACCCACTACTCATGAAAGCTCAGGAATCACTTGGTGAACTTATTGATAAAGTACCTACCATTGATTCAGTTTAAACACATTAGAGCAGATATCGATTACTCTCTAGACCAGTCACTCCCGGCTCAACAACAAAGACTCTACCCGCTAACGGTTCTTCCTCTTCATTAATTTCAACCCTCGCCGAAGTGACAAATAGCTGACTAAGGTCATTACCGCCAAAGGCGCAAGAAGTGATCTTCGAAACCGGAAAATCGATCTTCCCTTCAATCTTTCCAGAACCGGGATCCATGCAGAGCACTTTAGAGCCTCCCCAAAAAGCAATCCATAAACGACCTTCCGAATCGGTCGTCATGCCATCAGGAAAGCCATCGTCCTCCGTAAATTTAATCAACTCTCTCTTGTCTTTAATTTGACCTGAGCTCAGGTCAAAATCGAAAACACAAACGCATCGGGTAGGACTATCAATATAATAAAGCTCCTCATTATTCGTTGACCACGCAATCCCATTAGAGACCGTCACTCCTGCATGGGCAGGCTCAAGGCTACTTTCTGTTGAACAGCAGTAGAGCGTCCCCAGAGGATCCCTCTCCTCTCTGTCCATGGTGCCTACCCAGAGCCTTCCTTTCTCATCACACTTCCCATCGTTGAATCGCAATCGAGGAATCGGATCCGCCTCAACTAGACTCTGAACGGACCAGTCCGAACGGTTAATAGAAAAGATACCATTATCAATTGCTGCGACTAGAGTCTCATCATCAGCGAGAACAACGCATCCGGGATTCCCTGAAACGTCTCTGTCCATTGTTACTTCATTTTCAAAGTCATGCTCCAGTATCTTTTTACCTAAAATATCAACCCAAAGAAGTCTCTTCGAAACGGAGTCCCAAAAAGGACCTTCGCCAAGATGACTAGAAACACTTCCGACCAATTCCATATTTACTTACCTTTTGTGAGCTTACTGTAGCCAGGCCGCCTTGCCCGAAACATGAGCCAAGACAGCAGCGGCCCCAATCGCAATTACCATGACAATTATTGCAAAAACATAACTGCCCTTCTCTTCATTTTGATAGCTGTCCTCTTCGAACGGTTGTGAACTTTCCAACAATGACAAGTCAAGGATCTCATCATCAGGCTCATTAGACGCTATTTGCTTCGCGATAGGATTCGCATTCTCGTCTCCTAACTCTTTCTTTTCTCTAGAATAACCAAGGGCTGAAGCGATAGGACTGATCACAGGATCATCTTCTACTCCTTCTTGCTCTCCATCGCTCATTTTATTTACTCTAGCTCAATGCTTGCCGGAGGCTTTGTGGAAATGTCATAGAAGACTCTATTAATCCCGGCAACACTGTTAAGTATTTCATTGGATATTTTTCGTAAAAGATCCGGAGGAAGTTCAACCCAGTCCGCCGTCATCGCATCTTCACTGATCACCGCTCTTAGAGCCACTGACCA
>JABGYE010000388.1:0-6007 GCA_018675395.1 Akkermansiaceae bacterium
GCCACCCTGAAGAACTACCAAGTGCTACTCTTCTACGGACCGGGTGGTGACTTCGCGAACAAAGCCGAGGAGGATTCTCTCCACGACTACGTGAAGAATGGCGGAGGGCTTGTAGGGGTTCACGCAACTGATGCCTTCAAAAAGTCGGATGTCTACTGGCGGCTCCTAGGCGGTCGTTTCGTCACCCATCGTGGAGGGGATTTCTGGATCCGAATCATGGACAAAGTGCATCCCGTGACCGCTCCCCTCGGAGACTTCAAGATTCACGACGAGACCTACCAGACCGAGTATCATCCCCAGTTCAAACTCCACAGTCTATTCCGCATGGATCGCGGTGAAGAACAACAATCGATGGGCTGGGTGCAAGAATACGGTAAGGGCCGAGTCTTCAACACCACCCTCGGCCACGACCACAAGGCCTGGCGCAACGAGCATTTCCAGAAAATGGTATTACGCGGAATTTACTGGGCTGCGAAGCGTGAACTGAAGTAATCCCACCTCGTTAAAATCAAAAGGCTGGCTGATCTGACCTGCACTTTGGTATCTAAGATGAAGTAGCACTTGGTCCGAATGGATATCCTATGAAGGATTGTGTCCGGTTCGTTATCGAGAGCCCTTTTTCATTGAGAAATGAGACAAGTTCATCGCCATCTTGTCCCTTGTAATCTCAATCTGATCTGATAAACTCTAGCATTAACAAATTTTTCAAGAATGCCGCATAAATTCAAACTCGATCGGCGAGCCGTTTTAAAAGGAATGGCAGGTGTAGCATTACCGTTACCTCTTCTCGAAGCAATGGGAAAAGAGGTGACTGAAGAGATTCCACGGCGCTTTTGCGGACTCTATGTTGGGAACGGCATGTCACTTCCGTTCGAAAAACACGGAATCGATGAATGGAGTTGGTTCCCTCGGGCTGAAAAGGACGGAAATTTTGTGTTTGGGAAATCCACTGAACCACTCAGCCCTTATCGGGATCAACTGAGTTTTCTGGGTGAGCTTGAGCACGCTAATGGAACCAAAAACGATCCTCATGTATGTTCTGATATGTGGCTTACAGGTGCTCCGCTTCATGATCCCAAGCCCGGTACATTTAATTCAGTGTCACTTGATCAGGTAATTGCCCGCCATACCCATGACCATTGCCGACAGCCTTCTCTCGTTCTATCCATCGATGCTGGTACAGGTTATGCGTCCCGTACCTCTACTATTTCTTACAATCAGAAGGGAATCCCAATCCCTGCTGAGAATAATCCACGCCTCATTTTCGACGCTCTGTTCAAGGGAAGCCGTGGCACTCTTGAAACACAACGCGAGAAGCTCCGGTTGCGGATGAAATTGGTAGATGCGGTCTACGAAAATGCTAAAACTCTCGATAAAAAGTTAGGACGCATAGATAGCCAGAAAATGGAGGAGTATCTGACCTCCCTCAATGAATTTGAAACTCGCTTGCAAGCCTCCGAAAAATGGTTCGATATTCCTCTAAAGAAACAAGATTATTCTCATCTTGAACTCAATGCATCGCCCGAAGATGATCCTGCTGTCTACTACAAGACCATGTTTGATCTGATCGCTTTAGCCTTCGATGCTGACATCACTCGAAGCATAACGTTTCTCTTGCACCGGGAAGATGGCATGGGCATTAGTGATACTTTTCCGCTCAAGCTCGGACTGAATCACACTCACCACAATCTTTCCCACAAGAGTGACAAAGAAGGAATGCTTGAGTTTGCAAAATATGATCGCTTTTTGAGCAAACAATTGGCCTACTTCCTCAAACGAATGAATGAGTTCCAAGACCAAAGCGGTAGCGTTCTGGACAACACTATCGTTCTTTATGGTAGCGGAGCCAGCACCACACACAGAAACGTCAATTTACCTACTATGATTGCGGGAGGAGCTAATTTGGGTATAAAGCACGGTCAATACTGGACCGGTCGTACCCGAATGACGAACATGTTCCTGAGCATCCTGCACTCGATGGGAATTGAAGAAGAATCTTTCGGAGACAGTCATGGGACCTTGGGCAATTCAATTTTCTCAGTATAATCGTTCTTGAATAAGTCTTTGATAATGCGCTTAACCCGCCATTAATGACTAGGCTCCGATCGCTGATAACCTAATAGAATCGAGCCTGAGCCTAGACTTAGCTAGATGAACTCTCAACGCATCACGTTCGTTCTGAGCCTCAGTAAGTTCACTCTCTCGGACCGGATGCCCTAGCCTCTTTAACCTTTCGAGTCGGTCAATGGTGTCCTCTAGGACCTTTTCCATCTTCTTTCCTGCAACCTTACGGTTCTTAACTGCATCTTTTTCTGCCAACTTTTCTGCCGCTTCTATCATAACGGGTACCATTTTTTTGAGAATCTCAATTTTAGATCGGAGCCACTTACGATTACCTTCCCTGACCTTCGTGGCATCGAAATTCGTTTTGATATCGTTCCCACCATGATCAACAACAACTGCGATAGGGGTAGGCGGAAGGAACCTGTCCGAACCTAAAGAAACTGGGCAGACCGGCTCCAACAAGAATGTACACTCCGCCACGAGACCTGCCTGGGCAGCCGTACCAAGTATCTGGCCGAACGAACTAGATCCTTGTTCTCCATCCAGCATCAGGTCTATGCAAGTAGATACGAGAGGATGGTCCCAAGAAATAAAAGTCATCTGTTCATTACTCATCGCAGAGGACCTGTCAAAAGTGATGGACATACCAATTTCCCGCATCCCAGGGAAAGCATCTCCTGCAAAAACAGTATCAGGTTTAATATAATAACAATGATCTCCGAGCTCCTCAATCGCGATCCCGAACTGATCAAAAAGATCAGTCATCAAAGTTTCAAGCGTGGGGTCCTGATCTATCGCATCAATGTCATCCACGATTTTCTTTGCAGCCTCCTGATCAAATGAACTCATCTCTAATAACCTGTCCCGACCCAATTCAAGTTCCTCATCAAGGTCCTTCTTTGCTGCCTTGGTTTGCATAATGATTTGCTCCCATGCATTCGAATCGGAAGGATCGGTCCTTTCCATTTCTTCGCCAAACTGCTCAAGTAATTTTGAACCTCCCTCAATTGGTTTTTGAAAAGCGTCCATTCCTTGGTGATACCATTGAGCGAGGGCCGCGTGCTCAGTGCCCACGACAAAAGGAATATAAATCCTGACCGTTTCCCTCTGACCAATACGGTCAAGTCTTCCAATTCTCTGTTCGAGGAGTGACGGGGTCTCGGGCAAATCGTAAAGTATGAGGTTCCTCGCAAACTGAAAGTTCCTTCCTTCACTTCCTATCTCAGAACATATCAACATTCTTGCCCCGTCCTCTTCAGCAAAGTAGGCAGCGCTACGGTCTCTCTTTATTAACTCTAAACCTTCATGAAAAAGCGTTGTCTTTAAACGCACCTTTTCCAAGATCGACTCATTTAACTTCTCTGCATCCTCAACGGTACGACAAATGACTAGTACTTTTTCTTCTCCAAGATTTTCCAATAAATTAATTAACCAATCAATGCGTGGATCATTCTCCTCATTCTCAGTCTCTAGGGAACATAAGATTGCCTCTCTTTCCGGAAAGCCTCCCAAATTGACTCGGCGATTACGAAACATGACCCTTCCGGTCCCATGAAGGTCAAGGAGCCTGCGTAAGAGCTCTTCTGAGTCTTCAGGAACATCACCTCCTATCCATTCAGAGAGTTTAGCCTTCTCTGCATTCTCAAAATCAACATCCGTACCAATCTTGGCCGCGATCGCCGAAACTTGGGCCGCGTCCTTGGATTCGACCAGAAACTTTTCAAGGTCCGAGAACCGATCAGGATCCAACAATCTTAGTCTCGCAAAGTGTCCTTCTGGCCTGAGCTGTCCCGGAGTACCTGTAAGTAAAAGTAGCCCATCAGTAGTAGATGCGAGCTTTTCAACAATTTTATATTCATTACTGACTTCACTAACTGACCAGTCCAAATGATGTGCCTCATCGACAATTAGCATGTCCCATCCAGCATCCAGTGCCTGAGAGGCTCGGCGTTCATCATTGGCCAAAAGATCAATGCTTGCCAAGATGAGCTGGTCATCAAGAAAAGGATTCACTTCCTCCTCAGGTACGTTCTCTGTCGGCAATTCCTCGGATAGAACTTCTTCAAGGCCCAAAGTTTCTGGCTCACCCCCACTCTCTATCGCAACACAACGCTCCTCATCAAAGATAGCAAATTGGAGTGAAAATCGACGCAAGAGCTCAATGAACCATTGGTGCACTAACGGTTCAGGAACCAGGACAAGGGCCCTAGAAATGCGCCCCGATACCAATTGACTGTGCATGATGAGACAAGCTTCGATTGTCTTTCCAAGGCCAACCTCATCAGCAAGTAAGACCCGAGGAGCATGTCTCTTACTAACTTCATTAGCAATGTAAAGTTGGTGAGGGATTAAATCTATGCGTGCACCCATTAGGCCCCTCTCTTCACGTCCTCTCATTGCAGATCTTGCTTGGAGGGTCCTCTGTCTTAAAAGAAACTTTCTCGAAGAGTTAATGCGACCACCCAGTAAACGGGCATCGGGCTGATGAAATCCAATACGATCGCTGAGTTCACTTTCACCAATTTCCCTGCCCTCAACGATGTAGCTAATGAGGCCTTCAGATTCTTTGGATTCCTCTACGATCAAGCTACTTCCATCGTGCAGTTCAATCGTATCACCAGTACCAAAAACTACACGGCGAAGTGGGGCCGAGGTTAAGGCATATGTCAGGGTCTCATCGACAGCAGGAAAGACCACCGTCACGGTTTCCTCAGAAGTCTTCAATATCAATCCTAAGCCCTTATCAGGCTGTGATTCGCTAATCCAACGTTGGCCGGGAAAAAACTGCATGAAGTTAGTTAGGGCGTGGATTCTCGACTAAAAAAACTAGATTACAAGTTGAAGCTGGCAAGTTCTTGAAAATTGAGCAAAATTAATAGCAGAACTCCCGCTAAATCCGAGCCCAGAGTATAATTAATTAAAAGTTCACTTTCCTAATGTATAAAATATCCCAAACCTTGCTAATGCCCTCTATTTTGGCTGTTTCTTTAACAATGGCCATAGCAGAAGTTCCTCCTGAACTAGAATCCATAAAGTTTTCCGGACCAAAAATTACCCCCAGCCCCGCGTGTCTCTGTGCGGCACCAACCGGAGAAGTCTTTGTTGGTGTCGATATGCTTGGATCATTGGGAAAGGGCCCAGGAAAGGGAAAAATCGTACGCCTAGTTGATACGAACGGTGATGGAGAAGCGGATAAACATACAGTCTATGCCAACATTGATAATCCTAGAGGTTTAATTGCCGTAGGAACAAAACTCTATGTCTTACATACGGTCATACCTGCCAGTATAGGAAAGTTAACCGGTATGCATCTGTCAGTCCTCGAAGACAAGAATTGGGACGGGATAGCTGACGGTGCACCTAAAAAATTAATTTCAGACATTAGCCCACCAAAGCATAACCAGGACCGCGGTGCAGATCACACAACGAACGGAATCAGAATGGGAATCGATGGATGGATTTATATTGCTGTGGGCGATTTCGGAATTCATGGAGCAAAGGGAACTGACGGGACCGAACTGACCATGCTCGGTGGAGGTGTTCTCCGGGTCCGCCCTGACGGTAGCGAGATGGAAGTGTACACGCATGGTTTACGTAACATTTATGATATTGCCATCGATCCCTTCATGAATATTTATACTCGGGGCAACACGAATGACGGAGGAGGATGGAACGTGAGATTCATTCATCACATTCAAAGCGGTGAATATGGATATCCCATGCTATTTAAAAATTTTACGGATGAAATTATTCCTGCCCTCGTTGATCTGGGCGGCGGCAGCGGAACCGGGGCAATGTTCCTCCAAGAGCCTGGTTGGCCGGAAAAATATAACAACATAGCCATCATGTGTGACTGGGGCAGGAGCCAGCTGATTATTCACCGACTCACTCCGGACGGACCAACCTTCACTCAAAAACCGGAAAACTTTATAAGATGACACCA
>JABGYE010000389.1:0-6693 GCA_018675395.1 Akkermansiaceae bacterium
CGGAAAATAGCATTCGAAGTATGGTTTTCAGGCCTATAAGCCTGGACCGTAGAATCTTCCAGATGGTCCGGATCACTGGGACGATTATACATGAATGAACCATTATCACTGGTGAACAGAATCAATGTATCTTTACTCAAGTCACCCTCATCAAGTGCGCTCAGGACCTTTCCAACCATCGCGTCAGTCTGAAAAATAAAGTCACCGTAAACTCCTAATTTCGTACTGCCGCGGAACCGGGGATGAGGAAGGACTGGCTTATGCGGAGAGGTCAGTGGCAGGTAAAGAAAGAACGGTTTTTTGTCACCACCTTTTCTTGATTTCAGAAATACGACTGCCTGATCAACTAAGTGATCGAGGGCATTTTCCATAAAAAAGTCTGCTCCTATAGGACCCTTCCTTAAAAATCCCGGAAAAGAAACTCCGGACTGAGTACGGTCAGGCACCGCGGTAACTGATCCATTCTTGATATATACGTAAGGAGGAAAGTCCAGTGACGCAGGAATAATAAAAGAGAAATCAAATCCACGAGTGTGAGCCCCGTCCGTGAGCCGTTTCGAGTAATCAAAATCCTGTTTGTTATTTGAGTTTTCTTTCCTTACGAAACCTAATCCCAGATGCCATTTACCAACGCAGGCCGTGGCGTAACCGTTATCCTTGAGAAAGGATCCGACCGTAATTCGCCCCGATTCAATTAGAGGAGCCCCGTAACCATTAAGAACACCTGACTTCAACTTGGAGCGCCAACAATATCTGCCCGTCATGACTCCATATCTTGTGGGCGTGCACACTGCGGATGGAGAATGAGCATCCGTGAAAGTCATTCCTTCACGAGAGAGCCTATCAAGGTTAGGTGTCGGTATTTTTGATTTAGCATTAAGAGCACCCACGTCTCCAAATCCCATGTCATCAGCCATTATGAAGATGATGTTTGGCTTCTGACTGGAATAGACCTGGCCAATAATGAAACAGATCATGAGAGAATTAAGCAAAATGGATCTCATGTTTCGATTAGTAATCAGCGATTCAAGTACTTACAAGGTACTTTTTTGGTACTTAAAAATATAAAAAATCAAAGCAACTGAACTTTTTCTTTTCCTTTATTTAATAGGTTCAAACAGAGGCATAAACAGCCACCTAACGCTTTAACTCAAAAAACAATTTTATTAATCTCTAAAAACTATTAATATATTTTAAATAAAAAGTTTAAAATTTATAGTAATTATGGTTTTTGCAGTTACTATATTTATTTGTAAAAAAATACCCTCATTTTTAAGCACTAAACCAATCCTTTTAAAAACTTATTATTCCTGGATCTATGAAAATTCACCAAATCCTCATCATCTTAGCATTGCTAATGCATACCATTTCCAATGCTGGAACCATTAACTTCAGTAACTTTTCGAGTGGGCTAGAAGTTCAATCCGATGGAACACCAATTAATGGTGGTTTCGTTGCCGTTGGAACGTCTTCGGATCCGAATAGCTATTCAAGTCCTCAACTCCTAGAAGATTCATTTACCCAATTTGGTAACTCATCCACATTCGGTGGAGCTTCGGCATTTAATCTTGATGGTTTCTTTAGTGGAGTCGCAAGCGGTGATGGCGGCTCATCTGAATTTTTAGGAAAGCGAATATTCATCATTGGAGGAGAAGGAGAAAGCATATCTGATTCTGAAACACTTTTCCTGATTGATACGGGTGTTAATTTTGCGGCAGATTCACCAATCTTTGCAGCATCAGTAGATCTCGATACCGGGACCGTCTTGCTCGGAGCGCAGAGCGGCGATCCTGTGATCTCCGGCGCTTCCGGAGCATTTCAGACTCAGAGCTTTGGTGCCTTTTCAATATCCGATCAAAACTTTTCTATAATAGAAAATTCTGAAGAGGGCACTCTCATCGGCACCATCGGCAGTTCAAACTCATCCAGTCAAACCTCTTATGAATTTCTTCAGAATTATGATTCCGATAACGACGGCATCAATGCTTTCATCATAACCGGCAACAAAGTCATCGTGAACGATCCTGAAGATCTCGACTATGAAGTAGAATCCACTATTAACCTCCCGTTCAAAGGCACCTCTTCGAACGGCGATTCATCAGACGCAGTCATCCTTATCAGTATCAGCGATGATAGATCAGAGGACAGTGATGGGGACGGATTGGACCAAGAGACCGAAGAGCAGACCTATGGTACCAGTGACCTGACAGCGGACACTGATGATGATGGCTTTAATGATAAGATAGAAGTCACACTCGGAACCGACCCTACCAGTGAATCTAGTTTCCCTGGAATGAAAGAGGCGATCGGATACGCGGGTCAATTCAGCTCAAATTCACCATCTGACTCTGCATGGTTTTATCAGGCAGAGGTGACCCATGATAGCGAAGGAGCGGCCCAGAGCGGTTCAATATCTGATACAAAGACCACTTCAGTGACTCTTGAAATTGAGGGGCCCACGATCGCTGAATTCTGGTGGAAAGTCAGTTCTGAGGAGGGTCACGATTATCTAAGCGTATCACTGGACGGAACAATCAAAAAACAGATTAGCGGTGATACTGAATGGATGATTGAGTCGGTTATCATACCGAAAGGAACACACTCAGTAACTTGGGCATATTCTAAGGATGAGTCCGAATCAGATGGAGATGACTCTGGCTGGATAGATGAATTGAGCATCCTCCCTCTGAGTGGGACTTACGGAAATTTAAGCTTCCTAATTGATAATTTAGGAGCAGACGGGGCAACCATCACCCGTTGCGCCGTGTCCGCTGAAGGTACCATTAATATTCCTGAAAGCATCGAAGGAATTCCTGTAACTAAGATAGCAGATAATGCATTTGAAAGCTGCACTAAAATCACAAGAGTCATCGTGCCACAGACAATACTAAGTGTTGGAAATAACGCATTTGAGGATTGCTCCGAACTGAGGCTTGTTGGGTTCGAGGGAAGATTACCTGAGATAGGTACTGACGCTTTCATCGGAGCAGTTAACTCTTTCACTGTAACCAATTATGGTTTCCTTCAGGAAGAACTATTGGCAGAAAGGGAAGTAGGCAGGCAGGAAGTTCTCTCCTCCCCTGAGCAGTTCGACTTGGCCGATGCATCAACGAATCAAGAAACAATTATAGAGTTACAAGAATCTAATGAAAATTTACTTGCCACATTAGATGAGAAATCCAATCAAATTATTTCATTTGAGACCACTCTATCCGCCAAGCAATCAGAGCTAGATACTCTTGGGCAGATCATCGAAACACAAGACATCCAATTATCAGAGAATGTGGCAGAAATTTCATTACTTAACGATGAAGTCGAGTCATTAGCTGATTCATTACAAATTAAGGAAACTCAGATCACCTCTCTCCAAAATACAGTTGTTTCAAAGGGAAACCAAATCGTATCACTGAAAGGCGATATCAGTAATTTGAACGACTCTCTGGATCAGAAGAATTCTGAAATTCTATCCCTCAATGAGCAGGTAGGGTCATTATCTGATTCCCTCACAATGAAAGGCAATCAAATTGCTTCACTCGAGGAATCGGTTGCAACAAAGATGATTCAAATCAATTCTCTCGATGAAAATATAAGCACTCTCAACACTTTACTAGTTGAGAAAAACTCTCAGATCAATTCTCTCGATGAACAAGTCACCTCTTTGTCTGATTCACTCACAATAAAGGGCAATCAAATAACTTCACTTGAGGAATCTGTTGCAACAAAAATGATTCAAATCAATTCTCTCGATGAAAATATAAGCACTCTCAACACTTTACTAGTTGAGAAAAACTCTCAGATCAATTCTCTCGATGAACAAGTCACCTCTTTGTCTGATTCACTGGCACAGGCTTCAAACCAATCAAACGCCATAGAAGCACTTAACGAAACAATCAATAACAAGGATCAGGAAATCACAGATCTCAACAAACTGTACGAGGACAAATGCACTCAAGTCATTAGCTTGACTGATGAAATTGAAACATTGAACGAAACAATCATCGATAAAATTATCGAAATCGGAAAACTGTGCGAGCGCCCAACGGTAGAGGAAATTCAAGACGGCAGATCAGGATCGATTCTTTTGAGGCCTAACCCAAGCAACAACACCATCACTATTGATCTTAGGGTCGAAGAAAGTGGTGATCTCATTGATTGGCAGCCCACCGAAAGGACTCTTTCCGGAACTCTCCCACTCAGTGGAGACAAAAAGTTCTACCGGTTCTCACTGACGGAATAAGAACTCAACAATCAAAGGATACCTTAATAGGTATCGTTATGATTATTGATTTCTCTATCAAAGTCCTCATATTCATTCACGGGTTCGCCCATGCATGAATATGAGGAATGATAACTCTAACGAATTTGAACTGAGCCGCGATAGGATCTCTAAGTACAAAGAGGAAGGCTACCTTATGCTCCCTTCTTTTCTGAACCAAGCTGAGGTTCAGGAATGTAATGAAAGGATCGAAAATTACATCAAGAAAACTGTACCTAAAATCCCAGGTGCTGAGGTTTTCTATGAAGATAAAAATGATCGAAATTCGCTCAAACAGTTACAACGAATGCATGAGCACGACCCATGGTTCCATGAACTGTTCAATGGCAAACCCAAACAAGTAGCAGAAGAATTGCTGGGGACAGATGTCATTACCAAGAACCTACAATATTTTAATAAACCACCAAAAATAGGCACTGCTACCCCCCCCCATCAGGACGGTTTTTACTTCAAGCTCGATCCTCCAAAAGCATTGACTATGTGGCTGGCACTCAATGATGTGGATGAGGAAAATGGCTGCGTTCGTTATGTCAGAGGATCGCACCTTAAAGGAATGCGAGAACATGGCCTTACAGGAACACTTGGATTCTCTCAGGGAATCTCTGACTATGGAAATGAAGATGACAAAATGAATGAAGCCCCGGCCCCCGCTTCAGAGGGAGATCTCATCGTTCATGACTCTCTGACAATTCATCTCGCTGGAAAGAACCTATCAAATGACAAGCCCAGACGAGCGATAGGATTTATTTTCTACTCCTCAGAGGCAAAAGAAGATTCCAATGAAATAAGCAACTATCAGGAAGAACTCAAGGATCAGCAAAGAGGCAAGATCTGAGATTAATCTCCTAAGAGCGATTAGCTAGTGACTCACTGACCTGAATCATTTCTTCGGCAAGCTCCTCGACTCTCTCAATGACCTCAGGATCAGTGATCTCGCTCCCCTGAAACGCATCACCGAGTGCATAAACGAACCTAGGAACAATGTGACACCTAAAATCAAGCATTAGGCTATTGGCAACACTCATTACAGACATATAGCTCCCCTTCCCACCGGCAGCACAGGCAAAACCAACAACTTTGCCCATCCAGTTTCTGCCAGTTAACTCAATGAGGTTTTTCGCAGCAGCATTAACATCATAGTTATAGATCGGAACACATAGAATTATCCCATCGGCGGAACGGATACATTCAGCAAGTTCACTGGTTATGGGTTCTGAGTAAACCTGATCCCCATCACAAATAGGAATCTGTTTCTCGGCAAGGTCAAGGAACTCAACGGTTCCTTCCCTGGACTCAATGTTCTCTTTAATTGAAAGACCGAGCAACTTACTCTTACTCTCCGGATTAAGGGAGCAACTAACTACCAGATACTTCATGACCTTTCCTCAGGAAAAATTCTTACTTGGGCTTGGGGCCGACCAACTCAACAAAGTTGCCGTCAGGGTCCCTTACAATGGTCAAGGAAAGTGACGGATCTAGATTCTTAGGCAAAGTAACAGGACCTTTGGCAATGGGTTTTACCCCGGCCCTTTTCAACCGAGCCATTGCCTTGTCTGTATCTTTAACGAAAATAGTAATGTAACTAAACCCCAACGTGCTGTCGATATGACTCTGGTCAGCTTTTCCTCCAGATCCTTTGACCTGCATAAGCTTGAGTTTAGTGGCTTCTTCCCCCTCGGCTCCGCCTAACGTGAGAACTTTGATGTCAAGTTCCTTAGCTTTGGTGAGCCCCGAACTCTCAGCAAAGTCACCGGAGACCTTAAAACCGCCGACAACTTTAAAACCGATAGCTTCGGTATAAAATTTAACAGAAGAATCTATATCACTAACAACACAACCTATATCAATGGTTGGCTCAATAAACTCTCCTCCCTTATGGTGATCAGCCACACATGGGAAACTAAAGAAAACTAATGTTAGAGCGACACAAAGAGAACTGAATTTATTGTACATATAATCTTCTTATGCAGTGAATCAGTAAGTAATAGCAAGTATATTATTAACGATTCCGGTGCTCCTATAAAAGGCGGGCTTGATCTTTTAATTTAAAATCATAATAATAAAAATTAATAGCCCCAACAGCAAAAAATTAAACCAAATATAATTATGAAAATAAAATTAATATTAGTTGTGGGGATATTGCTCACAACCTTCAAAATTGCGCGTGCTGATAATCACGGCAACTTGATTAAACAAATCGAGGGTGAATGGATCATGTATCGCGGAGATCAATTTGAGATAAAAAAAATCTCAAAAGGCAAAGTCGAAAGTACCTTCTATGACTGGAAAGGTAATAGTCGGATTAAGCGAAGTTCCGATCTTAAGCTTAGCAGTGATTCTGCTGGAAAAAGTGAAACTATAATTAAACAGGGTGAGAAGTGGCAATATTTGGCGGGAGGGAAAGAACCTGCCGATAG
>JABGYE010000151.1:0-4963 GCA_018675395.1 Akkermansiaceae bacterium
CCCTTCGCCTCTGCCAAGATTTGGGCGTCCTCAAACAATTCCTGCGTAAATTCCTTAATATCAATGCGGGTTATTTTTAGGTCAAAGATGCCCGCATCCACTTTGGTTAAAATCAGGAGGCGGTTCACCACCTCGGTCATGCGGTTCGCTTCGGTCAAAAGTTCTTTTGCGTTTTCCTGCAGCTCACGCGGCAAATCGATTGAGGAGTGGAGTTTCTCAGCGTGGAGTTGCAGAAGCGAAAGCGGGGTGCGCAGTTCGTGAGAGGTGTCGGCAGTGAAGCGCTTGATTTGGTGGAAAGAATTTTCCAGCCGGTCAAACATCTCGTTGAGCAGATGGGTTAGTGAGGCCAATTCATCGCGCCCTGAGGGTTCGGGGATTCGTTCGCTCAAGTTGTAGACGGTGATGCGCTGGGCGGTTTTGCGGATGTTCTGGATCGGCTTGAAAACGAACCTGCTCGTGCCAAGTGAAATTATCAGGATCACAATGAAAACCACCGGAAGCGTCAGCACTAGGGTCCGGTTGAATTGAGATTGAATTTGGTTCAGTTCCTGCATGGATTTTGCAATTTGAATGTGCAGGTTGCCCATTGGATATTCCGCCAGCCGCAGTTCCCCCAGTTGCGAAGAGTGGATCGTGCGCTTGTATCGGCCCGTTCCCAAGTCGGGCAGATGTGTTTCGGATTTCTCGATTTCGGGGGATTCATAAACGATTTTCCCGTTCGACTCATGGATTGAAAAATAATAGACTTCGGCATCCAGCAACGCATGATCATGAATGGCCAAATAAACGAGCAAGGAATTTTTATCGGCCCCCTTGGCCTTCAGGATCGCCTCGATTTCCTCTGCCTCGGCGTCCAGTAGGAAATCCATGCCCGACATCATTCCGTGATGCACGTTGCGCTGGCCAAAAAAAAATGTCAGCAGCACCATGGTCATTGTAGTGCCGCAGAAGAACATGACGAGGCGTATGCGCAGGGTCATTTTTCGAAACGGTAGCCCACGCCACGGATGGTGGTGATCTTCACCGTGTCGGAATCATCGCTGACTAATTTAGTTCGGAGTTTGCTAATATAGACATCGAGCAGATTAGTTTCCATGTCGAAATACACGTCCCAGATTTTTTCGATAATCTGAGTGCGAGTCAATACGCGACCGATGTTTTGCAGGAACATTTCCAACAGGGCAAACTCGCGCGGTGTCAGCTCCAGTGATTGCCCATCCAGCGATATCTCGCGCGAGATCAGATCCATCTGCAGTGAGCCATGTCGCAGCAGGGTTTTGCTCTGACCGGATTGCCGGCGCCCGAGAGAGCGAATGCGCGCAAGCAACTCCGCAAAGCTGAAGGGCTTGGCCAAGTAATCGTCGGCCCCAAGGTTGAGGCCGTTCACCTTGTCATTGATGTCGCCACGGGCGCTGAGAATGAGCACGGGGGTCTGGAATTTCTGGTGGCGCCAGGCGGCCAGCAAATCCATCCCATCGCCATCGCCCAAACCGAGGTCAAGGATCACCACGTCGAAGTTGCCCTCAAAAAAAGCATCCATGCCCGTAGCGCAACTGTTGGCCAAGGTTGTTGGATAGGCGACTTCCTCCAGTCCTTTCTTAATGAACTGGCCAATCTTCCGGTCATTTTCTACCAACAAAATTTTCATGTTTCCACGGGAGAGGGGCGCATTGGGAAATCCTGTCAGCTTGACCTTCCGGCGTCATCCAAAATATCTGAATCGGCATTCAGGATGCGTGATCCACCTAAAAGCAATATTAACCCAACATCAACAAACATTAAGTTAAATCAACGTTAACAAACATTAAGGTGTTCGACAGGTTCTATTCATTTTTACAATGTATTAAAGGTACAGTGAATGACATTTTGATTCTCATTGGATCCAAAGAACCCTTCAATATTATTTACATTGTCCAATAAAATACATTTTTGATCATGAAATCCCTCAAACTCTTTGCCCTACTGATTTTTTCTATGATTTGTTTGTGCAATTGTTCGCAAAATCTTGTCCGGGTACAGCCCTATGATCGTGGCAACTTATCAGAACTGGGCATGTCTGGTGAACTGCATGCTCTGATCACTACAATGACCGAGCATGGATACTTCTCAAGGGAAGGAAGCTTCGGAGGTGGATTAATCGGTGGCGGCGGATGTGGTTGTAATTAATTCAGATGAAGATGCTAAAGAACAACAAGATCAAATTCTACGGTAAGCAATTACCAAAAGCGGGAATTACCAGTCTGATATTGAATAAAGGCGCAGCATCCCATTTTGTTGCCTATGAATCCCAGTTCATTAGTCCAGCAGCAATCACTCAGATTATCAAATGGTCTTCAGTCACCGTTGCCGGTTTGGGCGCCTTTGATGCCGTTAGCGGCGCTACGCAAATTAAGCAAATTGCCCCTTCTGCCGGATCATCAACGGTACCAGCCAAGGCAGGTGAACTATTGAATCTAGTCTACCAGGTCACCGGCGCTCCTTCCCGTGCTAAGAGCTGGGCCGTCATAGGTGAACTGCCTCCGGGCCTAACTCACCTCAACTCAACTAACAGCAACACTGACGGCATCACCGGAACACCAACTGAGTCTGGAAATTACACAGTCAAAGTTCGTGCTTACGAGAAGAAAAACCGTGGCGGAGGAAAGAAAACAAAAACTTTCACGATAGAGATAGCTCCTGGAGCACAACCTCCCGCGATTTCTACTCATCCTCTGAGCCTCACTACCACTTCAGTCAGAGAAGAAACCCTTCAAGTCATCGCCATCGGAAACGGACTCAAATATCAATGGTACAAAGGTAATTCGGGTGATACCTCAGCACCCATTTCTGGTGCGAACATCGAATCGCTGATAATTGGACCACTGGATGAAGATACCAGTTACTGGGTGAGAATTTCCAACGACTCAGGATTCATTGATTCAAAGACAGCCAATTTAGAAGTATTGGACGACTACGATAGCTGGGCATCAGAGACTTTTGGAGCTGTTAACATTAATCCTGAACTGACAGCACCAGATAAAGATGCAGACGATGATGGGTTAACGAACGAAATTGAATACATCTTAGGTAATTCACCAATCAAACAAAGTATAGATTCAGAAACTACACTAAGGTTACAAAACTCTAAGCTCGAAGTCTCATTTCAGACAGAGCCCGCAGCCGGCAAAGGTTACATCGGATTAGAACGTGCCTACAGTCTCGAGGAATCCAGTGATATTTCCAAAGGTTCCTGGACACCAGTGCAGGGACATCAAAACATTATTGGGAACGGTCAGGAAATCACAATTTCCACAAACTTAAGCGATAAAACAAAATACTACCGCCTGAACGTTGAGCTCAGGGAAAAATCTTGAATGATTAGCAATTATCATCGGCCGATCATCCTGACCTGTCTCTTGCCTTGGGTAAGCTCAAGGGCCAATGAATTGGGCCAGGAATATGATTATGGATTTCAAATATACGATGAGGGCAATGAGAGGATCAGGGTCGAAGCCAATTACTTCAGGGGAAAGATTGACCTTAGCGATGAATCGACATTCAAGTTCCAGCTCCTGAATGACGCTATCACAGGATCATCACCTACGGGCGTTCTCCCAGGTGGAGATCAACCTTTCATATCTGATCTTGAAGATGTGAGGACTGGGATAATGGCTGCACTCCAATACACTATAGAAGATCAAAGGATCGAGCTCGAACTCTCAAAAAGCGAAGAATCTGATTATTTCTCGAGCGGTATTTCAATCAACTACGAAAAGGATTATAATCTGGGTAACACTACCCTAGCATTTGGATTCAATTATCTTGATGATGTTCTCAAAGTTCCTCTCCTAGATGATGAGAAAAAAGACAGCTATGACATATTTGCCGGAGTGACCCAACTTCTAGGTAAAAACACAGTTGTTTCTGCAGACCTCACTCTCGGATACGCAGAAGGTTATCTTAACGATCCTTATAAGGTAGTTCAAAGAAACGAAGACTTTGTGATTGCCCCGGGAATCAGTATTCCCATCGTTAATATTTATAGGGAGAACAGACCCGATAGTCGTACAAGACAAGTCCTCCATCAGGAGACTAAGCATTACTTTGAATCACTCAAAGGAACACTCAAAGCCGCCTTTCGCCTATCCAACGATGACTATGGAATCTTCTCACAAACCGCGGAAGTAGAATGGCGCCAAGAAATTAATGATAAACTCCTCATATCGCCTTTTTATAGATTCTACAATCAGAACAGTGCCGACTTTTTCGTAAAAAGTCTAAACCAACTCAATATTGATACCCCGGCAGATGAACCCAACGGCAGTGGTCCCAACTACTCAGCGGACTACCGTTTATCATCCCTCCACGCAACAAGCATAGGCCTTAAGATCAATTATAAAGTCAATGAGAACCTCTCTGTTTCCGGAGCCTACGAGCATTATACGATGGAAGGTGTTGGAACTGATTCAGCGCCTTCAGAAGCGTATCCTACAGCCAACACTTTTAGTATCACTGCTCAACTTAAATTTTAGGAACAACTCATGAGTGCTCCGAACCTAAGCAAATTTCTAACACCTAATCCTCTAGGAGTACGGGAACTCAATTTCCGCGCGCTCGGAACAAAATGCCATGTAAAGATACGGTTAGAGTCAGAAAGACAAGCGCTTCAATTTGCTGCCGATACTTTGGATTGGATTAAAAATTTTGAAGAAAAGTATTCCCGCTACCTAGACACTTCTCTTGTTTCAAAAATCAATGAAGCTGCCGGTCAATCCTGGATCGAAACCGATGACGATGCGGAGCAACTTGGAGACCCATTGATCTCCGGTGCAGGGGCAGATCCTGACAGTGACCACACCACAAATGAGGAGGAGTTCATTTGGGGGACCGATCCTCTCGCTGCAGATGGCGGGAGAACGCCGTCGATTGCAGCCAGTGCCGCCCAGATTTTTCTGAGCTTCACGGCCGATGCCGCGAGTGGGCC